>NZ_CP169391.1:324827-649654 GCF_041937525.1 Kytococcus sedentarius
GCCCTCGAGGCGGCCGTCGCCGACGGTCAGGTCACCGTCGACATCCCGGCTGAGGTGCGCGTGGAGCGACCCAAGGACCGCAACCACGGCGACTGGGCCAGCAACATCGCCCTCCAGCTGGCCAAGAAGGCCGGCATGAACCCGCGCGAGTTCGCCGAGATCGTCGCCGCCCGCCTCCGCGAGGCCGAGGGGGTGGCCGCCGTCGACATCGCCGGCCCCGGCTTCCTCAACATCACCCTCAATGCGGCCAGCGCCGGCGAGCTGGCCCGCTCCATCGTGGAGTCCGCCGACACCTACGGCGACAACGAGGCGCTCGCCGGCCACACCATCAACCTGGAGTTCATCTCCGCCAACCCCACCGGCCACCTGCACGTGGGCCACACCCGCTGGGCCGCCCTGGGTGACTCGATGCGGCGGCTCCTCACCGCCAGCGGCGCCGACGTCACCGCCGAGTACTACATCAACGACGCCGGCGCCCAGATGGACAAGTTCGGCGCCAGCGTGCTGGCCGCCGCCAAGGGCGAGCCCACCCCGGAGGGCGGCTACCCGGGCGAGTACATGCAGGAGCTCGGCGCCGCCGCCCTGGAGCAGCGCCCCGACCTGGCGGACCTCCCGCAGGACGAGGGCACCACGGCCGCCCGGGAACTGGGCTACCCGCTGATGCTGCAGCAGATCAAGGACACGCTCGACGCCTTCGGGGTGCACTTCGACGTGTGGTTCTCCGAGGCCGACCTGCACTCCCGCGGCGCCGTGGAGCAGGCCGTGGACCGCCTCCGCGAGCAGGGCCACGTGTACGACGAGGGCGGTGCCGTCTGGCTGCGCACCACGGACTTCACCGACGACAAGGACCGCGTGCTCATCCGCGCCAACGGCGAGCCCACCTACTTCGCCGCCGACGCCGCCTACTACCTGGACAAGAAGGACCGCGGCTTCACCGAGAAGATCTACCTGCTCGGCGCCGACCACCACGGCTACATCAACCGCCTCAAGGCCATCAGCGCCGCCGCCGGTGACGACCCGGAGCAGAACATCGAGGTCCGCATCGGCCAGCTCATCTCCATCAACGGTGCCCGCCTGAGCAAGCGCGCTGGCAACGTGGTGGACCTCAAGGACATGCTCGAGTGGATCGGCGCCGACGCCATCCGCTACTCCCTGGGCCGCTACCCGGCGGACACCCCGCTGGAGCTCGACGGCGAGGAGCTGCGCAAGCAGACCAACGACAACCCGGTCTTCTACGTGCAGTACGCCCACGCGCGCACCGCGAACGTCGCCCGCCTCGCCGCCGCCGATGGGGTGAGCCGCGCCGACGGCTTCGACCCCGCCCTCCTCAGTGACCCCACCGAGGCGACCCTGCTGGCCGCCCTGGGTGACTTCCCGCGCGTGGTGGCCCAGGCCGCGGAGCTGCGCGAGCCGCACCGGGTGGCCCGCTACCTGGAGGGCCTGGCCGGCGCCTTCCACAAGTGGTACGACGCCTGCCGCGTGCGCCCCCGTGACGGCGAGGAGGTCACCGACCTGCACCGCAGCCGCCTGTGGCTGAACGACGCCACCGGCGTGGTGCTGCGCCGCGGGCTCGACCTGCTGGGGGTCTCCGCACCCGAGCGCATGTGAGCCGGCCGCCGGGCCGGGGCGCGCCCCGGCCCGGCGCGGCGCACGCGTCCCCCCGGGGCCACGCCGACAAATGGGGTGCACCGCCCCCGCATCCCCGGTGATAGTGTGACGGCCGTCGGCAGGAACACTCGTTCCACCCGGCATCTCCCGGCCTGAGGGTCGTCCCGCGGATCCCACGCAGTCGCATGGGCCTGATCCGAATGTGATGACGAACCCGGTTGCACGGACCAGTCGCCACCACGGGATCCTCTTCGGCCAGTAACCGAGCACGACCCTCGTCGCCGCCACCGGCGCGCCTGCGGTCGCGCCGACATCCATCACCTCTGCGCCCCTCTGGCGCAGGTTGGAAGGACATGCATGACTGACATGACCCAGCCGGCCGAGAGCCCCAAGCGTTCGACGGCCCTGAGCGCCCTTCGCCTGGCCGAGCTCCAGGAGTTGGCCGCCAGCATGGGCATCGACACCACCAAGAAGCGCAAGGGGGACCTGGTGGCCGAGATCCGCCAGGCGCGCGTGGACGCCGGGTCCGCCCGGCCCACCACCAGCGCTCCGGCCACCGCCGGCGCAGCCCAGGACGGGGGCGCCGAGCAGGCCGCCCCGCGCGGGCAGCGTGGCCGTGCCAGCAGCGATGAGGGGGCGCCCGCTGCCGGCACCACCCCGGAGAGCACCCCCGACAACGCCGCCGCCTCCACCCCCGAGGACGTGCAGGACGCGCCGCAGACCCGCGGTCCCCAGACCTCCTCCGATGAGGGTGACGACAACGAGGGTGGCTCCGGCCGCACCCGTCGTGGTCGCCGTGGCGGCCGCACCCGTGGCGAGTCGGACCAGGACGAGCAGCAGGGCCAGCAGGGTGGTCAGGAGGACGACGACCGCAACGACCGCGGCCGCCAGCAGGACCAGTCCGGCCGTGACCGTCAGCAGGACGACCGCCAGCAGGACGACCGCCAGCAGGACGACCGCCGCCAGAACAACCAGGGCAACAACGGCCCGGACCGTGGCGGTGACGACGAGGACGACGAGCGGGGTGGCCGCCGCCGCAGCCGCCGCAACCGTCGCAACCGCGGCCGCAACCGCGGTGATGACGACCAGCAGGGCGGCCAGCAGAACCGCGGCGGTCAGGACCGTGGCCAGGGCCGCGGCGACCAGCAGAACCGTGGCGGCCAGGACCGCGACAACCAGCACCGCGGCCAGGGCGACGAGCCCGACCTGGTGCCCATCGCCGGCATCCTGGACGTGCTCGACTCCTACGGCTTCGTGCGCACCACCGGCTACCTGCCCGGCCCGAGCGACGTCTACGTGCCCATGCAGATGATCAAGCGCCACGGTCTGCGCAAGGGCGACGCCGTGGTGGGCCGCATCAAGCCGCGCCACGACCTGGACGACGACATGTCGACCCCCACCCCGCAGCAGGGCCGCCGCAACCAGAAGGCGAACAAGAACAAGTTCAACGCCCTGGTGAAGGTCGACCAGGTGAACGGCATGAACCCCGACGACGCCCGCCGTCGCGTGGAGTTCGGCAAGCTCACGCCGCTGTACCCGCAGCAGCGCATGCGCCTGGAGAACGGCCAGAAGAACTACACCAACCGGGTGATCGACCTGGTGGCGCCCATCGGCAAGGGCCAGCGTGGCCTCATCGTGGCCCCGCCGAAGGCCGGCAAGACGATGATCCTGCAGGCCATCGCCAACGCCATCACGGAGAACAACCCCGAGGCGCACCTCATGATCGTCCTGGTGGACGAGCGTCCCGAGGAGGTCACCGACATGCAGCGCACGGTGGCCGGCGAGGTCATCGCCTCCACCTTCGACCGCCCGGCGGACGACCACACCATCGTGGCCGAGCTCGCCATCGAGCGCGCCAAGCGTCTGGTGGAGATGGGTCAGGACGTGGTGGTGCTGCTGGACTCCATCACCCGTCTGGGCCGCGCCTACAACATCGCCGCGCCGGCCTCGGGCCGCATCCTCTCCGGTGGTGTGGACTCCTCGGCGCTGTACCCGCCCAAGCGCTTCTTCGGCGCCGCGCGCAACATCGAGAACGGTGGCTCGCTCACCATCCTCGCCACCGCGCTGGTGGAGACCGGGTCCAAGATGGATGAGGTCATCTTCGAGGAGTTCAAGGGCACCGGAAACATGGAGCTGCGTCTCTCGCGCCAGCTGGCCGACCGCCGCATCTTCCCGGCCGTGGACGTCAATGCCTCGGGCACCCGCAAGGAGGAGATCCTGCTCTCCGCCGAGGAGCTCAAGGTGGTCTGGAAGCTGCGCCGCGTGCTCTCCGCGCTGGACAGCCAGGCCTCCATCGAGCTGCTGCTGGACCGCATGCGCAAGACCGGCAGCAACGGTGAGTTCCTCATGCAGGTGCAGCAGACCTCCTCGATCAAGCTGGAGGACGAGGAGGACTGACCTCCTTCTCGATGGGGTGAGCCCGCCTCACCCCTCGCACCGGGCCGGGGCCTACCGTGGACACATGACCACGGATGAGGCCCCGGCCCGCAACGCGTCCACCGAGGGCGCCTTCGAACGAGACACTCGCTACATCACCGACCGCATCACGCGTGACGCCCCGACTCCCGGGCCCACCGGCGAGACGGTGGGGGAGATGATCTGGCCGGTGGAACCGCATCGGTACCGGCTGGTGGCAGCGCGGGCCTGCCCGTGGGCGCACCGCACCGTCATCGTGCGCCGCCTCCTGGGCCTGGAGGGGGTCATCTCCCTGGGCCTGGCGCACCCCGTGCACGGCGAGGCCTCGTGGAACTTCAACCTCGATGAGGGGGGCGTGGACCCCGTGCTCGGCGTCCACCGCCTGCGGGAGTGCTACAACGCGCGGGTGGCCGACTACCCGCTGGGCATCACCGTCCCGGCCATGGTGGAGGAGTCCTCCGGCCAGGTGGTGACCAACGACTTCGCCCAGCTCACCCTGGACTTCTCCAGCGAGTGGGTCGAGCACCACCGCGAGGGGGCGCCGGACCTGTACCCCGAGGCGCTGCGCGCGGAGATGGACCCCATCATGCGGCGCATCTACACCGAGGTGAACAACGGTGTGTACCGCTGTGGCTTCGCCGGTGACCAGGAGTCCTACGAGGCCGCCTACGAGCGCCTCTGGACGGCTCTGGACTGGCTGGAGGAGCACCTGGCCGACCGCCGCTACCTGGTGGGGGACCACATCACCGAGGCGGACATCCGCCTGTTCACCACCCTGGTGCGCTTCGACCCCGTCTACCAGGGCCACTTCAAGTGCAACCGCTCCACGCTGCGGGCCATGCCGGTGCTCTCGGCCTACCTGCGCGACCTGTTCCAGACCCCCGGTTTCGGCGACACCACGGACTTCGTGCAGATCAAGCAGCACTACTACGAGGTGCACCGTGAGGTGAACCCCACCGGTGTGGTGCCCGTCGGTCCGGACATGGGCTGGCTGCTGGAGGCCCACGGCCGCGAGGAGCTGGGCGGCTCGCCCTTCGGCGCCGGCACGGCGCCCGGCCCGGTCCCCGCATCGGAGCGGGTGCCGGCGGGGAACACGCCGCTGGGCGACGCCACGCGCTGACCGGCCACCCGCCCGGGCGGGCACGACGAAGGGGGCCCCTCCGCACGCGCGGAGAGGCCCCCTCATCGATGCCGGTGGGCACCGACGGATCAGACCTGCGGTCGGTCCTCCGGACCACCCTGACCCGGCAGGCCCTGGCCGCCGGGCTCACCGCCGGCCTGGTCGTCCCGCATCGGGGAGTTGCGACGCGGCTCGTCGTCCGCGTGCGTGTCCAGACCCGGGTTGCTCTGGATGGCCGAGCCACCCGCGGGAGTGGCACCGCCCAGACCGCCCATGCCCGCAGCGGAACCGCGGCGCGCGGTGGCGGAGTCGGCCACCTCGTCGGTGGCGCCACGGGCCTCGGCACGCGCCTTGCGCAGCGCCTCGGCCGGGTCCTCCAGGTTGGTCTCCTCGATGTCGAGCTTCATCGGCTCGCCGATGGTGTTCTGCTCGCGCACCGCATCGCCCGAGGAGTCCATGCCCGACTGGCCGCCGAGCACGCCACCCACACCCTTGAGGGCGTCGGTGATCTCGCTGGGGAAGAAGAACATCTTGTTCGCCTCGCCCTCGGAGATCTTCGGCAGCGCCTGCAGGTACTGGTAGGCGAAGACCTTGCTGTTCGGGTTGCCGCGGTGGATCGCGTCGAACACCTGCATGATGGCGCGCGACTCACCTTGGGCGCGCAGCACGGAGGCCTGCGCGTCACCCTCGGCGGTGAGGATGGCTGCCTGCTTCTCACCCTCGGCCGTGAGGATCTGCGACTGCTTCACACCCTCGGCGTTCAGGATGGCCGCACGACGGTCACGCTCGGCGCGCATCTGCTTCTCCATGGAGTCCTGCACGCTGGGCGGCGGGTCGATGGCCTTCAGCTCCACGCGGTTCACGCGGATGCCCCAGCGGCCGGTGGCCTCGTCCAGCACGCCGCGCAGGCGGCCGTTGATCTGGTCGCGGCTGGTCAGGGTCTGCTCCAGGTCCAGCGAACCGATGACGTTTCGCAGCGTGGTGACCGTGAGCTGCTCGATACCCGAGATGTAGTTGGCGATCTCGTAGGTGGCGGCCTTCGGGTCGGTGACCTGGAAGTAGATGACGGTGTCGATGGAGACCACCAGGTTGTCGCTGGTGATCACCGGCTGCGGCGGGAAGCTGACGACCTGCTCACGCAGGTCGACGCGGGCGCGCGACTTGTCGATGAACGGGATCAGCAGGTTCAGGCCGGCGTCCAGCGTCTTGCTGTAGCGGCCCAGGCGCTCCACGATCACCGCGGTGGCCTGCGGCACGATCATGATCGAGCGCACCAGCACGATGACGACGAACAGGAGCAGCAGTATCAGGACCACTGCTGTGATGGCTTCGGGCACGTCTCCTCCTCGGGGACGGATCGGTTCGGGTCAGGTCTGTTCAGGGGGAGGGGTCAGGCGGGGATCAGGCCGTCAGTCGCTCGATGCGGGCGGTCGCACCCTCGATGCGGGCGACGCGCACCTTCTCGCCGATGGCGAAGGTCTCGCCGTCCCACTGCGGGCGCGCGGTCCAGGTCTCACCGGCGAGCTTCACGGTGCCGGCCAGCTCGGTGACCGGCTCGGTCACCAGGGCGTCGCGCCCCTTGAGAGCGGCGGCGTTGGTGACGGCCAGCGGCGTGTTCTCCAGCAGGCGGCGCTTCAGCACCGGGCGCACCAGGAACAGCAGCAGCAGGGAGGCCAGGGCGAAGGTGACCACCTGGCCGGTGAAGCCGAGCCCCATCGCCGCCAGCACCATGGCCACCAGGGCGCCGATGGCCAGCATCAGGAACATGAAGTCGAGCGTGATCATCTCCACGGCGCCGAGGGCGAGGGCGGCACCGAGCCACCACAACCACTGGGAATCTCGGAGGAAATCGAACATGCCGGAACTGTAGTTTGCGTCACGTCCGCGAGGCATGGGCCCTCGGGTGGACGCGTCCCGCATCGAGGGGCGGGCAGTCACCCGACGGCGCGTTTGGCGCCACGGCGCGGTGGTGGCAGAATGGCCCGTTGCGTCCGGTTCACGTCACGCCAGCTGCAGCGCCCCTCCATCAGGTGCTGCACCCCGGGCACGCGGCGATCCGTCCACACGGGCACGCGGACGACCCGGACATCCCACCTGAACGAGGAGAGACCATGCGCAAGGACATTCACCCCGCGTATGACACCACCGAGGTCGTGTGCACCTGCGGCAGCACCTTCACGACCCGCAGCACCGCCGAGGGCGGCCGCATGAGCGTGGACGTGTGCAGCCAGTGCCACCCCTTCTACACCGGCAAGCAGAAGATCCTGGACACCGGTGGTCGCGTGGCCCGCTTCCAGCAGCGCTACGGCAACAAGGCCGGCAACTGAGACATCTGGTCATGGCCGGGTACCCCACGGGGGTGCCCGGCCATCATCATGTCTGCAGGAGGACGTCAGGATGAGTGAGGCACTGGCCGAGGCCCTGGCCGAACACGCCCGGCTGGAGGCCGAGATGGCCCGCCCCGAGGTGGTGGCCGACCCCGTACGCTTCCGCGCCGCCGCCCGGGGGTACGCGGCCCTGGAGCCCGTGGCCCGCGCCGCGGCCCGCCGCGACGCCGCCGAGCAGGACCTCGCCGCAGCCCGCGAGCTGGCGGACGAGGAGCCCGAGTTCGCCGCCGAGCTGCCGGCCCTGGCCCACGAGCTCGAGGAGGCGCAGGAGGCCCTCACCCGTGCCCTGGTGCCGCGCGACCCCGACGACGACCGCGACGTGATCCTGGAGGTCAAGGCGGGGGAGGGCGGTCAGGAGTCCGCGCTCTTCGCCGGCGAGCTGGTGCGCATGTACCTGCGCCACGCCGAGCGGCGGGGGTGGGCGGCCACGGTGCTGGAGTCCACCGCATCGGACCTGGGCGGGGTGAAGGATGCCCGGGTGGCCATCCGCGCCCGGTCGGCCGGCGAGCCCGGCGAGGCGCCGTGGGCGCGGCTGAAGTTCGAGGGGGGAGTGCACCGGGTGCAGCGGGTGCCGGTGACCGAGTCGCAGGGGCGCATCCACACCTCCGCAGTGGGCGTGCTGGTGCTGCCGGAGGTGGACGACCCCGGCGAGGTGGAGATCGCCGCGGCGGACCTGAAGGTGGACGTGTACCGCAGCTCGGGGCCCGGCGGGCAGAGCGTGAACACCACCGACTCGGCCGTGCGCCTCACCCACCTGCCCACCGGTGTGGTGGTGACCTGCCAGAACGAGAAGTCGCAGCTGCAGAACAAGGAGGCCGCGATGCGGGTGCTCGCCTCGCGGCTGCGGCGCATGGCGCTGGAGGAGGCCGAGGCCGAGGTCTCACAGGCGCGGCGTGCGCAGGTGCGGACGGTGGACCGCAGCGAGCGGGTACGGACCTACAACTTCCCCGAGAGCCGCGTGAGCGACCACCGCACGGGGTACAAGGCGCACAACCTGCCGGCGGTGCTGGACGGAGACCTCGACGCGGTGATCGACTCGCTGGTGGCCGACCACGAGGCGCAGCTGCTGGCGGGGGAGGGCTGAGCCGTGGAGCCGGTTGCCCTGGGCACCCTGCTGCGCAGCGCCACCGCCCGCCTGTCCGATGCGGGGTGTCTCAGTCCCGCGGCCGACGCGGCGGTGCTGTTGGCACACGTGGTGGACTGCGAGCCGGGTGAGCTGCACCGGCGGGTGCTGCTGGGGCACGAGCTGGCCGCGGACGACCCCCGCGCCGAGCGGTTCGAGGCGGCGGTGGTGCGGCGCGAGGCCCGGGAGCCGCTGCAGCACATCACTGGCGCGGCGTGGTTCGCGGGCGTGGAGCTGGAGGTGGGCCCGGGGGTGTTCGTGCCGCGGCCGGAGACCGAGCTGTTGGTGGAGCGGGCGGTCGCGCGAGTGCTGTGGCTTGCGGGCGGGGCTGGCCCTGAGGCGCAGGTCGAGGTGGTGGACCTCTGCGCCGGCAGTGGGGCGGTGGTGCTGGGCCTGGCGGGGCGGCTGGGCGACCGGGCGGCCGCGGGGGATGCCGTGCCCGGCACGGTGCTGCGGGCGGTGGAGCGCGACCCCCGCGCGGCCGAGTACGCCGAGCGGAACATCGACGCAACCGGGGTGACCGTCGACCTCAGGGTGAGTGATGCGCGGGAGGAGTTCGTCGACCGCGAGGGGCAGGTGGACCTCGTGGTGAGCAATCCGCCCTACGTGCCGCAGGGGGTGGAGCCGCTGGAGCCCGAGGCCCGCGAACACGACCCGGCCGCCGCCCTGTACGGCGGCTCCGAGGACGGGCTGGCCCTGCCGCTGCAGCTGGCCCGCCACGCGCGGAGCCTCTTGCGGCCCGGGGGCTGGTTGCTGATGGAGCACGACGACAGCCAAGGGGAGTCCCTGCCGGCGGCCCTGGCGGGGCTGGGCTACGACCAGGTGGCCGACCACCACGACCTCGCCGGCCGCCCCCGCGTGGTGGAGGCCCACTGGCCCGGCCGCGGCTGAGTCAGGCCTCGGCGACGACCACGCCCCACTGGGCCGCGGCCAACCGGGCGAGCTGCCCCGGCGTCAGCACAGCGCCACTCAGGGCCGTGAGCGGCAGGTCCTCCGGCAGCCCCGCAGCGCGGAGGTCCGCACCGGCCAGGTCGGCGCGCTCGATGTCCACGCCCAGCAGGTCGCACCCGTCGAAGGTGGCGCCGCGCAGGTCGGTGCCGCGGAGCACCGCATCGGTCAGCCGGGTGCCGTCGAAGGCGTTGCCGGACAGGCCGGCCCCGGTCAGGTCGATGGCGAACGCCGTCCCCCCGGCCAGGGTGAAGCCCATGCCCCGCGTCTCGCGCAGGCTGGCCCCGCTGAGGCGGCAGCCGGAGAAGGTGGCCCCGGTGAGCAGGGCGTTGTCGGCCACGGCGTTGGTGAGGTCCACCGCATCGAACCGGGCGTCGCACAGGTCGGCGCCCTCCCAGCGGGTGCCGGCCCAGGTGCCGCCGGTGATGGTGATGCCGTCGGCCGTGGCGCGGTCGAACCGGCTGCCGGTGGCCGTGCAGTCCTCGAAGGTGGTGCCCGAGAGCTCGGTGCCGCGCAGGTCGAGCTCCTCCAGGGTGCAGCGCACCAGGTGGGCGGAGTCCAGGGCGGCCTCGCGCACCTCGGCCTCGCCGAGCACCCGGTCGGTCCAGCGTGGGTCGGGCGTGCTCTCGCGGGGCTCGGGGGTCATGGGCCGATCCTCGCACCCGGGCGGGGCTCACCCCATCGCCCCGGGCGAGGCGCGGCCAGCACCCTCGGCGCGTGAAAGACTGCCCCGAGCCCACACAGGAGGACAGGCATGAGCCCGGTGTTCGACTGCACCGACCCCACGGACGAGCAGCGTGACGAGGCGTTCGACGCCGCGACCGAGGCGCTCGGCGAGGGACGCGTCATCGTGATGCCCACCGACACCGTCTACGGCGTGGCCGCCGACCCCTTCCACCCCGAGGGCGTGCCGAACGTGCTGGCCGCCAAGCAGCGCACCGCCGCCATGCCGCCGCCGGTCCTGGTGCCCTCGGTGCGCACGGTGGACGGCCTGGCGACCTCCCTGCAGCCCTACGTGAAGGGCCTCATCCGCGAGCTGTGGCCCGGTCCGCTCACCGTGGTGGTGCAGGCCCAGGCCTCCCTGCAGTGGGACCTCGGCGAGACCAACGGCACCGTGGCCCTGCGCATGCCGGACCACGACCTGGCGCTGCGCCTGCTGACCCGCACCGGCCCCCTCGCCGTCACCAGCGCCAACGTCACCGGGCAGCCCGCCGCCACCACGGTGCTCGAGGCCGCCACCCAGCTCGGCTCGGCCGTGGAGGTCTACCTGGACGGCGGTCCCACCCCGGGCAACCGCCCCTCCACGATCCTGGACTGCACCCGCCCCAGCCCCGTCATCCTGCGCCTCGGCGCCCTGTCGGTGGAGCGCCTGGAGGAGGTGCTCGGCCCCGACGTGCACCTCCGCCTCTCGCCGGCCGAGTCCGAGCCCGCCGCCGACCGCGAGGCCCTGGAGAAGGAGCTCAAGGCCGCCGGTCGTCCCACCACGGCAGCCCCCGCCGGTGAGGGTGGCCCGATGGCCGGTGGCCCCACCAGCGAGGCGCCCGTGGGCGGCCCGGGCGACGTCCCCCTCATCGACGACGAGGACGAGGAGGCCGGCCGCCGCGAGGAGGCCGAGCAGGAGGCGTGGCTCGCCCAGCTGGAGCAGCGCGAGCGCGGGGCCGATGGGGGTGACGTCGCCCCCGATGGGGGTGACCTCGCCCCCGATGGGGGTGCTCACCCAGATCGCCCCACCGGTGCCGGTGCGAGCCCCTCCCGGGGCGCCACGAGCCTGTGGGCCAGCGACCAGGGTGCGGGAGAGGGCCCGGCCGGCGGCGCGGCGTCCGCCGTCGACGACGACGGGGTGGCCCAGCTGCACGAGCCCACGGCCTCCACGCTGCGCACCGTCGCGGTGCCGGTGGACCAGGAGTTCGACGTGGTGGGCGTGGACACGGCCGGCCACGAGGTGCAGGACACCCCTGCGCGTAGGCTGCACGGTGGCCGCGCCCACGGCGCCCCGGGGGCGGACGACACCGCACCCACCCACCCGTCAACGACGACAGGAGCAGACGATGAGTGAGACCCCCTTCTTCGGGCCGGACTACGGCATGCTGGAGCAGCAGGACCCCCAGATCGCCGCGATCCTGCTCTCGGAGCTCGAGCGCCAGCGCACCGGCATCCAGCTCATCGCCAGCGAGAACCAGACCAGCCCCGCCGTCCTGACGGCCCTGGGGTCCACGCTCTCCAACAAGTACGCCGAGGGCTACGCGGGCAAGCGCTACTACGGTGGCTGCTCCGAGGTGGACAAGGCCGAGAACCTGGCCATCGCCCGCGCCAAGGAGCTCTTCGGCGCCGACCACGCCAACGTGCAGCCCCACTCGGGCGCCTCGGCCAACCAGGCCGTCTACGGCGCGTTCGCCAAGCCCGGCGACACCATCCTGGCCATGAGCCTGGACCACGGTGGCCACCTCACCCACGGGTTCAAGGTGAGCTTCTCCGGCAAGTGGTTCAACGCCGTGCACTACGGGGTGGACGCCGAGACCGAGCACATCGACTACGACGAGGTGGAGCGCCTGGCCAAGGAGCACCGCCCCAAGATCATCCTCGCGGGCGGCTCGGCCATCCCCCGCCTCATCGACTTCGAGCGCTTCCGCGCCATCGCCGACGAGGTGGGCGCCATCTTCTGGGTGGACGCCGCGCACTTCATCGGTCTGGTGGCCGGTGGCGTCATCCCCTCGCCGGTGCCGCACGCCGACGTCGTCTCCTTCACCACGCACAAGGTGCTGCGCGGCCCCCGCGGCGGCGCGATCGTGTGCAAGGAGGAGCACGCCAGCAAGATCGACAAGGCTGTCTTCCCGATGATGCAGGGTGGCCCCCTCATGCATGCCGTCGCCGCCAAGGCCGTGAACTTCCACGAGTGCATGCAGCCCGCCTACAAGGAGTACGCCGCCGCCGTGGTGGAGAACTCCAAGAAGCTCGCGGGCGCGCTGGGTGAGCACGGGCTGCGACCGATCTCTGGTGGTACCGACACCCACCTGTCGCTGCACGACCTGCAGGGCCTGGGGGTCTCGGGCAAGGACGCCGAGGCCCGCTGCGACGCCGCCGGCCTGGTGCTCAACAAGAACACCATCCCGTTCGACCCGGCACCGCCGATGCTGGCCTCGGGCGTCCGCGTGGGCACCCCTGCGGTGACCACCCAGGGCATGGGGGTCGAGCAGATGCAGACCATCGCCGACCTCATCGCCAAGGCCGTCACCGAGGGTGACGCCGACCGCGACGCGGCCGTCTCCCGCGAGATCCGCGCCCAGGTCGACCAGCTGACCGCCCAGTTCCCCGCATACAAGCGCTGAGGGACCAGCGGCCGCCGCAGGTGCTGCGGCGGCCGCTGACCCCTGCCCGATCCCAGGAGGTGTTCACCGATGCGTGAATACCTCCTCATCATGCTCATGGCCGGGGCCGCGACCTTCGCCATCACGCCGTTGGTGCGGTGGTTCGCCATCCGGGCGGGGGCGATCACCCCGGTGCGGGGGCGCGACGTGCACGTGATGCCCAAGCCCCGCTTGGGCGGGCTGGCGATGCTGGCGGGCCTGCTGGCTGCGACGCTGATGGCGGCGCGCCTGCCGTACCTGAGCCAGATCTTCGGCGACACACAGATCCAGGGGGTGCTCTGGGCGGCGCTGCTGGTGAGCCTGCTGGGCGCCGCCGACGACCGCTGGGACCTGCACTGGGCGCTGAAGCTCGGCGGGCAGCTGGCCGCGGCGACGGTGCTGGCCGCATACGGCGTCACGCTGGTGAGCCTGCCCATCCAGGGCTACACGATCCTGCCCGGGCCGGTCTCGCTGGCGCTCACCATCCTGCTGGTGGTGGCCACCATGAACGCGGTGAACTTCGTGGACGGTCTGGACGGGCTGGCCGCGGGCATGGTGGGCATCGCCTCGGCCGCCTTCTTCGTGTGGAGCTACGAGCTCTCCCACACCTACGACCCGCCCAACGTGTTCTCCACGGCCACCTTCATCACCGCCGTGCTGGTGGGCATCTGCGCGGGATTCCTGCCGCACAACTTCCACCCCTCGCGTCTGTTCATGGGCGATGCGGGGTCGCTGCTGCTGGGACTGCTCATGGCCGCGGCCACCATCTCGTTGACCGGCACCGTGGACCCGGCCGCCGTGGGCGGGGCCTCGCAGACGGCGGCCGTGGTGCTGCCCCTGGCGCTGCCGGTGGCGGTGATCGCAGTGCCCCTGGTGGACATGGTGCTGGCGGTGGTGCGGCGCACCCGGGCCGGACAGAAGCCGTGGGACGCCGACGCCCGCCACCTGCACCACCAGCTGCTGCGCCTGGGGCACTCCCACCGCTCGGCGGTGCTGACCATGTACCTGTGGGCCGGGGCCGTGGCCGGGGGAGTGCTGGCCTTCAACTACGTGCCCGAGTGGGCCGCCCTGGTCCTGCTGCTCTCGCTGGTGGTGCTGGCCTCGCTCGTCACCTGGGTGGTGCCCCGCCGCGCGACCCCGACCGGAGGACTCCCGTGAACCGTTCCCCGTGGCGCCTGATGCTGGCGCGTGGCCCGTTGGCGTCCCTGCTGGTGCTGGCCGTCTCGGTGCCCATCGCGCTGTGGACCCGCGGCCCGGAGGGCGCCGTCACCGCCGCCGGGGTGTGCCTGGTGACGATGGTGGTGCTCACCGGGGGACTGGTCATGGTGCGCACCATCCTGGACGGCGCGCCGGCCCTGGTGGTGCCGATGGCGCTGCTGGTCTTCTTTCTGCAGGTCGGCATCTTCGCTGCGGCGGTCTTCCTGGTGCCGTGGCCCGACGGCTTCGTGTTCGCGCTGGTGGGCGGCATCGCCGTCATCGCGTGGCAGGCCGGGGTGGTGCAGGGCTACGTGGCGGGCCGGCACGCGATGGTCGTGGAGGAGCACCCACGTGGCTGAGTACAAGGGCCCGTGGGTGGGGGACGACGAGCCCGACGACCCGTGGGAGAGGGAGGCCTGGCGCGGCGGCAGCAGCCGAGGCGCCGACCTCGGCATGGCCGTGCTCGCCACGCTGCTGACCAGCATCCTGGTCTTCGCGGGCATCGGCTGGCTCCTGGTGTGGGCCACCGGATGGGACTGGCTGATGCCGGTCTGCATCCTCTCCGGGGCGGGCCTGTCCTTGTACACGCTCATCCTCAGGTATGGTGACGCCTGACAACGACGAAGCATCGTTGGTTCGCCCTGCCTGCAGGTGGCTCCCCGCGAGGGGTTTCCGAGCCCGGTGGGAGTTGGGAAATCGCTGCTTCGACGCCGTCTGACCCCGTGCATCGGCGCACGAGATCGGGGTCGGGACCCCTGACCCCCGTGGAGGAGTAACACGTGAGCCACGCACCGGCCTTGTTGGCGGACGTCGATTTCCACTCGCCGAGCACCAACGACTTCTGGCTCCCCCTGTTCGAGGTGGGCGGCTACGCCTTCACCCGGCAGATGCTGGTGGCCCTGCTCGTCACCGCGGGCCTGTGTGCCTGGATGCTCTGGGCTGCCAAGCGCGCCTCGGTCGTTCCGAGCAAGGGCATGTTCGTCACGGAGGGCATCTACGACTTCGTGCGCAACGGCATCGCCCGTGACCTCATCGGTGGCGACAAGTTCAAGCCGTTCGTGCCGCTGCTCTTCTCGCTGTTCATCTTCATCCTGGTGAACAACCTGATGGGTGTCATCCCGCCGGTCCAGATGCCGACCATGGCGTCCATGGCCTTCCCGGTGGTCCTCACGCTGATCGTCTACGTCGTCTACCACGTGGTCGGCATCCGCAAGCACGGCTTCGTGGGCTACCTCAAGACCTTCGTCCCCTCCGGGCTGCCCAAGATCATCGTCCCGCTGGTCTTCCTGCTGGAGTTCGTCTCCAAGACCATCACCCAGCCGCTGACCCTGGCGCTGCGACTCTTCGGCAACATGCTGGCCGGCCACATGGCCCTGGTGCTCTTCATCATGGGTGGCTGGTTCCTCGTGAACTCCGGCCCGCTGCTGGCCATCGCCGGCGCCGGCTCGTGGATCATGGGTCTGCTCATGACCTTCTTCGAGATCCTGATCCAGGGTCTGCAGGCCTACGTGTTCACGCTGCTGTCGGCCAGCTACATCGGTGCCTCGCTCTCCGAGGACCACTGAGCCGCCTGACGCCCCCGCGTCATCCCGACGGGCCCGCCCGTCCACAGACTTCACGACGTACAACTGAACAGCACCACCCACTGAAACCCCGCCCCGCGTGGAACGACCACACGGGACACACAGAAAGAGGAACACCATGGAAGCAGGCTCGCTGAACCTCGTCGGTTACGGTCTCGCCACCATCGGCCCGGCCATCGCCGTCGGCCTGATCTTCGCCGCCTACATCAACGGTGTGGCCCGTCAGCCCGAGTCCCGCTCGCTCCTGCAGCCGATCGCCATCCTCGGTATGGCCATCGCCGAGGCGCTGGCCATCCTGGGCTTCGTGCTGACCTTCATCCTCCCCATCTGACGGATCCGCGTCACCACGTGGGCCGCCCCGGCGGTCCACACCCCCTGTCGAATCCGTTGAAGGAGACACCGTGCACAACCTGAGTGTGCTGGCTGCGGACGCCGCCGGACGTTCCGGCATGGATGCGCTCATCCCGTACCTGCCTGAGCTCATCTTCGGTCTCATCGCCATCGGCATCGTCTACTACGTGGCCAGCAAGTTCTTCGTGCCGGCCATGGAGAAGGCCTACGCCGAGCGCCGCGACGCCATCGAGGGTGGCATGGCCCGTGCCGAGCAGGCCGAGGCCGACGCGAAGGCTGCCCAGCAGAAGTACGAGTCGCAGCTCTCCGAGGCCCGCGCGGAGGCGAACGCCATCCGTGAGAAGGCCCGCGAGGAGGGCGACGCCATCCGTGCGGAGAAGCGTCAGCAGGCTGACGCCGAGGCCGCCCGGGTCCTGGAGACCGCCCAGAAGCAGATCGCTTCGGAGCGCCAGCAGGCCCAGGTCCAGCTGCGCGGTGAGGTCGGCCGTCTGTCGACCGACCTGGCCGGCCGCATCGTCGGTGAGTCGCTGACCGACGAGACCCGCCAGAAGGGCCTGGTCGACCGCTTCCTGAGCGAGCTCGAGTCCGGTTCCGCGACCACCACCACGAAGGCCCGCTGATGCAGGGGACTTCGATCGGTGCGTACACCAGCACCCGCGAGGTGCTCGAGCAGCAGCTCGGCTCCGGTGCCGCGGGCATGGACCTGGCCGACCAGCTCTTCGGCGTGGCCGAGGTGCTGGGCGACAGTGGACAGCTGCGGCGGGCGCTGACCGACCCCACCCGTGAGGGCGAGGACCGGGCAGGCCTGGCGGCCAAGGTGTTCGCGTCCGCGTCGGAGCCCACCCGCACCGTCGTCCACGCCGCAGCCGGCCAGCGCTGGCGCACCGAGGGCGACCTCGGGGAGGCGATCATCCGCCTGGGTGTCGAGGCCGTCCTCGACTCCGCAGAGCGGTCCGGCAACGGGCAGCGCGTCACCGACGAGCTGTTCGCCGTGGAGCAGCAGTTCACCGACCACGCCGACCTGCGGTCCACGCTGACCGACCGTCGGGTGGAGCGGTCGGCGAAGGCCGACCTGGTGGAGAAGCTCCTCGGCTCGAAGGTGGCACCCGAGACCCTGCGCCTCGTGCGCCAGTCGGTCGCCGGTGCCAAGTCGCTGCGCTTCGACCTGGCCCTGCGGGCCTACCGCGAGATCGCCGCGGCCCGCGCCCAGCGCCTCACCGCCGTGGCCCACACCGCGGTGGAGCTGAGCGACGAGCAGGCCGAGCGCCTGCGCAACGCCCTTGCCCAGCAGTACGGCCGTGACATCACGTTGAACACCGTCATCGACCCGGACGTCGTCGGTGGCGTCCGCATCGAGATCGCGGACGACGTGATCGATGGCACCGTCTCGCGCCGCCTGGCCGAGGCCCGCGACGGGATGGCCGGACGCGACTGAGCGTCCCCACCCGCACCCCCCAGACATCGGCCGAGACACTGACCCGGGCCCACGAGCGGCCCACCAAGGAGAGATCATGACGGAGCTGTCGATCCGTCCCGAGGAGATCCGGGACGCGCTGGACTCGTTCGTCCAGTCGTACGAGCCCCAGGCTGCCGCCAGCCAGGAGGTGGGCCGTGTGAGCGACGCCGGTGACGGCATCGCCCACGTGGAGGGCCTGCCCTCCGCGATGACGAACGAGCTGCTGAAGTTCGCCGACGGGACCCTGGGCCTGGCCCTGAACCTGGACGTGCACGAGATCGGTGTGGTCGTCCTGGGCGACTTCGCCGGCATCGAGGAGGGCATGGAGGTCCACCGCACCGGTGAGGTCCTGTCCGTCCCCGTGGGCGACAACTTCCTCGGCCGCGTGGTGAACCCGCTGGGCGAGCCGATCGACGGCCTGGGCGAGATCCAGTCCGCCGAGCGTCGCGCGCTCGAGCTGCAGGCCCCCAGCGTGGTCGAGCGCAAGTCGGTGCACGAGCCGATGCAGACCGGCATCAAGGCCGTGGACTCGATGGTGCCGATCGGCCGTGGCCAGCGCCAGCTGATCATCGGTGACCGCCAGACCGGCAAGACCACGGTCGCGGTGGACACCATCCTGAACCAGCGCCGCAACTGGGAGTCCGGCGACGCCAACCAGCAGGTGCGCTGCATCTACGTGGCGATCGGCCAGAAGGGCTCCACCATCGCCGAGGTGCGTCGCACCCTGGAGGAGAACGGCGCCCTGGAGTACACGACCATCGTCGCGGCCCCGGCCTCCGACGCGGCCGGCTTCAAGTACCTCGCCCCGTACACCGGCTCGGCCCTGGGCCAGCACTGGATGTACGACGGCAAGCACGTGCTGATCGTCTTCGACGACCTGAGCAAGCAGGCCGAGGCCTACCGCGCCGTGTCGCTGCTGCTGCGCCGCCCGCCGGGCCGTGAGGCCTACCCGGGTGACGTGTTCTACCTGCACAGCCGCCTGCTGGAGCGTTGCGCCAAGCTGAGCGACGAGATGGGTGCCGGCTCCATGACCGGTCTGCCGATCATCGAGACCAAGGCCGGTGACATCTCGGCCTACATCCCGACGAACGTCATCTCGATCACCGACGGCCAGATCTTCCTGGAGTCCGACCTCTTCAACTCGGGTGTCCGCCCCGCCATCAACGTGGGTGTGTCGGTGTCCCGAGTCGGTGGTGCCGCCCAGATCAAGGCCATGAAGTCGGTCTCCGGTCGTCTGCGTACCGACCTGGCGCAGTACCGCGAGATGGAGGCCTTCGCCATGTTCGCCTCCGACCTGGACGCCGCCTCCAAGGCCCAGCTGGCCCGTGGTGAGCGCATGGTCGAGCTGCTCAAGCAGCCGCAGTCCTCGCCGATGAACGTCGAGGAGCAGGTGGCGGTCGTCTGGGCCGGTACCAACGGTCACCTGGACGACGTGCCGGTGGTGGACGTGCGCCGCTTCGAGGCGGAGTACCTGGACTTCCTGCGCCGCGAGCACTCCGGTCTGTTCTCCTCCATCGTCGAGAGCGGCAAGCTCTCCGACGAGGGCGAGGCCGAGCTCGAGAGCTCCATGCAGGCCTTCAAGAAGCAGTTCGCCCCCTCCGAGGGTGCCGGCATCCGTCCGGGCTCCGACGAGGCTGACGAGAACACCCCCGAGCTGGAGGACGGCGACGTCAACCAGGAGCGGATCGTCAAGGCCAAGCGCTGAGTGGACGCCGGGGAGGGTCACCCCCTCCCCGGCACCACCGGCACCGCCCCGATGAGGGGTGACCCGCCCGAGCTGATCGGGCGCGGCCGCGCAGGACGCGGCCACCCGCCACGGCGGGACTGATGAGAACGTGCACTGACCACCACCGGAAGGCGGAACGACATGGCAGCGGGGCAGCGGGAGTACCGCCAACGCATCAAGTCCGTCAAGGCGACCAAGAAGATCACCAAGGCGATGGAGCTCATCGCTGCCTCGCGTGTGATCAAGGCGCGCGCGCGGGTCGAGGAGACCTCGCCGTACGCGCGGGCCCTGACCAAGGCCGTCTCGGCCGTCGCGACGAACTCGAACGAGGACCACCCGCTCACCACCGAGCGCGAGCAGCGCACCCGGGCGGCCGTCGTGGTGATCTCCTCCGACCGCGGCCTGGCGGGTGCCTACCCGTCGGCGCCGATGAAGTTCGCCGACCGCCTCACCGAGCAGCTGCGGGACGAGGAGGGGCTGGAGGTCGCGCCGTACCTGGTGGGCCGCAAGTCCGAGGGCTACTACCGCTTCCGCAACCGGGACTGGGTCAAGAACTGGGCGGGTTTCTCCGACGCCCCGACCGTCGAGGCCGCGCGGGAGATCTCCGACGCGATCATCGAGGCCTTCCTGACCCCCACCGAGGAGGGCGGTGTCGATGAGGTGCACGTGGTCTACACGCGCTTCGTCAACATGGTGACCCAGGAGGTCACGGCCGCACGCCTCCTCCCGCTGGAGGTCGTGGAGGCCGACGAGGTCGAGCAGGCCGGCCAGGGGCAGGCCCCGGCCACGGGTGCGGACTCCCTGACGCCGGAGTACGACTTCGAGCCCAGCGCGGACGAGGTGCTGGACGCCCTGCTGCCGCAGTACGTCTCCTCGCGCATCTACAACATGTTGCTGCAGTCCGCCGCCTCCGAGCTGGCGGCCCGGCAGCGAGCGATGAAGTCCGCGACCGACAACGCCGAGGACCTCATCAAGGACTACACGCGACTGGCCAACCAGGCGCGTCAGGCCGACATCACGCAGGAAATCAGCGAAATCGTGGGTGGCTCCGCCGCCCTCGCCGACGCCAAGTGACCGAGCAGTGACGGACAAGAAGGAAACGGATCACATGAACGCCACCATCGCCGCGGAGCGCGCCTCCGACACCCAGCAGGCCGGCGGCGTCGGACGTCTGGCTCGGATCATCGGGCCGGTCGTCGACGTCGAGTTCCCGCCGGACGCCGTGCCGGCCATCTACAACCTCCTGAAGGTCGACGTCGACCTGGCGGGGGAGTCCAAGACGCTGAACCTCGAGGTCGCCCAGAACATCGGTGACAACCTGGTTCGCGCCATCTCGCTGCAGCCCACCGACGGTCTGGTCCGCGGTGCCGAGGTGCGCGACACCGGCGGCCCCATCAGCGTGCCGGTCGGTGACGTCACTCTGGGCAAGGTCTTCAACGCCACCGGTGACTGCCTGAACCTGGAGGAGGGCCAGACCCTCGAGGTCAACGAGCGCTGGGGCATCCACCGCCCGGCCCCGGACTTCGACAAGCTGGAGTCCAAGACCCAGATGTTCGAGACCGGCATCAAGGTCATCGACCTGCTGACCCCCTACGTGCAGGGTGGAAAGATCGGCCTGTTCGGCGGCGCCGGTGTGGGCAAGACGGTGCTCATCCAGGAGATGATCGCCCGTGTGGCCCGCGACCACGGTGGAGTGTCGGTGTTCGCCGGTGTGGGCGAGCGCACCCGTGAGGGCAACGACCTCATGGTGGAGATGGAGGAGGCCGGCGTCCTCGGCCAGACCGCCCTGGTCTTCGGCCAGATGGACGAGCCGCCGGGCACCCGCCTGCGCGTGGCCCTGTCCGCGCTGACGATGGCGGAGTACTTCCGTGACGTGCAGAAGCAGGACGTGCTGCTCTTCATCGACAACATCTTCCGCTTCACGCAGGCCGGTTCCGAGGTCTCCACGCTGCTGGGCCGCATGCCCTCCGCCGTGGGTTACCAGCCGACCCTGGCCGACGAGATGGGTGTGCTCCAGGAGCGCATCACCTCGACCCGCGGTCACTCGATCACGTCGATGCAGGCCATCTACGTGCCGGCTGACGACTACACCGACCCGGCCCCGGCCACGACCTTCGCCCACCTGGACGCCACGACCGAGCTCTCCCGCCCGATCGCGTCCATGGGTATCTACCCGGCCGTGGACCCGCTGACCTCCACCAGCCGCATCCTGGACCCGCGCTACATCGCCAAGGACCACTACGAGACCGCGGCGCGCGTGAAGTCCATCCTGCAGAAGTACAAGGAGCTGCAGGACATCATCGCGATCCTGGGTATCGACGAGCTGTCCGAGGAGGACAAGATCCTCGTCAACCGTGCCCGTCGCATCCAGCGCTTCCTGTCGCAGAACACCTACGTTGCCAAGCAGTTCACCGGCATCGAGGGTTCCACCGTGCCGCTGTCGGAGACCATCGAGGCGTTCACCAAGATCGCCGACGGTGAGTACGACCACGTGCCGGAGCAGGCCTTCTTCATGTGTGGTGGCCTCGAGGACGTCGAGCGTCAGGCGCACGAGCTGGAGAAGAACGGCTGAGCACCCCACGCCGCGCCGGCTGAGCCGCGTGGCACCGACGGAGCCCGTCACCCCTCGGGGGTGGCGGGCTCCGTCGTATTCGATGGGGCTCGATGGGGCGCCTCCCCCATCGAGCCCGATGGGGGAGGCGCCCCGCTCACTTGCGGTGGAACAGGAACCAGCTGGTGGCGATGTACTTGTCCGCGCCGCGCGGCATGTTGCCCCGGTGGGTGTGGGTGAACGCCGCCGGGGCGATGAGCAGTGATCCGGTGCGGGGCTCCACCAGCCGGTCCTGGTAGAGGAACTCGGTGCCACCCTCGTCGAAGTCGTCGTTGAGGTAGACGGTCCACAGGCAGTGGCGGTGAAGCGTCTCGTGGCTGGCGTCGCGCGGCATGGTCTCGCAGTGCCAGTAGGGGTATCCGCCGGAGTCCGCGGTGTACCGCTGCACGTTGATGCCGCCGGGGCGCAGGGCGGTGCCCGCCATGGCGATGATGTCCGCATCGGACATGTCCCGCACGTGCTCCTCGGTGATGCGGGTGGTGGTGCCGTCCGGCGTCTGGTGCTGGAACACCATCGGCGCGATGAGCACGTGCGGGTAGGTGCGCACGTACTGGACCAGGCACCGGCTGGCCGCCGTCACCAGCTCGGCCTCGAGCTCGCGCCACTCCGGCCGGTCGGAGATGTAGACGTCCACGGACTTCTTGAGGTCCGGGTTGACCCCACCCCCGGTGCTCCCCGGGGCCTGGGCGCTGCTGGCCTCGAAGGCCTCGCGGATGGCGCGGCAGGTCTCCAGCGAGAGCGCGTTCGGGTAGACCTCGATGAAGTCCGGGTAACCTGCGGCGGGCGTGGCGTCAGTGGTCGACATGAGGCCATCGTGGCACCAGGCCGCCGCGACCGTGCGTCCAGCCCCCGTCAGCCCCCGTCAGCCCCACCCAGGAGCCCCCATGTCCCAGACCCAGCCCGGTTTCTGGCGCCTGCACGGCGACGGACGCACCATCGCCCCGGGCGCCGTGGTGCACCCGCGTGAGCGTCTGACCTGGGGGCGCACCGCGGGCATCGGTGCGCAGCACGTGGTCGCGATGTTCGGTGCCACCTTCCTGGTGCCGCTGCTCACCGGCTTCCCGCCGTCCACCACCCTGTTCTTCTCCGGTCTGGGCACGCTGCTCTTCCTGGTGGTCACCGCCGGCCGCATCCCCAGCTACCTGGGCTCGTCCTTCGCGTTCATCGCCCCCCTCGGTGCCGCCACGGCCGCCCACGGGCAGGCCGGTGCGCTGGGAGGCGTGGTGCTCACCGGGGCGGCACTGGTGGTGATCGGCCTGGTGGTGCACCTCGCCGGACACCAGTGGATCTCCCGCCTCATGCCGCCGCTGGTCACCGGCGCCATCGTCGCCCTCATCGGACTGAACCTGGCGCCGGCCGCCAAGGACAACTTCATGAAGGCCCCGGTGACGGCGCTGCTGACGCTGGTGGCCGTCGTGCTGGCCACCGTGGCCCTGCGGGGGCTGCTGGGGCGCCTGTCCATCCTCATCGGCGTGGCGGCGGGTTACGCGGTGGCGGCTGCCCGCGGCGAGGTGGACCTCAACGGTGCCCGGGAGGCCGACTGGGTGGGCCTGCCGCAGTTCACCGCCCCCACCTTCGACGTCGCCGTGCTCGCGCTGTTCGTGCCCGTGGTGGTGGTGCTGGTGGCCGAGAACGTCGGCCACGTGAAGTCCGTGGCCTCCATGACGGGGCAGGACCTGGACCCGATGATGGGGCGCGCCCTGATGGCCGACGGCCTGGCCACCACGCTGGCCGGCTCGGGCGGTGGCTCGGGTACCACCACCTATGCGGAGAACATCGGCGTCATGGCTGCCACCAAGGTGTACTCCACGGCGGCCTACCTGGTGGCGGGCGTGGCGGCGCTGGTGCTGAGCCTCTCTCCCAAGGTGGGCGCCCTCATCGCGACCATCCCGGCGGGCGTGCTGGGTGGGGTGTCCACGGTGCTCTACGGCATGATCGGCGTGCTGGGCGTGCGCATCTGGTTGGAGAACCGGGTGGACTTCTCCCACCCCATCAACCTGACGACCGCCGGGGTGGCGCTGATCATCGGCATCGCAGACTTCACCTGGGTCTTCGGGGACGTGACCTTCGCCGGCATCGCGCTGGGGACCGCAGCCGCGCTGGGTGTCTTCCACCTGATGCGCTGGCTGAACGACCTCACCGGTGCCACGCCCGACCCCCTGGCGCCGATGCCGGTGGACGCGACGCCCCGGGAGCGCGCTGCCGGCTGACGCCCCACGCCGCCGAGCCGCGTAGTATGTGACCCCACCACCCCCGACCCTCCAGGAGTACCCGGTGAGCCACCTGACTGTTGACCTCGTTGCCGCAGACCGACAGGTGTGGAGCGGCGAGGCCACCATGGTGACGGCCCGCACCACCGACGGCGAGCTCGGCATCATGCCGGGCCACACCCCGCTGCTGGGCGCCCTGGTGTCCGGCACCGTGGGCATCCACGCCGCATCGGGCAAGCAGGAGGTCACCATCGACACCGGTTTCCTGTCCGTGGACAGCGACCGTGTGACCGTGGTGGCCGAGAAGGTCGACGCGGGCGCCCTCACGGCCTGACCCTGTGCCCGAACCCCTCATCGTCGCCGAGGTCGTCCTCGGCGTCCTGGTGCTGGCCCTCGTGGGCTGGCTCCTCTTCAGCTGGTGGCGGCGCATCCGCATCTCCGGTGGGCACTCGACGGCCGTGTGCGTGGTCCGACGGGGGGACGACTCGCGCCCGGCGATCCTGCGGATGGGGCCGCGCGCCCTGGAGTTCCACTCCCTGTGGGGGGCCGGCACCACGCCCTTCCTGACCCTGCGGCGCACCTCCCTGGAGATGGAGTGGCTCGATGAGACCGCGCCGGCCCCCGGCGGACGCTGGGTGCGTCTGGTGGGGCACGGGGAGCGAGGCCCGGGGGCGGGGGCGGAGAACACCCTGGAGGTGGCGCTCTCCTCCGGTGACGGCCGCGCGCTGCGGGCCTGGCAGGAGACGCTGCCGCCCGGTCACTCGGTGTCGCTGGGGCTCTGACCCCGGCGGCGCTCGCCCACCCGTTCACTCGCCGCCGCGCGACCCCCGCCGGCGCTCCGGCTGCTCCGTGCGGCCACCGCCCGGCTGCCACAGCACGTCACCCTCTGCCCCGGCGGCGCTGCGGGCCAGGATGAACAGCAGGTCCGAGAGCCGGTTGAGGTACTTGCCGGGCAGCACCGACACGCCACCGGTTCCCTTCTCTGCGCCCTCCTCGGCGGGGTCCGTGCCGTGGACCGCCACCGCCGTCCAGGCCGCCCGCTCCGCGCGTCGGGCCACCGTGCGCGCCACGTGCAGGTGGGCCGAGAGCGCGCCACCCCCGGGCAGGATGAAGCTGCGGAGCGTGGGCAGGTCCTCGTTGAAGCGGTCGCAGTCGGCCTCGAGATCGTCGATCCACTCCTGGGTGACCCGCAGCGGCTCGTACTCGTAGCTCGCCCGCAGCGGCAGCGAGAGGTCCGCGCCCACGTCGAACAGCTCGTTCTGGATGCGGCGCACCACCTCGGCGATGTCCTCGCGCTCCAGCGCGTGCAGCATCGCCACGCCCAGGGCCGCGTTGGCCTCATCGGTGTCCGCGTAGGCGACCAGGCGCGGGTCATCCTTGGTGGTGCGGCCGAAGTCGCCCAGGCCGGTCGTGCCGTCGTCGCCGGTGCGGGTGTAGATGCGCGTGAGGTTGACCATGGGCCCAGCCTGTCACGCGGGTCGTCGTGTCCAGCGGGGCCCGCCGGCCGCGCCCGCCAGCCGGCGGCCGGGGCGGCCCACCGCCGGTGGAGCCTAGAACAGCTTGCCCTCGGCGTCGTCCAGCCCCCGCAGGGCGTCGTAGTCCAGCGTCACGCAGCGGATGCCCCGGTCCTCGGCCAGCGTGCGGGCCTGCGGCCGAATCACCTGCGCGGCGAACACGCCCTGCACGGGCGCCAGGTGCGGGTCGCGGTTCAGCAGCTCCAGGTAGCGCGTGAGCTGCTCCACCCCATCGATGCCGCCGCGGCGCTTGATCTCCACCGCGACGGTGCGTCCGTGGTCGTCCTTGCAGAGCAGGTCCACGGGGCCGATCGCGGTCATCCACTCCCGCCGCACCAGGCTCCAGCCCTCGCCGAGGGTCGTGACGTGCTCGGCCAGGAGGGCCTGCAGCTGGGCCTCCACGCCGTCCTTGACCAGTCCCGGGTCCACGCCGAGATCGCGCTGCAGCTCCTCCAGCAGCTCATGGATCTCGATCACCAGCTGGTCACCGGACTTGGTGTGGGTGACGGTCCAGACCCGCTGCACGCCCGCATCGGACTGCTCCTCGCTGGGCTCGGACTCCACCAGCACGCACGGCGGGCTCATCCAGTTCAGGGGCTTGTAGGAGCCGCCGTCGGAGTGCACCAGCACCGAGCCGTCGGCCTTCACCACCAGCAGGCGGGTGGCCAGGGGCAGGTGGGCGGTCAGGGCACCGGTGTAGTCGACCTGGCAGCGGGCAATCACGAGTCGCACGGGCTGCACCCTATGCGAGGGCGGCGGTCGCGGGGACCGTGCGGACGGCGTGCGGGGGATGGGAGAGTGGGGGCATGACGCAGATCGCATCGGTGGGAGTTGTCGGCCTGGGCACCATGGGTGCCGGGATCGTGGAGGTCTTCGCACGCGGGGGCCTGCAGGTGGTGGGGGTGGAGATGACCCCCGAGCTGGCCGAGCGTGGCCGCGGCCTGCTGGAGAAGTCCACCGGGCGGGCCCTCGAGAAGGGCAAGCTGGACGAGGCGGGTCGCCAGAAGATCCTCGATGCGGTGACCTTCACCACCGAGCTGTCCGACCTGGCCGACGTGGACCTGGTGGTCGAGGCCGTGCCGGAGAAGATGGAGATCAAGCACGACATCTTCGGCAGGCTCGACGCCGCCACGAAGCCCGAGGCCATCCTGGCCACGAACACCTCGAGCCTGTCGGTCACCGAGATCGCGGCCGGCACGCAGCGCCGGGACCGCGTGGTGGGGATGCACTTCTTCAACCCCGCCCCCGTGCAGCGGCTGGTGGAGGTCATCCACACCCCCACGACCGACGCCGATGCGGTCCAGGCCGTGCAGGAGCTCGCCTCGCGCCTGGGCAAGGAGCCGGTGGTCGTGGCCGACCGGGCCGGCTTCGTGGCCAACCACCTGCTCCACGGCTACATGAACCGCTCCGGGCAGCTGTACTTCGACGGTGCGGTGAGCGCGGAGGACCTCGACACCGCCATGCACGTGGGGGCCGGCCTGCCGATGGGGCCGCTCACCCTCATGGACATGGTGGGCCTGGACGTCTGCAACGGCATCGGTGGCGTGATCCACTCCCTGACCCACAAGGCCATGCACGCGCCCTCCTACGAGCTGGCCACGATGGTCGAGGCCGGCCTGCTGGGCCGCAAGAGCGGCGCCGGCTTCCACGCCTACTCGCAGGAGGCCAAGGCGGCTGCTGCGGAGACCACCGGCGCACCGGCCGCGGCCCGTGAGGTGTCCGTGGTGGGTGTGATCGGTGCAGGCGGGGCGGCCGACGAGCTCGCCGAGGCCTTCACCGGAGCGGGGCTGGAGGTGCTCCGCATCGAGGAGGCCGGGGACGACCTCTCCGGGCTCTCCCGCGCGCAGGTGGTGGTGGAGGCCGCCGAGATCGTGGAGCCGAACGAGGTGGACTGGGACGAGCTCGACGAGTCCGAGGTCGAGGCCGACGCTGCCCTGGTGGAGCTCGACGCGCTCTTCCTGGAGCTGGGTCGCGTGCTGGAGCCCGACGCCATCATCGTCTCGCTGACGGCGGACTCCACCGTGGACCTCGCGGTCACCAGCGGCCGTCACATGGCCTCGCTGCGGGCGGTGCTCCACGAGGAGACCCCGTACGGGCGCCTCATCGAGCTCGGCCGCATCACGACCACCGCACCCGAGGTGGAGGCCACGGTGCGCGCCCTGGCGACCACGGCGGGGCTGACGCCCGTGGTGGTGCGCGACCAGCCCGGCCTGGTGGTCGAGTGGCTGCTGGTGCCCTTCCTGAACGAGGCGGTGCTCATGGCGCAGTCCGGCTACGCCAGCTCCGAGGACATCGACACCGCCATGGTCCACGGCTGCGGCTACCCGATGGGGCCGTTCGCCCTGATCGACCACCTGGGGGCCGACCACGTGCTCGACGTGCAGTCCGAGCTCTTCGGGGCCACCCAGGAGCCGGGTCTGGCGCCGGCGGCCAGCCTCGTGGACCACGCGGTGCTGGACCTGCCCTTCGGCGCCTGAGCATGGGCAAGGCGCGTCGCCGTGGCGGGGCCCGGGGGAGTGCCCGGGCCCGCCAGTCGGCGGTCTCGCGCGGCCCGGTGGGTGGTGGGCTGGTCCACACACCCGATCGGATCGAGTGGCGCGGTGGCCGCGAGTTCGTGGTGCGCACCCTGCGCGGCAATGCCGAGCATCGCCACTACCGCTGCCCCGGGTGCCACCACGAGGTGCCCTCCTCCTCGGGTCACTACGTGGTGTGGCCGAACGACGGCATGCTCGGGGTGGAGGAGCGCCGGCACTGGCACACCAGGTGCTGGGAGATGGGCTGAGGGCCCCACGCCCGCCGGCCGCATCACAGATCGAGCACAGTCCGTGCACAAGGCCCCGGGTGCCCTACCGGTGGGGGGCCGTTCCCCCTATGGTGGAACCACCGGCCGGACATCCTGGGAAATCCCCGGGGGAGGGGATCATCGCTGACCGGAGCGGTGGCCCGGTCGCACACGAAGGAGAGGACCATGTCCGACAGCTCGCTTCCCATCATCACCCGTCGTCAGGCTGTCACCAGCAGCGCGGCCCTGGCCGCTGCGGGCGCCGCGGGTCTCGCGATGGCCCCGAGCGCATCCGCTGCGTACCGCGTGAACCGCCGGACGCTCCGCAAGGGGGACCGCAACGACGACGTGCTGTACTTCCAGCGCAAGGTCCGCAGTGCCGGCTTCTGGCCGGGCACGCCGGACGGCGTCTACGGTGCGCAGACCGAGCAGGTCGTGTGGGCGGTGCAGAAGGCCTACGGGCTCAAGCCCGACGGCGTCGTCGGCCAGAAGACCTGGCTTGCCGCCATCCGCCAGCCGAACATCCCGGTGAAGACCACCAAGGGCAAGTACATCGAGGTGGACCTGGACCGCCAGCTGCTCTTCTACGTGGTGGACGGGAAGATCCAGCAGGTGCACAACACCTCCACCGGCAACGGCAAGGGCTACTGGTACAACAAGAAGTGGTACCCGCACGCCAAGACGCCGCGCGGTACCTGGCGCAGCATGTGGAACGAGGACAAGGGGTGGCGCGTCGGTCAGCTGGGCCGCATGTGGCGTCCGTTCTTCTTCGCCCCCGGTGGCTACGCCGTGCACGGCTCCACGTTCATCCCGCCGTACCCGGACAGCCACGGCTGCTGCCGCCTCTCGGTGAAGGCCATGGACCACATGATCGCCACCGGCGCCATCCGCTGGGACCGCGACATCACGGTCTACGGCACCGGCCCCAACCAGGACCCGCTGAGCGGCCAGTTCGGTGCGGGCACCTCCGCGGCGCCGCAGCACGTGGTGGAGCTGGGGCTCACGGACGTGCGCAGCACCATCTGAGGACTGACCGCGCTGACCACAGCGCAGCAGGGGCGGGGCATCGCATGCGGCGGTGCCCCGCCCCTGTGCGTGCCGTGGGTGGGCCGCTGGCCCGGTGGGGCGGGGTGTTTCGGGACGTGTCTGGCGGCGGCCTCAGGCGAGCAGGTGGATCAGCAGCCGCGCGGCACCGGCCCAGGCGCACGCCCACAGGATGCTGGCGAACGTGCCGATGATGAAGCGCTCGGACACGGCACTGCTCTTGGCCGTGCGCAGCTCGGGATAGCGACCCAGGCCCTTCACGGCCACCACCAGCGCCAGTGCCGGGGCCGAACCGGCCAGCACGGCGGCGAAGGCGCCGATCCGCTCCAGCAGACCGATCCACCGGCCGCCGGGGAGCTCGATGCCGTCCGGGTCCGGGGACTCCACGTGCGAGAGGAACCAGAGCACCACCGGACTGCCCAGGAAGGCGGCCACCGCCCCACAGAGCAGCACCACGGGGATCACCTGCGGGTCCCACCAGTTCATGCGGTCTCCTGATCGTCGGTCGCACCGCCGGCTGGGGCCGCGCCGCCCAGCGTGGCACAGTCGTCCGCGGCGGCCTCCAGCAGCGTGGCCACCAGCTCGGCGCCCCGCTGGGACTCCACCCACCCGGCGGTGCGGAGGCGCTGGCTGACCGCGCTTGCGGAGACACCGAGCGTGGCAGCCACGTCCTTCTGGGTGGACGCCTGCTCCATGAGCTCGGCGACCTCCCACCCCTCATCGGTCCGTCGCGCCAGCACCGCTGCCCACAGCCACAGGGCCGTCTCGGCCCCGCGCAGGGCGGAGGAGCCCGGGGCGTCCACCGCGGTGTCCACCCCGGCGTTGGCGTCCACGGCCACCGGCTGCGGGCAGCGGTGGCTGCGCTCCACGGCCCGTCGCGCGGCGATGAAGGCCGGTCCGCGGGCCTCGCGCACGGACGGTGCCAGGGGCTCCTCCACCGGGCCGAGCCCGATGCCGATGCGCCACCCGCCGGTGCGGAGCAGGGCCTGCACCACCTCCACGACCGCCGCCCCGGAGGTCACCAGGCCCTGGATCTCGTCGCCAGCCGCACGGTCGAAGGCCAGCCCGCCGTCGGCGGTGGGGGCTCCCGGCAGGTCGGAGAGGACGCCCAGCATCCCGGGCACCGCGTCGGCCCGGTGGCGGGAGGACTGTTGGTCAGCGGTCACGACGAACCGGCGCCCCCGCATCGAATGCTTCAGCGTCCTGCCTTCATTCATGGTGATCAAGGGTACTCCCTTCACCCACGGGACGGGAGTGGGGTGGGTGGTGGTGCGTCTCACCGGGCGGACAGGCGATCTCGCGGCGTGGGTGGGCGGCGCTGTCGGCGGTGCGGCCTAGGGTGGGGCCGTGGCAGATTCCCGCACCCGTCGCACCTCCCAGACCCCCCGCAAGGCCTCGCGCTCCGGTGGGTCCAAGCGCTCTGCCCAGACGGAGAGCCGCATGGGGGCGGCCGGAACCAGGACGCGCCCTGCCGCCAGCACGAAGGCGGCCGGGGGACGGGCGTCCGGCTCTCGCGCCTCCTCGGCCAAGGCGTCCGGGGCCAAGGGCTCCGGCGCACGGGCGGCCGGTGCCCGGGGCGGCAGCAACCGGGGGGGCACCACGCGAGGCTCGACCGGCCGCGGCGGGGCGAGTGGCGCCGGCGGAGGAACCGGCCTCCTCGGCCGTGCGGTGACCGGTCTGTGGAACGGCGTGACCGGCATGGTCGGGGGCGCCGTCCGCAGCGTGGGCGGCTCCGCGCGCGGTCTGGAGCGTGACCACGCCCGCGACGGGGTGGCCTTCCTCCTGCTGGCGCTCGCCGTCATCGTCGCCCTGCGCGAGTGGTGGGGTCTGTCCGGGGCGATGGGGGGCGCCATCCACGCGGTGGCCGCCGGCACCTTCGGCCTGGTGGCCATGGCCGTGCCCCTGCTGCTCGCCTGGGCGGGCGTGCACATGATGCGGCGCCCCGCCGACTCGGCCGACAACGCCCGCCTGATGGTGGGCTCCATCGCCGCCGTGTTCGCCGCCTGTGGCCTCACCCACGCCGTCCAGGGCTTCCCCGACGCCACCAACGGCCTCGCGCAGGTGCGGGCCGGTGGCGGCATGCTGGGCTACCTCATCGCCAACCCGCTGCGGGTGGGTCTCACCGGCATCGGGGCCGTGGTGGTGCTGGCGCTGCTGGCACTCTTCGCGCTGCTGGTGCTCACGGCCACGCCCGTGCACCGCATCCCGGAGCGCCTCGCCGACCTGGGCGACCGGTTGTTCCACACCGGCCACCGGTTGGACGACCCGGACGTGGAGCGGGACTCCCGTGGCCTGCCCCGCCGTCAGCGGTCCGACGAGGACGACGAGGCGCCCACCCGGTCCCGCCGGCGCCGCCGCGAGGTGGTGGACGACGAGACCGTCCCGTTCGACCAGGCCGCCGAGGTGGACGACTCCTCGCGCCGCCCCGTGCGCACCGCCCGTCGCACCCGCAAGGCCGACGTGGAGGGGCAGCCCGAGGCCGGGCGTGCGCCGACTCGTTCGCTCCCGGTGCAGTCCGGCGACGGGTCGGACCCCGCGGACGGTGTGGAGGGGGCAGACGGCGCCGACGCCGCGGCCAGCGGCAAGCCGGTCCCGCGTCCCGGCGCGCGCCCGGGGGCCCGCCCCGGCGCCAGGCCGGGGGCGAAGCCGACCCCGCAGGGCGACAGCGACCCCGTGCCGCCGCCCACCACCCAGCTGCCGCAGCGGGTGGAGCAGCTGGCTCTCTCCGGCGACGTCACCTACACGCTGCCCGACACGGCCATGCTCAAGCCGGGCACTCCGCACAAGGAGCGCTCGGCGGCCAACGACGCGGTCGTGGCGGCCCTGACGAACACCTTCGAGGAGTTCAACGTCGACGCCGTGGTGTCCGGGTTCACCCGTGGCCCCACGGTGACGCGCTACGAGATCGAGCTCGGCCCCGGCGTGAAGGTGGAGCGCATCACCGCGCTGAGCAAGAACATCTCCTACGCCGTCGCCTCGGCCGAGGTGCGGATCCTCTCGCCCATCCCCGGCAAGTCCGCCATCGGCATCGAGATCCCGAACACCGACCGCGAGAACGTCTCCCTGGGTGACGTCCTGCGCAGCGACAAGGCGCGCAACCACACCCACCCGATGGTGATGGGTGTGGGCAAGGACGTGGAGGGCGGTTACGTCATCGCCAACCTGGCGAAGATGCCGCACCTGCTGGTGGCCGGTGCCACGGGCTCCGGTAAGTCCAGCTTCGTGAACTCCATGATCACCTCCATCCTGGTGCGCGCGACGCCGGAGGAGGTGCGGATGGTGCTCGTGGACCCCAAGCGGGTGGAGCTCACCGCCTACGAGGGGATCCCGCACCTCATCACGCCCATCATCACCAGCCCCAAGAAGGCCGCCGAGGCCCTGCAGTGGGTGGTGCGTGAGATGGACCAGCGCTACGACGACCTCGCGAACTACGGCTACAAGCACATCGACGAGTTCAACAAGGCCGTCCGCTCGGGCAAGGTGAAGGTGCCGGAGGGTTCGCAGCGTGACCTGCAGCCCTACCCCTACCTGCTGGTGGTGGTGGACGAGCTCGCCGACCTGATGATGGTGGCCCCGCGCGACGTGGAGGAGTCGGTCGTCCGCATCACGCAGCTGGCGCGTGCGGCCGGCATCCACCTGGTGCTCGCCACGCAGCGTCCGTCGGTGGACGTGGTGACGGGCCTCATCAAGGCCAACGTGCCCAGCCGGATGGCGTTCGCGACCTCGTCGCTGGCCGACTCCCGGGTGGTGCTCGACCAGCCGGGTGCCGAGAAGCTCATCGGCCAGGGTGACGCCCTGTTCCTCCCGATGGGGGCGAGCCGCACCCTGCGTGTCCAGGGTGCCTGGGTGAACGAGTCCGAGATCGAGGACGTCGTGGCCCACGTCAAGGGCCAGCTGTCGCCGAACTACCGCGAGGACGTGCAGCAGGCGGCGCCCAGCAAGGAGATCGACGAGGACATCGGTGATGACCTCGACGTGCTGCTGCAGGCCACCGAGCTGGTGGTGAACACCCAGTTCGGCTCGACCTCGATGTTGCAGCGCAAGCTCCGGGTCGGGTTCGCCAAGGCGGGGCGTCTGATGGACCTCATGGAGTCCCGCGAGATCGTGGGGCCGTCCGAGGGATCCAAGGCGCGTGACGTGCTGGTGCGTCCGGAGGACCTGCCGGCCACGCTGGCGCGCCTCAAGGGGCAGGAGCCGGAAGAGGACCGTGAGGCCCCGGCGGATGGTGGTGGCGACGGCGCAGGTGCCGGCGGTGCCGGTGGTGCCGGTGGTGCTGGTGCCGGTGGTGTGGCTGATGGTGCCTCGGGCGCTGCTGACCCGGCCGTGGACGCCGCCGACGATGCGTACGACGACGCTGGCTATGACGACGCTGCTGGCTACGACGAGTCCGCTCAGCCCGAGGGTGGGCCCGCCCGGGGGAGCGGTGCCGCTGCCGACGGCTCGGTGCGGGGCATGCGTGACCGTTACGCCGGGGTGGACGTCGGGGAGCACGCGGTCTCGTCGGATGACGAGGACGATGACGAAGACGCCTGGCAGCTGACGGGACGCTGATGTACCGCAACACGGTGCGTCCGCCGACGCCGTGGCACGTGAAGGCACGGCGGGGCATCGCCAGCAACCCCTCTGCGGTGCTGCTGGTGGTGCAGCTGCTGAGCATCATCGCCTACCCGTTCACAACGGCCTCCGGGCCGGGGCGACTGGCTCTGGCGCTGTTGGGGCTGCTGGTGCTGGTGCTCGCGCTGCGGGCAGTGCGGCGCACACCGATGCTCACCTGGGTGGGTGTGCTGGTGGGTGGCCCCGCTGCTGTGCTGACCGTGTGGGAGGTGATCGCTCCGGACAACGGGGCGGTGTACCTGGCCTCGATGGTCTTCCACGCGATCTTCTACTTCTACGTGGTGTTCGCCCTGCTGGTGTACATGTTCGCCGACAACTGGGTGACCAGTGACGAGCTCTGGGCCACGGGGGCCACCTTCACCGTGGCCGTGTGGGCCTTTGCGTACACCTACGGTGCGGTGCAGGCGATCTGGCCGGGATCATTCAGTGCCCCCCACGGCGAGGCTCTCAGCTGGTTCGAGCTGATCTTCCTCTCGGCCACCACCATGACCGGTACGGGACTGTCAGACATCGCCCCGGCCGGCAACCATGCGCGCTCGTTCATCATCCTCGAGGAGCTTGCGGGCATGAACTACGTGGCCCTGGTGGTGGCTCGCCTCCTGGGTCTCACCCTGGCCAAGTTCCGCGGCCGCTGAGCCAGCCGCGGGCCAGCACACCCGCAGCCAGCCCGCACACCCACAGCCGACCCGCCCAGCCGGCCCGCCGACCATTCCAACCGGCCGCCCACCCGGCCACCCGGCCGGCCCCCGGGTCAGCCGCAGCCCGTCAGCCGTCCAGCTGCGAGATGCGCCAGCGGCGGCCCGGCTCGTCGCTGAGCACGTCGGCCACGGTGTCCGCAGCCTCCAGCACGCGCAGGATGTTGGCCCCGGCGAGCTTCTCCAGGTCGTCGCGGCTCCACCCGCGGTCGGCCAGTGCGGCGAGCAGGTGCGGGTAGCCGGTGACGTCCTCGAGTCCCTCCGGCAGAGTGGGCGTGCCGTCGTAGTCGCCGCCGAGCCCGATGTGGTCGATCCCCGCGACCTCGCGCAGGTGCTCCACGTGGGCCACCACGTCATCGATCGTGGCCACCGGGGGCGGGTTCTCCTCCAGGTAGCGGTCCAGGAAGGGGTACCACCCGTCGGAGGTCGGCTCCAGTCCGGCCTCACGGGCTGCCGCCTCGCGCTCCAGACGGTGGTCCGCTGCACCCTGGTTGACGAAGCTGGGCACGAAGGTGGCCATGCAGACACCGCCGTTGGACGCCAGGCGGGCGAGCACGTCATCGGGCACGTTGCGGGGGTGGTCGGTCACGGCGCGGGCGCCGGAGTGGGTGAACACCACAGGTGCGCGGGTGGCCGCCAGGGCATCGCGCATGGTGCCGGCCGACACGTGGGAGAGGTCCACCAGCATGCCGATCCGGTTCATCTCGGCGACGACCTCGGTGCCGAAGCGGCTCAGGCCGCCGATGTTCTCCTCGTCGGTGGCGCTGTCGGCCCAGTCGACATTGCTGTTGTGCGTCAGGGTCATGTACCGCACGCCGAGCTCGCGCAGGATGCGCAGCGTGGCCAGCGAGTTGTTGATGCTGTGACCGCCCTCGGCACCCATGAGGCTGGCGATGCGTCCGGCCTTGTGGATGCGGCGCACGTCCTCGGCCGTGTCGGCGAGCTCGAGGCGGTCGGGGAACATCTCCACCAGGGCGCGGACCCGGTCGATCTGCTCCAGGGTCATGCTCACCGCATCGTCACCGGACAGGTCGGCCGGCACGAAGACGCTCCAGAACTGTGCCCCCATCCCGCCGTCGAGCAGGCGGGGGAGGTCCGTGTGGGTCTGGGTGGCGGTGCCGAGGGTTCCTGCGCCGATGTCCGCGACCGTCAGGTCGGTGGACTCCGCATCGGCCTGCGACAGGGCGTGCAGGCGCCACGGCAGGTCGTTGTGACCGTCCACGAGCGGGAACTCGCGCAGCAGGGAACGCATGGCGGCGATGTCAGTCATACGGGACTGCTGCAGGTTTGGTTGACACTTCAGGTTTGGTGTTTCAGGCCGCTTGTGCGGGCCAGTAGATGGTCTCAAACTCGGTCGGGGTGGTCTTGCCCAGGGCTCGCTGGCGCCGCCGGCGGTGGTAGGCCCGCTCGATCCACGTGAAGATGGCTAGCCGCAGTTGCTCCCGGGTGTCCCAGCGACGGCTGTTCAAGACGTTCTTCTGCAACAGCGCGAAGAAGGATTCCATCGCAGCGTTGTCCGCCGAGGAGGCCACACGCCCCATGGACCCGATCAGGCCGTGCCGGTGCAGTGCCGCGACGAAGCGGCGGGAGCGGAACTGGCTGCCCCTGTCGGCGTGGACCACGCACCCGGCGGTGGTGTCGCGGCCCCGGCGGGCGATGGCCATCTCCAGGGCGTCGACGGCCAGCTGGGAGGTCATCCGGTCATTGATGGAGTACCCCACGATCCGCCTGGACCAGACGTCCTTGACAGCGCACAGGTACAACGTGCCCTCACTGGTGGGATGCTCGGTAATGTCGGTCAGCCACAACCGGTTCGGACCCTGAGCGGTGAACTCACGCCGGACCAGGTCGTCGTGGACCGGCGGGCCGGGCTTCTTCCACCGGCCCCGGGTGACCGAGTGCGCTGAGGCGATCTGCCCCTGGTGGCAGATCTTCCACACGCGTCGCTCAGACAGGGCATGGCCGGCCGCGGCGAGTTCGTCAGCGATGAACCGATACCCCAGACCGGGGTCATCGGCGTGGATCTCATAGGCGGCGTTCATCGCGTAGGCATCCACCAGATCCCGGTCGCTGACCGGGTGGGCACACCAGGCGTAGAACGCCTGGGGGGAGAACTTCAACACCCGGCAGGCCACCGTGACGGGGATTCCGTCATCGGCAAGGTCACGGACCAGCGGGAAGGTCATTTTGGGGACTGGCCCAGCTTCAGGTTCGCCTGAGACAGGTACGCCGCTGCTCGGCGTAGGACCTCGTTCTCCTGCTCCAACAGGCGGTTGCGACGCTTCAGGGCACGCACCTCCTCGGACTCGGCCACCGTCACGCCCGGACGGGCGCCGTCCTCGATGTCGGCCTGGCGGAGCCAGTTGCGCAGGGTTGATTCCGAGATCCCGAAGTCTTTCGCCGTCTGCGCGATCGACGCCTCGCCACGACGGGCGACACCGACCACGTCGTCACGGAACTCCTTGGGGTGAGGTGCAGGCATGGCGACATCCTTCCAGCAGGGACCCACGTCCCCACAGATCAGGTGTCAACCAAACCCTCAGCAGTCCCTACGGCCATTGTGCCCGGTGTGTGTCCCCGGCAGCGGGGGAGTGGGCAGGCTGTGCCGGGGTGGCCGGGTCGTGTGTCTGGAGTCGGGTGCTCCAGGGTTCGCCGGGGCGTCGCCAGGTGAAGCGGATGGTGGCGTGCCCTTCTGCGTCGTGGGTGATGGTGTGTTTGAGGCGGGGGTCGTCCATTTGGCGGTGGTGTCTTCCGCACAGGGGTATGCCGTTGGAGAGGTCTGTTTTGCCTCCTCCGGGGTGTAGGAGGGTGCCGTCGGGTGCGTAGACGGAGCGCCAGGGGTCGGCGTGGTGGATCTCGCACCACGCGAAGGGCCGGTCACAGTCCTCCTCCGCGCAGGAGTCGTATGTGGTGGCGAGGGCTGCTTTTTGGGATTCGGTGAAGGATCGTCGTTTGCGTCCGAGGTCCAGTGGGACTGATGCGCCGTTCATGACGATCGGGATCAGGGCCGCGTTGCTCGCCAGCCGGCGGACCTGTGCGGCGGAGACGTCCTGGCCGGTGTCGGTGATCCCGACCCGGTCGGTCTGGCCCCGCAACGTGTCCAGGTCGGTGGTGACCAGCAGGATGGTGTTGATCTTGGGGTTCAGGTGGTCGGTGGGCAGGTGGTCGATGAGCTCGGCCAGTGCCTGCCCGCGCTGCTGGTCACGCAGCTCCCGATCGAACCGGACATCACCCGTCCACGCAGAACCGGTCGCCGTGTTGCCGCTGCCCGCCGTGCTGTTGGCGTTGGTGTGGCGGCGGGGGCTCGTCATGGAGTCCAGGGCCTTCTTGAGCATCTGGGCCTGCAGGGCCGGCAGGGTGAACTGACCGAACCAGGTGCCGTCGTGGTTGTCGCGCATCCACAGGCGGGTGGCGTCCCAGGCGGCTCGTTCCTCGGCGTGGACGAGCTCGTTGTGATGCGCATCGACCTCCTCCACCGGGAGGTCGAGGGCTTCCAGAGCTCGCTTGGCGGCCTTCCCCAGGCGGGTGGGGTTCATCTGCTCGGCCTTGGCGACCAGGTCCACCTCGACGGTGTGCCGTTGTTCGGTGGTGAGGTGGTCGGGGAGGTCGTTCAGTGCGCGGGTGATGATCAACGCGTGATCCCGCGTGATCAACCCCGCGTCCCACGCAGCCGCCGTCGGCGTCTGCACCAGCCCACTGGTAGGACTGCCGCTGCTGTGGCCACCGTTCAGCAGTCCCGGACCGTCGCTGCCGGGACCGCTCGGTCCGCCTGTCGAGCCCGCACTGTCGCTGCCGGCACCACTGCCGGGGCCCGGTGGGGGTGTGGGTGTGTGGTTGCCCAGGGCCTTGGCCAGGTCAGCATCCCTGCCGGCCTGGGCACGTCGTGTCCGGGTGCGTCCGGCGGTGAACTGGGCATCGTTTTCGTGGTGCGCGTTCCCCACCTCACGGGTGACACGGACGACGTCCAAGGCGCGGACCCGGAGTCGGTCGTGCTTGTTGCTCAGCGTCTGGACCTGCTGCAGGAGTCGTTCGAGGTAGGCAGTGTCGAGCTCCTCGGGGTGCTCACCCAGGCGTGCCATGGCGGCCATCAGCTCAGTAGTTGCCGCATCGGCCTGGGCCAGGGCCGCGTCCATCGCCTCCCGCGGTCCCAGCTCCGGGACGTCGTCAAGGGTCGTCGTGCCGTCAGGCCCTACATGCCGGGCGACCCCTACATGCCGGGCGACCGCCTCACCCGCGGCAACGCCGCCCTTGGCCGCAGACACTCCCGGCGCAGCGGGCGCCGCGCGGAGTCCATCGAACAGGTCGTCCATCGCGCGCCCCCTTCCCCGGGTCGAATGCGTCAGATCTGAGTCAGATCCCGGTCAGATCCCCCTGCCTGACCAACTACCCCCACCCTAGTACAAACGATCGCACACCGCAACCCTGAACTAGAACATGTGGACGAGCACCCACCACGCGGAAGCTCACCCCATCGACCTGTGGACAACCCACTCAAGGAGGGTGCGCGAGATCACTGGGCAGGCCGCGCCGGTGTTCCGAGCGGCTGGGACCGGCAGACAGCTGGCCCGCGCGGCCCGCCCGGCGGCCGAGGCCGCACCGCGCCGCGCCGCGCCGCGCCCCACCCACCACCACCGTGTTCCGTCACACACCCCGCCCGAACCGGCTCCGCGAGACCCTCCCCACCTGCGCGGGCGCCTACCCTAGTGACATGAGCTCCACCACCACCGACCGCGGCACGGCGCCCGACACCGAGCGCCGCAGCGTCCACATCGCCACCCTCGGGTGCACCCGCAACGAGGTCGACTCCGAAGAGCTCGCCGGTCGCCTGGCCGCTGCCGGCTGGGAGCTCGTGGACGAGGCCGATGGCGCCGACGTCACCGTCGTGAACACCTGCGGCTTCGTGGACCAGGCCAAGAAGGACTCCATCGACGCGGTCCTGGACGCCCACGACCTCAAGGAGGAGGGCCGCACCGGCGCCGTCGTGGCCGTCGGCTGCCTCGCGGAGCGCTACGGCAGCGAGCTCGCCGCCGAGCTCCCCGAGGCCGACGCCGTCCTGGGCTTCGACTCCTACGCCGACATGTCCTCCTCCCTGCGCGCCGTCCTCGCCGGCCACTCGCCCGAGGCGCACACCCCCGGTGACCGCCGCAGGCTCCTGCCCCTCTCGCCGGTCGCCCGCCAGGGCAGCGCCGCCAGCGTCTCCCTCCCCGGCCACGGCACCGCCTCCGCCGAGGATCTCGCCGAGGCCGGACTCACCGTCGCCGATGACGATGCGGTGACGCCCGTCGAGCCGGCCGACGCCACCCTGGCGGCTCCCGCCCCCGCATCGGGCCCCTCCACGATCATCCGCCGCCGCCTCAACGACAAGCCCTGGGCGCCGCTGAAGATCGCGTCGGGCTGCGACCGCCGCTGCTCCTTCTGCGCCATCCCGGCCTTCCGCGGCGCCTACCTCTCCCGTCGCCCCACCGACGTCCTGGCCGAGGCCCACTGGCTGGCCGAGAACGGCGTCAAGGAGGTCTTCCTCGTCAGTGAGAACACCACCTCGTACGGCAAGGACCTGGGCGACCTCCGCCTGCTCGACGCGATGCTCCCCGAGCTCGCGGCCGTCGACGGCATCGAGCGCGTCCGCGTGAGCTACCTGCAGCCCGCCGAGATGCGTCCGGAGCTGCTGCGCACCATGGTCGAGACCCCCGGCGTGGTGCCCTACTTCGACCTGTCCTTCCAGCACGCCTCCGGTCCGCTGCTGCGCCGCATGCGGCGCTTCGGCGACGCCGAGGGCTTCCTCGGCCTCATCGACCAGGTGCGCACCGCCTCGCCCCAGGCCGGCCTGCGCTCCAACGTCATCTGCGGCTTCCCGGGCGAGACCGAGCAGGACGTGGAGATCCTTGCCGACTTCATCACCCGCGCCCAGCTCGACGTGCTCGGCGTCTTCGGTTACTCCGACGAGGACGGCACCGAGGGGGAGAAGCTCGACGGCAAGCTCCCGCAGGAGGTCATCGACGAGCGTGTGGCCCACATCCGTGACCTCGCCGAGGAGGTCATGGCCCAGCGCGCCGCCGACCGCGTGGGTGATGCGGTGAGCGTCCTGGTGGAGGAGCTCGAGGACGAGGGCGAGGCCGGCACCCAGGTGGTCGGCCGCGCCGAGCAGCAGGGGCCGGAGGTCGATGGGGTGACGATCCTCGTCGACGCCGCCGGCGCCCCCGCACCGGCCCGGGTGGGCGACATCGTGCGCGCCACGGTGGTGGACAGCCAGGGCGTGGACCTGGTCGCCCGCATCGAGGAGGGCGCCGCGTGACCACCTCCCAGGGCGCCGCGCCCACCCCGGAGGCCACCGAGCCCAGCCCGTGGAACATCGCCAACGCGCTGACGGTGCTGCGGATCCTGATGGTGCCGCTGTTCGTGTGGCTCGTGCTGCGCGACCCCGGGGCCGGCGGCGACCACCTGGAGCTGTGGTGGGCCTTCGCGGTCTTCGCCCTCGCGGCCATCACCGACCGCATCGACGGTGAGCTGGCACGCAGCCGCAATCTCATCACCACCTTCGGCAAGATCGCCGACCCGATCGCCGACAAGGCCCTCATCGGCTCGGCGCTCATCTGCCTCAGCGCCATCGACCTGCTGCCGTGGTGGGTGACGATCGTGATCCTGGCCCGCGAGCTTCTGATCACCGTGGTGCGCTTCGTGGTGATCCGCTACGGCGTGATGGCGGCCAGCCGCGGCGGCAAGCTCAAGACGGTGCTGCAGTCGGTGGCCGTGGGTCTGATGCTGATGCCGCTGGGTGGCGTGGTCGCGACCATCGCCTGGGTGGTCATGCTGGCCGCCGTGGTGGTGACGGTGGTGACTGGTATCGACTACCTGCTGGACGCCCGTCGCCTGTGGGTCAAGGGCCGAGCGCGCCCGTGACGCACCCGGTGGCCAGCGCGCGCGGGTTGTCCTCGCAGGCGCTGGCGCGGCGCGTCATCGAGGAGCTCACCCGCCGCGGGGAGACGATCGCCGTGGCCGAGTCCCTCACCGGGGGACTGGTGTGTGCGGCGCTCACCGACGTGCCCGGCGCCTCGGTGGTGGTGCGCGGCGCCGTGGTCTCCTACGCGACCGACCTCAAGGCCTCCGCCCTGGGCGTCGATGCGGGGTTGCTCGGCCGCGAGGGACCGGTCCACCCCGCTGTGGCCGAGCAGATGGCCGCGGGTGCGGCCCGGTGGGCCGGCGCGGACTGGGGCGTGGCGACCACCGGGGTGGCAGGGCCCGGCCCGGCCGACGGCCACCCGGAAGGCACGGTGTTCGTGGGCGTGGCCCGCGCGGGCGCCGGGGAAGCCCCGGGGCAGCGCGCCGGGGAAGCCGCCGAGCAGCCCGCCGGGGAACAAAGTGCCGTCCACAGGGCGTTCCACTTCCCCGGGGACCGCGATGCGGTGCGCGGCGCTTCTGTGGAGGGGGCGCTGCAGGAAATTCTCAGGCAACTAGACTTCACTGAACCCCTCGGGGACACGACGCACTGACAGGTGGCCCCCGAGGATCCGATCCGACCCACGAGACGCAGGAGGCGCGCATGGTGATCATTCGACGCGAGGTCGGCGACGTCCTGCGTGAGCGCCGCCGGCACCAGGGCCGCACCCTGCGCCAGGTGTCCTCGGACGCAGCGGTCTCCCTGGGCTACCTCAGCGAGGTGGAGCGTGGGGAGAAGGAGGCCAGCTCCGAGATGCTGGCCACCATCTGCCGGGCCCTGGACCTGCCGGTCTCCCAGATGCTCAACGACGTGGCCGTCCGCGTGGCCATCGCCGAGGCCGAGGAGGCCGTGAACGTGCCGGACTCGCCGGCCAACATGCCGCTGGGTGGCCCGCCCGAGCAGGTGCTCCGCCCGACGCCCGTCGGCTGACCCGGTCAGCACAGACGCCCGATCAGCCCACCACGCCCTCCCCGCCGCATGGCGGGGAGGGCGTTCCGCTGGGGGGCTCAGCTCCCCGGCGCCTGGCAGGCCGGGCAGTGGAACATCACCCGGTCGGTGGGCGCGACGCCGATGGGGTCCACCCTGATCGCCGTCCCACAGCGCAGGCACGGACGGTCGGCCCGCCCGTGCACCCACGTGGTCTCCCGCAGCGTGTCCGGCGTGGTCCGCTGCACGGCCCGCGCACAGTTCACGGTCATCGCCCGCCGCGCCGTCTCCACGATGCGGGTGAGCACCTCATCGGGCAGCTCACCCACGGTCGTCCACGGCGAGATCCGGCGCAGGAAGAGCGCCTCGGCGGCATACATCGTGCCGATGCCGGCCGCGATCCGCTGGTCCAGCAGCGCCTCCCCGATGGGGCGCGCGCCCGCCTGGGCGTAGCGGGTCACCACGCAGTCGGGATCCCAGTCCGGTCCCAGCAGGTCGGGTCCGAGGTGGCCCACCAGCCCGTCCTCGGCCCGGGTGTCCACCAGGTCCAGCATGCCCAGCGAGGTCCCCACGGCCACGTGCTCGTCACAGGCCAGGACCGCCCGGGTGGTGCTGGGGACCCGCCGGGGCCCGGGAGCGGGATGCACCCGCCAGGACCCCTCCATGCGCAGGTGGGAGTGCAGGGTCAGGCCTCCCTCGATGCGGTGGAGCAGGTGCTTGCCGCGCGAGACCACCTCCAGGGTGCTGCGGCCGGTGAGGTCCACCGTGGCCAGCGAGGGCCAGCGCAGGTCCGTGCGCGTGAGCTCACGCCCCGCCAGCGCCAGGTGGAGCCGGCGTGCGGTGCGCCAGACGGTGTCGCCCTCAGGCACGACGCCACCCCTCACACACGGAGCCTCCAGCCCTTGGGGGTGGCCCCGAATCCCGCGGCCTCCAACGCGGCCACCAGGGGTGATTCGCTGCGCAGGGCGGCCTCCCCGTCGATCGTCTCCACCGAGAGCCCGGCGATGCGTCGTTCGCGCACGGCCTGGGCTGCCACCTCGGCGGCCTGCTGCAGGGCCCCGGGATCGGCCGTGAAGGTCAGGGCCGTGCGACCGCCTCGCTCCCACCACACGGTGGGCACCCCTGCCACCAGGGCCACGAGGGCCCCGGCCTTCCGCGCCGGCCGGTGGCCACCGCCGGTGGTGCCCGGCCAGGGAAGCGCCGCGCCGTGCACCACCGCCGGGTCGCAGGCGCTCAGCAGCCGCGCAGTCACCTCCGGCTGCTCACCCCGCAGCAGGTCGACCGCGCCCGTGGTGGCGAACTGGGCGGCCCCCAGTCCGTCCACGAAGTAGCCCCTCCGCACCCGCCCGGCGTCCTCGGCGGCCGCAAGCACCTTGTACAGCGCCGCGAACCCGCCGGCCACCTCCTCGGCGGCGACCGCCCCGCGCGTGACCACGCCGTGGCGGTCCAGGGCCACCTCGGCAGCGGTCACGGCCCGCACGGTGGCGTCCGGGTCCCGCTCCGGCAGCACCGACCACCGGCCCGCCAGCACGTCCGGGGTGGACACCGGGCGGTCCCGACGCACCGAGGCGCCACCGAGCCCCCGCAACGATGCGGGGCGCCCCGACAGTCGCGCGCGCCGCGCCCGGGGACGGGTCTTCTGCGTGGTGCGCCCACCGGCCAGGCGGGCCCGCACGGGCGCGAAGGTGTCGCACGTGGCCCGGCCCGAGCCCACGAGCTCCCACACGGCCTCGGTCCACTGCGTGTCGGTGGTCAGCTGCACACGGTCGTCGGCGTCCGGCACGTCCGCCCGGTCGGCCTGGTGCGCCGCGCGGAGGTCCGCCCACCGCATGGCGCCCCGCGTGGCCAGGAGCGTGCCGACGTGCTCGGCGGCCCGGTCGACCCCCTCGGCCACCACCGGCAGGGTGGCCGGCGCCTGGTCGGCGGGGTGGAACGAGACCCACAGGTCGTCGCCGGCCAGCAACCCGTGCGAGACCCACAGGAACTCCCCGCTGGCCAGCAGCTCATCCAGCATCGCGGGGGAGTAGTCGCGCACCCGGGCGGGCAGCACCACGCTCTCCACCGCGCTGGCCGGCAGCACCGCGCCAGTGAGCTGCTCCAGGGCACGCGCCACCCCATCGACGCCGCGGGCCGGCTGCTCCAGCCCCTGCCAGCGCACCACGAAGCGGGCGAAGTCGTCGCCCTCCACCGGCTCCACCTCGGCCCGCAGCGCCGCCAGCGACCGGCGTCGCAGACGCCGCAGCACCTCTGCGTCGCAGAAGTCGGGTCCCACGCCGTCGTCACTGTCCCGGCCGCCGAGGGCACTGGGCAGCAGGGCTCCCTCGGCCATGCGCCCGGAGCGGACCAGCTCACGGAGCGCCGCCACCACCACTGCGCGACCGAGCCCGTAGCGCTGCGCCACCTGCTCGGCGGTGAACGGCCCGTGCGTGCGGGCGTGGCGCACCAGCAGGTCGGTCAACGGGTCGTCACTGACCACCATCGCGGCCTGCGGCAGCCCCGGCGGCACCGGCACCCCCAGGGCGTCGCGCAGCCGGGCCACGTCCTCCACCACCGCCCAGCAGGGCCGCCCACCCACGGGGACCCGGACGATGCGGCGCGCGGCCTCCAGCTCGGACGCCCACCCCATCGGATCGCCGTCGGGCGCGCTGCGGGCGGTGAGCTCCTCGTCGTCCAGGGGGCCGAGCACGCGCAGCAGGTCCGTGAGGTCCTCGGCGTGCCGGGCCCGGCGGTCCTCGGCGGTGTGCTGGAGCTCGGCCTCGGTGTCGGCCACGGCCTGCGGGTCGAGCAGATCGCGCAGCTGCGTGCCGTCCGAGCGGCCCAGCAGGTCGGCCAGCAGGGTGGGGTCCAGGGCCAGGGCGGCGGCCCGGCGCTCGGCCAGCGGCGAGTCGCCCTCGTACAGGAACTGCGCCACGTAGCCGAACATCAGGTTCTGTGCGAAGGGGCTGGCCGTGGGAGTCTCCACGAAGGTCAGCCGCACCTGACGCCCGGCGAGCTGCCGCATCAGCGTGGTCAGCGCGGGCACGTCGTAGACGTCCTGCACCACCTCGCGGACGGCCTCCAGGACGATGGGGAAGTCCGGGTGCCCGGCGGCCACCTCCAGCAGCGACGCGGCGCGCTGGCGCTGCTGCCACAGCGCCTGACGCCGGTCCGGGCGACGCCGGGGCAGGAGCAGGGCGCGGGCCGCGCACTCGCGGAACCGGGAGGCGAACAGGGCCGATCCGCCGATGAGGGCGGTCACCTCGTCGTGCACCTCATCGGGCTCGATGGCCACCAGCTCCGCCAGGGCGGCGTCCAGGGAGCGGGCGTCGAGCGTCATCGTGGGCGTCTCGGGCACGGGGCCGTCGGGTCCGGTCAGGCCGTCGGGCCCGGTCAGGCTCTCCCCGCCGGGGACTGGCACCGCATCGGGCACCGACCACGCGTCCCACCCGCCCAGGTCCGGCAGCCGCAGCACGATGCCGTCGTCGGCGTGCAGCGCCTGCACGTCCACTCCGAAGCGCTGCCGCAGCCGCTCGGCCAGCACCAGCGCCCACGGAGCGTGCACGGGTGAGCCCCAGGGGGAGTGGATGACCACGCGCCAGTCGCCCAGCTCGTCGCGGAAGCGCTCCACCACCACCGTGCGGTCGTCAGGGACGGCGGTGGTGGCCTCGGCCTGCGCGGCCACGTGCGCCATCACGTTGTCCACCGCCCAGTCGTCCAGCCCCCCGGCCGCCAGTCGCTCGCGGACGGCGGCCTCGTCCGTGGTCGCCAGCTCACGCACGAACGCTCCGAGGTGCCCGCCGAGCTCCGCCGGCCGGCCCAGCCCGTCACCGCGCCAGAAGGGCAGCTTGCCGGGCTGGCCGGGCGCCGGCGTGACCAGCACCTGGTCGTGCGTGATGTCCTCGATGCGCCAGGAGGAGGTCCCCAGCGTGAACACGTCGCCCACGCGCGACTCGTAGACCATCTCCTCGTCCAGCTCGCCGACGCGCCGTCCCGGACCGCCACCACCGGCCAGGAAGACCCCGAACAGCCCCCGGTCCGGAATGGTCCCGCCGGAGAGGATCGCCAACCGCTGCGCGCCGGGGCGGGCGGTCAGCAGGTCGTCCACGCGGTCCCACACCACACGGGGCCGCAGGTCGGCGAAGTCCTCCGAGGGATAACGCCCCGAGAGCATCTCCAGCACGGACTCCAGCACCGCCCGCGAGAGGTCCGCCCAGGGTGCTGCACGCCGCACCAGACAGTGCAGATCGTCCACGGACCAGTCGTCCATGGCGCACGCCGCCACCACCTGCTGGGCCAGCACGTCCAGCGGGTTGGCGGGGATGCGCAGGGCCTCGATGCCGCCGACGCGCATCTGCTCCACCACCACGGCGGTCTCCAGCAGGTCCTGGCGGTGCAGGGCGTGGAAGCTGCCCCGGCTCACCGCGCCCACCTGGTGGCCGGCCCGGCCCACCCGCTGCAGACCGCTGGCCACGCTGGGCGGGGACTCCACCTGGATCACCAGGTCGACCGCGCCCATGTCGATGCCGAGCTCCAGCGAGCTCGTGGCCACCACGGCCGGCAGGGTCCCCGCCTTGAGGGCGTCCTCGATCTCCGCACGGTGCTCCTTGCTCACCGACCCGTGGTGCGCGCGGGCCAGCACCCCGGGAGCGCCCCGCGACGCCCCCGCCTGCGCCATGAGCTCGGCGGGTGCCCGCTGGGGAGGGTCCTCTGCGACGCCGGCCCGCTCGGCATCGCCCTGGACGGTGCCGGCCCGCTCGGCCCAGATCTCGTTCAGCCGCGCCGTCAGCCGCTCCGCGGACCGCCGCGAGTTGCAGAACACCAAGGTGGAGGTGTGCCGCGCGATCTCCTCGACGATGCGCTGCTCCACGTGCGGCCAGATGCTCGCCCGGTCGCGCGGGTCGGCCCCCGCCACCTCCGGGGACAGGTCCGCCAGGGTGAGGTGCTCCGGCAGGGCCAGGTCGTCCTCGGCGGGCGCCACCCCATCGGTCTCGTCCGGGCGCGCGTCCTCGGCGGACGCCACCTCATCGACACCGGCGGGGGAGACCTGGGGCGCCGTGGCGAGGTCCGCCATGTCCGGGACGTCGGCGTGCACCGAGAGCTCCCAGGCCTTCTGGACCGGCGGCTGCACGATCGTGACCGGGCGCCCACCGGTCAGCCAGCGCCCCACCTCGTCCACCGGGCGGACCGTGGCCGAGAGCCCGATCCGCTGCGCCGGCGCCTCGAGCAGCGCGTCCAGCCGCTCCAGGCTGAGCGCCAAGTGTGCCCCGCGCTTCGTGCCCGCCAGGGCGTGCACCTCATCGACGATGACGGTGGTGACCCCGGTGAGCTGCTCGCGGGCGCGGGAGGTGAGCAGCAGGTAGAGCGACTCCGGCGTGGTGATCAGCACGTCGGCACCCCTGCTGGCGAAACGGCGACGCTCTGCAGCAGGCGTGTCACCCGAGCGCACCGAGACCCCCACCCGGGGCGCCGTGACCCCCAGCCGCGCCGCGGCGTGACCGATGCCGGACAGCGGCGCCGCGAGGTTGCGCTCCACGTCCACCGCCAGCGCCTTCAGCGGCGAGACGTAGATGACGCTGCACGGCGCCTCCGGCGGGCGCCGGTCGGGTCCGGGGACGAAGCGGTCCAGTGCCCAGAGGAAGGCCGAGAGGGTCTTGCCCGACCCCGTCGGCGCCACCACGACCGTGTGCTCACCCCGGCTGATGGCCTCCCAGGCCCCGGCCTGGGCGTCCGTGGGCGCCGTGAAGTTCGCCTCGAACCACGCCCGGGTGGGAGGGGAGAACCGCTGCAGCAGGTCGTCTGACATCACGGCTCAGCCTGCCACCGTGCACCGACAGCCTGCGCGTCGGGGATCATGGGGCGGTGTTGTCGGTCTTCGAGGGGTTCTGGACGATCGGTGGAGTCATCGCCGTGGGGTGGTTCCTCGCCTCCCGCGAGCTGGTGCCACAGAGCGCCATCGAGGTGCTCAGCCGGCTCACCTTCACGGTGGCCACCCCCGTGCTGCTTTTCACCGTCATCTCCACCGCGTCGCTGGGAAGCGTGGTGGGCCCGCACCTGGTGATCGCGCTGGTCGCGGCGCTCGTGGTCGGCGCCGTCTCGGTGCTGCTCGCCCGACGTGGGGGCCGGGGGCCGGGGGAGGCGGTCATCGGTGCGTTCGCCGCCGGGTACGTGAACGCCGCCAACCTGGGCATCCCCATCGCGGTGTTCGTGCTGGGTGATGCGGTGTACTCCACCCCGGTGCTGCTGGGCCAGCTGCTGGTGCTGCAGCCCATCGGGCTCGCAGTGCTGGACGCCATCGACCCGCGGCGCGAGGGACAGGGCAGGGTGCGCTCGGTGCTCGCCTCGGGGCTCAACCCGCTGACGGTCGCCTCCGTGCTGGGGTTGGCCGTCGCGGCGAGCGGGTGGCAGGTGCCGCAGGGGGCGCGTGGGCCGCTGGACCTCATCGCGGGCTTCGCGGTGCCCGCCATGCTGTTGGCCTACGGCATGTCCCTGCGATGGGGGCCGGCGCCCTTCGTGGGCGGCCAGCGGCGGGAGGTGTTCACGGCCGTGGCGCTGAAGCTGGTGGCGATGCCGCTGGTGGCCTGGGGGCTGGCGCTGGCCTGGGGGCTGCAGGGGCACGACCTGCTGGTGGTCGTGGTCACCGCCGCCCTCCCGACGGCCCAGAACGTTTTCCTGTTCGCGACGATCTACCGCCGGGGACAGGTGGTGGCGCGCGATGCGGTGTTCGCCACCACCATGCTCTCGCTGCCGGTCATCCTGGGGGTCGTGCTCCTGCTGGGGTGAGATCCGATGGGGTGAGCGTCGCACCCTGGCGCGCTCACCCCATCGAACACACGGCGAAGGGGCCGGGTGGAGAGCTCCACCCGGCCCCTGGACCACAGGGTCGCGCTGCGGTCAGCGGCGCTTGCCCGGCAGGTCGTCGCCGTCGAGACGGCCGTCGCCGTCACCGAAGCGGTCGTCGACCTTGCCCGAGATGCCGTTGCCGCGACGGTCACCGTCGATGCGGCGGCCGTCGTGGCCGTCGACACGGTTGTTGTTGCCGTCCACCACGCGCACGTCGTCGTTGCGACGGTTCGTGTCCGTGCGGTGGGTGTCGGTGGTGCGGTAGGTCTCCGGCTGACGGTCACGCGTGGTGTGGCGGACCTCCGGCTCCTCCTTCTTGCGACCACCCATGCCCAGCAGACCGGCCAGACCCAGCAGGCCGAGCAGGCCCCAGGGGAAGCCACCCTCGTCGTCGTTCTCCTCCTCGGAGTCGGGGGAGGTGGTCTCGGACGTGGTCTCGGAGGTGGTCTCGTCAGCGGCCGGCGAGTCCTCGCCCGCGGCCTCGGACGTCACGGACTCGGCGGCGGACTCGGCCGGGGACTCCGCAGCGGTGGCGGCGGGGGCGACCGCGGCCAGGGGGGCGGCCGCCAGAGCGATGGTCAGAGCGATGGAACGGGTGCTACGCATGGTGTCTCTCCTTGCGTCGGGGGCGGGACGGTGGCTGTCTGCCCGTGTCCCTGTTCATCTCGACCCAAGCACAAACTGGCTGCCGACGCGACCGTTTCGGGCTCTGCGGGTGGAACTGTGAGACTGGGTACATGCGGATCAGCCAGTTGCAGGAGCTCATGAACGAGGAGTTCGGACCCGGAATGACGGCTCACATCAGGGGCAGTCACGTGCTCTCCTCGGTGCCCGGTGACCAGACGGTGGATGACGCTCTGGCCCACGGCGTGTCGCCCCGGGAGATCTGGCGGGCGCTGTGTGTCGACTTCGACGTCCCGCCGGAGCGGCAGCTGGGTCGGGACCCCGGGCGTCGCGCCGGGGCGGGCGGCGGCCGGGGCTGAGGGGGCCGATGCGGGGTGTCCGGCCGGCACGCGGGGCGGGTGCGACACGCCGAACAGTCGTTGGCCGGGGTGCGAACAGTTGTTCTGTACAGTGGTCACAGGTCGCTGCGCCGAGGACCTGCGGGCCACCGATTCATCCACAGGGTGGGGCGGTGCCCGACGAGGTTGTCGGTGGGGGGACCTAGCGTCTGACGCAGACCCGGAGTCGCCGTGCGGGGATCAACCGTGCGGACCTGTGGGAGGCACTGCGTCGAAGGTGGGCGCGCCCGACACGATGTGAGAAGGAAGTGGTGAGCATGGCCGGCAAGAACAGCACGGACCCGACCCAGGAGCGCACGAGGTCGCTCGATGCGGTGATGGCCCAGATCGAGAAGCAGCACGGCAAGGGTGCGGTCATGCGGCTGGGGGACGACACGCGTCCGCCGATCGCCACCATCCCGACCGGATCCATCGCGCTGGACGTGGCGCTGGGCCTGGGCGGCCTGCCGCGGGGCCGCGTCATCGAGGTCTACGGTCCGGAGTCCTCCGGTAAGACCACCGTGGCGCTGCACGCCGTGGCGAACGCGCAGAAGGCCGGCGGCATCGCGGCCTTCATCGACGCCGAGCACGCACTCGACCCGGAGTACGCCAAGAAGCTGGGTGTCGACGTGGACAACCTGCTGGTGTCGCAGCCGGACACCGGTGAGCAGGCGCTGGAGATCGCGGACATGCTGATCCGCTCCGGGGCGCTGGACATCATCGTCATCGACTCCGTGGCCGCCCTGGTGCCGCGTGCGGAGATCGAGGGCGAGATGGGTGACTCCCACGTGGGTCTGCAGGCCCGCCTGATGAGCCAGGCGCTGCGCAAGATCACCGGTGCGCTGAGCAACACCGGCACCACGGCGATCTTCATCAACCAGCTGCGCGAGAAGATCGGTGTGATGTTCGGCTCCCCGGAGACGACCACCGGTGGCAAGGCCCTGAAGTTCTACGCCTCGGTCCGCATCGACGTGCGCCGCATCGAGACGCTGAAGGACGGGACCGAGCCGGTCGGCAACCGCACGCGGGCCAAGATTGTGAAGAACAAGGTCTCGCCGCCGTTCAAGCAGGCCGAGTTCGACATCCTCTACGGGCAGGGCATCTCCCGTGAGGGCGGCATCATCGACATGGGCGTGGAGCACGGCTTCGTCCGCAAGTCCGGCGCTTGGTACACCTACGAGGGCGACCAGCTGGGGCAGGGCAAGGAGAACGCCCGCCAGTTCCTCAAGGACAACCCGGACCTCACCGAGGAGCTCGACCGCAAGATCAAGGCGAAGCTCGGCATCGGGGTGGATCCGAACGCCCCGGTGGACGACGTGGACGCCGAGGCGGCTGCCCTGCGCGACGCGCCGGTGAACGACGAGGTCGAGGTGACCTTCTGAGCGTGAGCCGCCTGCAGTGCTCGTGCGAGCACACCCTCCGCCTCTCGGTACCTGGTGCCGATGAGTGACGGACCCCTGACACCGGACCCCGATGCGTCGACCCCGCATCGGGGTCCGGCCCGTGCCCGGGGCGGTGCGGGGCCCGAGGGCGTCGACATGGAGGCGCTGCGCCGCATCGCGGCCGGGGATGTGGAGAGCGTCGAGGGCTCTGCCGAGGTGGACCGTGGACGGAAGCGGTCACCGGAGCCGCCACCGGAGGACCCCGCCACCCAGGAGGCCGACGCCGACCCGCACGAGGTGGCGCGCGCCATCGTGTTGCGCCAGCTGACGGCGGCGCCGCGCAGCCGCAAGCAGCTGGAGGACAAGCTCGCGCAGCGCAACTGCGACCCGGAGGTGGCCCGTGAGGTGCTGGACCGCATGGAGGCCGTGGGCCTGGTGGACGACGAGGCCTACGCGCACATGCTCGTGCGGTCGCAGCAGCAGGGCAGGGGGCTCGCGCGCCGGGGTCTGGCCCACGAGCTGCGCAAGAAGGGCGTGGACGAGCAGACCGCCGCAGCCGCCCTCGAGGACGAGGTCACCGACGAGGGGGAGCGCGCCCGGGCGGAGGAGCTCGTGGCCAAGAAGCTGCGCACCATGTCCGGCCTGGACCGGCAGGTGAAGACGCGCCGGCTGGCCGGGATGCTCGGCCGCAAGGGGTACTCCGGTGAGCTGGCCTACTCCGTCATCCGGGAGGCCCTGGACCAGGACCCGGAGCACCGCCGCGACTGACGCGCAGGCTCACTGCACCGAACGACCCACCTCCGTCACGAGTGCACGCACCTGGGCGGTGATGGCCTCCCGGTTCGACTCCAGGGTGGGATTGCTCAGCTCCGTGGGGTCGTCCGCATCGAGGCCCTCGAGAACGGGCGTGTGGATGTGGCCACCGGGCACCTCCAGGCCCACGGCGTCGCGCAGCAGTGTGGCGCGGTAGGCGATCTCGTTGGAGAGGTAGTCCCCACCGCCACCGGCGCGTGCCTGGGAACCGGGGGTCGGTCCGTCCTCGCGCACCACGCCGGGGTGCTCGGGCTCGGGGGCCGGGCACTCGGTGGTGACCTGCTCAGGCGGCGTGTCGCCCGGCACCTCCGTGACCTGACGGTTGTCGTTCACCGGGTAGGCACCGGTGTCCGCGGCCCGCATCGCGTCCACCGGGTGGGTGGAGCGGGTCCACTGCGGCTGGGGGTCGACCGTCGGGATGTCCTCGGGGATGGGCACCGCGCCCTGGTAGCAGACCTCCTCGTTGTCGGTGAACCCGCCGCGCCACGCGCCGTTCACGGCCTCGAGGTCGAACTGGCCGGGGCTGCCCTGACTGGTGGTGGCGAAGGCATCCACCTGCCCCTTGCCCGGCTGGAAGTGGGGGAGCAGGGCCTCCTCGACCATTCCCTGCTCGAAGTCGCGCCAGCGCACGGGGAACATCGCCGCCTCGATGCGGAGGGGTCCCTCCGCCGTCTGGACGACCGTGCCGTCCAACGCCAGGGCAGCAGCGCCGGAGGGGTTGCCCTGTCGGATGTCGCGGAACAGGGTGAAGGGGTCGAAGCCCGTCACCAGCACCCGGGTCTGGCCCTTGCCCTTCGGGAAGCGGATGTCCTCCTGCCCGCGCGAGACCCGGTCGAGGTCGTCGATGAGGCCCTGCCGGTCAGCGTCCGAGAGCTGGAAGTGCGGGTCCCACTGCCGCAGGGTGGCTGCCATCGCCAGGCGGGTCCAGTAGAGGGGGCGGTCGTCACCGGCGCTGAGCGTGCCCTGGATGGGGCCCTTGCCCTGGGCGCGCTTCACCGCATCGCGCCACAGAGTGGTGCTGTGCCGGGTGACCACGCGCTGGGCCTGTGCGGTGTTCTGGGAGCGGCAGAGGTCGGCCTGGAATCGCTCGAGGGAGCGGGCAAACCCACCTTCGTGCACGAAGCGGGCCGCCTCGGGCTCGCGGAGGTAGGCCTCCTCAGGGCTGAGCTCGCGCCCCGGATCGGTGCAGTCGGCCGCGGGCAGCTCGGCGGGACGGTCCGCCGCGCTGGGAGTGGTGCCCGTGGGCGCAGAGGTGCTGAGCACCGAGAACGAGGCAAAGGCGGCAGCGGTCAGAGTGGTCATGCGGGCGAGCGGCACGGCGTCTCCTGGTGTGAAGGGGCAGGCTCCTCCACGCTAGGTCGGTGTCCGGCGGCGCACAGCGGTCTTGACCAACTCTTGAGCTCGGGCTGGTGCAGTCCTCTGCCACAGGGGCCCGACTGCCCCGGGCCGCGCCACGTCCTCTGCGGGCGGGGCGGGTGTTTCACCACTATGTCGCCAGAGAGTGGTGAACCACCCGCTGAGCGGGCAGCCCACCACTGCTTGCGCGGCTGGGCGGGCGTTTCGCCACTCCTTGCGCTGCGGCGCGGCAGGTCAGCCCTGCGAACCGCCCGCGACGTCGAAGGACCACAGCTCGGCGCTCATGCCGACCGGCTTCTGGCGCGGTGCCTCGTCGCCAGCGCCCTCGCCGTGGCCGTGCCCTGCCGGGGCGCCACCCTCGCCGTGGCCGTGCCCTGCCGGAGCGCCGCCGCCAGCCTGGCCGCCGTGGGCGCGCTGGAACTCCTGGCCGGAGGTCCACGCCTCGAAGGACGCCTCGTCCTCCCAGCGGGTCACCACCAGCCAGGTGTTCTTCCCGTCGGTGGGGCGCAGCAGCTCGAAGCCCTTGAAGCCCGGCTGACCGTCCACCGCACCGGCGCGTGCCGCGAACCGCTTGGCCAGCTCGTCGCCGGAGTCGGCGGGAACGGTGATGGCATTGATCTTGATGACGTCGCTCATGGGCCCATCCTGTCCCACCCGCGCCCGAGCACTCCACCGGACCGTCCCGTGGTGCCACCCGCCGCAGCACCCCCGATTTGGCGCCGCCCCGTATTCTGGAGGGCACGATGAGCACCGCCACTCCCAAGACCTATGACGTCCGCACCCACGGGTGCCAGATGAACGTCCACGACTCCGAGCGCCTCTCCGGGCTGCTGGAGGGCGCGGGCTACACCGACCTCGAGGCCGTTGAGCCCACCGACCGCCCCGAGGTCGCCGACGTCGTGGTCTTCAACACCTGTGCGGTGCGTGAGAACGCCGCCAACAAGCTCTACGGCAACCTCGGCCAGCTGCGGCAGGCCAAGCGGGAGAACCCCGACCTGCAGATCGCCGTCGGCGGGTGCCTGGCGCAGAAGGACCGCGACACCATCGTGGAGAAGGCCCCGTGGGTCGACGTGGTCTTCGGCACCCACAACATCGGCTCCCTCCCGGTGCTGCTGGAGCGCGCCCGCCACAACCAGGAGGCGCAGGTCGAGATCCTCGAGGCGTTGGAGACCTTCCCCTCCACGCTGCCCACGCGGCGCGACTCCGCGTACTCCGGCTGGGTCTCCATCTCCGTCGGCTGCAACAACACCTGCACCTTCTGCATCGTCCCGGCGCTGCGCGGCAAGGAGAAGGACCGCCGCCCCGGCGACATCCTGGCCGAGGTGCGCGCGCTGGTGGAGCAGGGCGTCGTGGAGATCACGCTCCTGGGCCAGAACGTCAACACCTACGGCGTCGAGTTCGGCGACCGGCAGGCGTTCAGCAAGCTGCTGCGCGCCTGCGGTGAGATCGAGGGTCTGGAGCGGGTGCGCTTCACCTCCCCGCACCCCGCGGCCTTCACCGACGACGTCATCGACGCCATGGCCGAGACGCCCAACGTCATGCCGAGCCTCCACATGCCACTGCAGGCCGGCTCCGACAAGGTGCTCAAGGACATGCGCCGCAGCTACCGCTCCAAGAAGTTCCTGGGCATCCTCGACCGCGTGCGCGAGCAGATCCCGCACGCCGCGATCACCACCGACCTCATCGTCGGCTTCCCCGGCGAGACCGAGGAGGACTTCGCCGAGACCCTCCGTGTGGTGGAGGCCAGCCGCTTCTCCAGCGCGTTCACCTTCCAGTACTCCATCCGCCCCGGCACCCCCGCCGCGGAGATGGCCGACCAGGTCCCCAAGGCCGTCGTCCAGGACCGCTTCGACCGCCTCATCGAGCTGCAGGAGCGCATCTCCTGGGAGGAGAATCGCACGCAGGAGGGGCGCACCGTCGAGGTGCTCGTCGCCCCCGGTGAGGGACGCAAGGACGCCGAGACCCACCGCATGTCCGGTCGCGCCGACGACAACCGTCTGGTCCACTTCGCCCTCCCGGCCGACCTGCCCGATGCGGAGCGCCCCCGCCCGGGCGACATGGTCACCGTGGAGGTCACCTACGGCGCGCCGCACAACCTCATCGCCGACTCCGCGGTCACCGGAGGCACCTTCTCCGTCCGCCGCACCGCCGGGGGCGACGCCTGGGAGCGCGCCCAGGGCATGCCGGCCAAGAAGCCGGCCGTGGGCCTCGGGATGCCGCAGGTCGGCCAGCCGCCGAAGCCCGACGTCGCCGAGGCGCCCTGCGCCGTGCGGTGATGCCGGGCCGGTGCGCCCGCATCGGCTATCTTGCGCCCGATCGGTAGTTCCCCGGGGGCCACAGGCCACCGCTGCCGCAGGCGAGGAGGCCCGTGCGCGACGCCCCGTCCCCGGCGGCCCACCACCCGGGCTTCCGCCCCGATGTCGAGGGGCTCCGCGCCATCGCGGTGCTGTCCGTGCTGGCCTACCACGCGGGGCTGCCTGTGGTCACCGGTGGCTTCGCCGGCGTGGACGTCTTCTTCGTCCTGAGCGGCTTCCTCATCTCCGGCCAGCTCCTCAAGGAGGTCGAGCGCTCGGGCACCGTGGACCTCCCCGCCTTCTACGGCCGCCGCTTCAAGCGCCTGCTCCCGGCAGCCAGCATGGTGCTGGTGTTCACCGCCATCGGTGCCTGGCTGCTGCTCCCCAGCACCCGCCTGCGGGAGGTGTTCGGGGACATCGCGGCCTCGGCGTTGTGGCTCATCAACTGGCGCCTGGCGGACCGGTCCACGGACTACCTGGCCGAGGACTCCCTGCCCTCCCCGGTGCAGCACTACTGGTCGATGGCGGTGGAGGAGCAGTTCTACGTCATCTGGCCGGTGGTGCTGCTGGGGGTGGCCTGGGTGGCCGCGCGGAACACCCACCCGGTGCGCCGCATCGCCGCTGTGGGCCTGCTGCTGATCGGCCTGCCCTCGCTGCTGTGGTCCGTCGCCCACACCACGGCCTCGCCGGAGGCGGCCTACTTCCTCACCACCACCCGCCTGTGGGAGCTGGTGCTCGGCGGTCTGGTGGCCTGCGGGGCGGCCCTGTGGCCCCGCATCCGCCTGCCGTGGGCGACCTCCCTGCTCATGCTGGGGGTCGCGATGGTGGTGGCGTCCTTCGTGGTGTTCGACGCCTCGACGCCGTGGCCGGGCTCCGCGGCCCTGCTCCCCACCGTGGGCACGGCGTGCGCGCTGGTGGGCGGGTACCGTGCCCGGGGCCCGGTGATGGCTTGGCTCTCCAGCCGGCCGATGGTGTGGGTGGGCGGCCTGTCGTATTCCCTGTACCTGTGCCACTGGCCGTCGGTCGTGTTCGCCGAGCAGGGCGTCTTCGATGGGGAGGCGCCGGCCTGGGTGCCCGTGGTGGCGGTGGCGCTCTCGTTCCCGCTGGCGTGGGCGGGGCAACGCCTCATCGAGAACCCGGTGCGCTTCGCGCCGTCGATGCGGCGCACCGGCACCGCGCTGGCGGCCGGCGGCCTGCAGGTGATCACCGTGGCAGCGGCCTGCGCGCTGGTGGTGACCTCACTGCCGGCCCCCACCCCGGTGAACCTCGCCGAGGAGGGGTACTGGGGCGCCGAACAGCTGCTGCCGGACCCCGGGGACGCCACGGTGGCCACCGTGCGCCCGGTGGTGCGCGAGGGCACCTTCCCGGCGAACCCGGCCCGGGTGGTTCCCGCCCCGGAGGCCGCCACCGCGGACAGCCCGGCGGGCCACGCCCTGGGCTGCCACGTGGCCGAGGAGAGCGCCGAGCCGGTGGAGTGCCGTTTCGGTGACCTGGAGGGCACGACCACCGTGGTGCTGGCGGGCGACTCCAAGGCTCTGCAGTGGCAGCCGGCGATCGATGCGTGGGCCAGGGAGCGGGGGTACCTGGTCATCTCGCACACCAAGTCGTCGTGCACCTGGGCGGCCGTGCTGCTGCCGCACCGCGGCGGGTACCCGAACTGTCTGGAGTGGGGCCAGAAAGTGCGCGACCGGCTGCAGGAGATCGACCCCGACGTGCTGCTGGTGAGCGGCGCCTCCCGGGCCGGCCTGACCGCGGCGGACGACCCGGAGGCCGAGGTGGCGACCCTGGCCCAGGGCTACCGGCAGTACTGGACCGAGCTCACCGACCGGGGCACCCGCATCGTCGCCCTGCTGGACACGCCCACGCCGCCGCAGCTGGTCTACGAGTGCGTGGCCGAGCACCGGCAGGACGTGAGCGCGTGCGACTTCCCGGCCGAGGAGGCCAAGGGGTCGCCGCCGCTGCGGCAGGCGGTGGAGCAGGTGCCCGGCGCGCGCCTGGTGGACCTCAACGACTTCCTCTGTCCCGAGGGGACCTGTCGCGCCGTGATGGGGGAGGTGCTCACCTATCGACAGGGTGCGCACGTGACCGTCACCTGGGTGAAGACGCTGCAGCCGGTGTTCGATGCGCGCCTCGACGCAGCCCTGGAGGGCCACCCGCGCCTGGCGGGCTGATCGGTGGTTGACTCGGGGACACCACCCGACGACCACGATGGAGTCAACCGTGCGCGCCGAACGTCTCACCGACCGCATCGCCCACCACGGGGAGGGGCCGGTGTGGCTGCCCGACCACGGGGGCCTGACGTGGGTGGACATGCTCGATGGGGACGTGCTCACCCTCCGTGGCGACGGCGGCGTCGAGCGCCGCCACGTCGACGCCATCGCGGCCTGTGTGCGGCCCCGGACGAACGGCGGGCTGGTGTACGGCATCGAGCGGGGTTTCGCCCTGGAGGACCCCGATGGTGCGCTGCGCCGCATCGAGCTGTGGCAGGACCCGGCGGTGCGCATGAACGAGGGCGCGGTGGACCCTGACGGCAACTTCCTGTGCGGATCGATGCCGTACGACCGCACCCCGGGCGCCGCGAGCCTGTACCGGCTGACCCCCGATGGCGCGGTGACCACCGTGCTGCCCGAGGTGACCATCTCGAACGGGCTGGACTACAGCCCGGACGGGCGGCTGGCCTACTACAACGACACCCACGAGCAGCGGATCGATCTGTTCGACCACGACCCACAGCAGGGTTTGGTGAACCGCCGGACGCTGGTGGACACCGGGCCGGACGGGCGCCCGGACGGGCTCACGGTGGACGCCGAGGGGAACATCTGGACCGCGATGCACCACGGTGCGGCGGTGCACTGCTACGACCCGGACGGGGTGTTGCAGCAGGTGGTGGAGCTGCCCACGCCGCTGGTGACCGCCTGCACCTTCGGCGGGGACGACCTGGGCACGCTGTACATCACCACCTCGCGAGAGGGGATGGCAGAGGATGACGCGGACCAGCTGGCCGGGTCGGTGTTCACCGTGCAGCCCGGGGTGACGGGGCTGCCGGTGCGGGAGTTCGCGGGCTGAGCCGGGTCGTCAGGCCGTGCGCGCGAGCGCCGGACGCGGCGTCGGGGACGACTCCCGGGAACGCCACCCGTTGAGGAAGGCGCCCAGGGCCGTGTAGCGCACCAGGTACTGGTAGCTCACGAGCGAGATGGCCAGGGCTCCCAGCGTCACCAGCGGCACGGTGAGCCAGAAGGGCAGGTCGTTGCCGCCCAGGAAGCCCTGCAGGATGAGCACCGCGGGGAAGTGGATGAGGTAGGTCCAGTACGAGGCGTCCGACAGCCAGCGCACCCGGGGGTCCGCGCCCCGGCCGTGGCTGAAGAGCAAGTGGAAGAGCCCCACCAGGGCGAGGATCCCCAGCCAGGCGTACGCGACCTGGACCGCGTGGGAGGCGGTGGTGTGGGTGCCCTCCCACGACCATCCCGCGACCAGGCAGGCCACGGCCGCGACGGCGAACACCGGCCAGGCCGGGCGGAGCCGCTCCAGCCAGGTGGGCATGCCGCCCCCGGGCACGTACAGGAACGCGCCCACACCGAAGAAGCCGGCGTAGTAGGCCACCACGAGGCGCTCCATGACGAAGGTGTCCGTGAACGCCGGGCCGAAGGGGGCCTCGGGCATCTGGAACTGAGTCACCACCGTGAGGGCCACGAGCGCCAGGACCGCCACCCCCTGCACGGCCGGGTGCGTGAGCCCCGGGAGTCGCGGACCCAGCAGCCGCACCACGCCCACGACCAGGGCGAAGAGCGCCACCAGGTGGCACAGCATCCACAGGAACCACAGGTGCCCCATGTTCACGGCCGCGGGTTCCAGGGGGAACCCACCGTGTGCGGGTGGGGCGGCGTCGACACCGGCCAGGCGCTTGCCCCCGGTGAAGCCCCATTCCAGGGCGGGCAGCACCGTGAACAGCGCCACCAGCCAGGGCAGAAGCACCCGTTCCACACGTTGTCGCACGACGCCACCGAGCCCCCGCCGCTGCCAGAGCAGGGCCGTGAAGTAGCCGGAGACGAGGAAGAACAAGGGCATCCGGAACCCGTGGATGACGTCCGTCACGCGCGCCAGCACGAGCTCGGCCTGAGGGTCCCCGGGCGTGTAGTGGGGAACGAAGTTCGTGCAGGCGTGCAGCACCACGCCCAGGAACATCGCGAAGGCCCTGAGCGCGTCGAGGTCGTACCGGCGCTGCTGCTGCATCGCCGAGGGACCATACCGAGACGCCGCCGGGACCGCGAACCCGGAACGCCGCAGGGCGGCCCCGGTATCCCGGGACCGCTCTGCGTGCGTCAGCTCTGCTGGGTGCTCACTTCTCCTGGGCGTCCAGCACCGCGCGGGCCGCCGCGAAGCGGGCGATCGGCACGCGGTAGGGGGAGCAGGACACGTAGTTCAGGCCCAGCTCCTCGAACAGCGCGATGGAGGCCGGGTCGCCACCGTGCTCACCGCAGACACCCAGCTTCAGGTCGCCCTTGGTGGAGCGGCCCTTCTCGGCACCGATCCGCACCAGGTCACCCACGCCGTCGACGTCGATGGAACCGAACGGGTTGCCCGCCACGATGTCCTCGTCCACGTAGTGGGCCAGGAAGGCGCCCTCGGCGTCGTCACGCGAGATGCCCACGCCGGTCTGCGTCAGGTCGTTCGTGCCGAAGCTGAAGAAGTCCGCGTGCTCGGCGATCTGGTCGGCCGTCACCGTCGCACGGGGCAGCTCGATCATGGTGCCGACGGTGTAGTCGAAGGACTCACCAGCGGCCTCGAACTCCTCGGCCACCGTCTCCTCGATGATGGCCCGCATGCGCTTGAGCTCCTCGGCGAACGCCACCAGCGGCACCATGATCTCCACGTGCGGGTCGTTGCCACGCTTCTTGGAGGCCAGGGCCGCACGCACGATGGCGCGGGTCTGCATCGCGGGGATCTCCGGGTAGAGAAGCGCCAAGCGCACACCGCGCGTACCCAGCATCGGGTTCTGCTCGGTGAGCTTCTTCACCTGGGCCAGCAGGGTGCGGGCCTCGGACAGCTCGGCGTCGTCGTCCCCGCGGCCCTCGATCTCCAGGCGCTGCACCAGGAGGGCCTGGTCCACCAGGTTCGGCAGGAACTCGTGCATCGGCGGGTCCAGCAGGCGCACCGTCACCGGCAGGCCCGTCATCGCGTCGAAGATCGCCTCGAAGTCCTCCTGCTGCAGCGGGAGGATCTCCGCCAGCGCCTCGGTGCGCGCCTCATCGGACGGCGAGAGGATCATCTTGCGCACGGCCGGCAGGCGGTCGGCCTCCATGAACATGTGCTCGGTGCGGCACAGGCCGATGCCCTGCGCGCCGAACTCCCGCGCCTTGGCGGCGTCCGCGCCGGTGTCGGCGTTGGTGCGCACGTCCAGGCGGCGGATCTCGTCCGCCCAGCCGACGATGGTGTTGAAGTCCTCGTTCAGCTGCGGCGGCACCAGCTCCAGCGCGGCGGCGTAGACCTCACCGGTGGAGCCGTCGAGGGTGATCATGTCGCCCTCGTTCAGCACCGTGTCGCCGATGGTGAGGGTCTTGCCCTCCGCGTCGATCTTGATCTTGGAGGCACCGGCCACACAGGGCTTGCCCATGCCACGGGCCACCACGGCCGCGTGCGAGGTCATGCCACCGTGCGCGGTCAGCACACCCTGCGCCACGAGCACACCGGCGATGTCGTCCGGCGTGGTCTCCCAGCGGACCAGGACCACCTTCTCACCGGCCTTGCCGCGCTCAGCCGCGGTCTCCGCATCGAAGACGACCTCACCGACGGCCGCGCCGGGGGAGGCGTTCAGGCCCTTGGTGACCGGCTTCTCACCGTGGTCGGGGTCGATCGCGGGGTGCAGCAGCTGGTCGAGCTGCATGGGCTCGATGCGCTTCAGCGCGCCGGCCTTGTCCAGCTTGCCCTCGTTCACCATGTCCACGGCGATCTTGAAGGCCGCCGGGGCGGTGCGCTTTCCGTTGCGGGTCTGCAGCAGGTAGAGCTTGCCGTCCTCGACGGTGAACTCGATGTCCTGCATGTCGCCGTTGTGCTCCTCGAGCCGGCGCATGGTGTCCAGCAGCTGCGCGTAGGCCTCGGGCAGCACGGACTCCATCTCCGCGAGCGGCTTCGGGGTGCGGATGCCGGCCACCACGTCCTCACCCTGGGCGTTGACGAGGAACTCGCCGTACAGCTCCTGGGCTCCGGTGGAGGGGTTGCGGGTGAAGCAGACGCCGGTGGCAGAGGTGTCACCGCGGTTGCCGAAGACCATCTGCATGACGTTCACGGCGGTGCCCAGGTCGTCCGGGATGCCGTTGGCCTTGCGGTACACGCCGGCGCGCGGGGTGTCCCAGGAGGAGAAGACGGCGTTCACCGCGCGCTTCAGCTGCTCCTTGGGGTCGGTGGGGAACTCCTCACCCATGTGGTCGCGGGAGACCTGCTTGAAGGTCTCCACCAGACCCTTGAGGTCCTCGGCGGACAGGTCGGGGTCGTTCTCCACGCCGCGCTCGGCCTTCAGGGCGGACAGTGCGTCCTCGTACGCGTGGTGGGGCACGCCCTCCACCACGTCGCCGTACATCTGGATGAAGCGGCGGTAGGTGTCCCAGGCGAAGCGCTCGTTGCCGGACTCCTGCGCCAGGGCGCCCACGGTCTCGTCGCTGATGCCCAGGTTCAGGATCGTGTCCATCATGCCCGGCATCGAGATGACCGCGCCGGAGCGCACGGACACCAGCAGCGGCTTGTCGGGGTCACCCAGGGTGCGGCCCGCGCGCTGCTCGAAGCTGGCGAGGGACTCCTCGATCTGCCCCCACAGCTCGGCGGGCCACTCGCCACCGTTGTTCATGGTGTCGATGCAGGCCGCGGTGGTGACCGTGAAGCCGTCCGGCACCGGGACGCCGAGCTTGATCATCTCCGAGAGGTTGGCTCCCTTGCCGCCCAGCAGGGGCTTCATCGAGAGATCGCCCTCGGAGAGGTCATAGGTGTACTTCGTGGCGCCGCCGGTCATGCGGATCCTCCAGGTCACGTCGTTGTGGCAGGGGCGTTCGCGATGACGCACGACAGTGTGGAGGTCATCACCCCCGAAGAGTAGCGCGGCGGTTCTCCACGAGTTCAATCACACGACCGGCGGACTCCTCGAGGGCCAGCTCGGTGGTGTTGATGGTGGGGCAACCCACCCGGCGGAAGATCCCCTCGGCGTGGTCGAGCTCCTCGTAGATCTTCATCAGGTCGGCGTAGCCGTCGCGTCCCTGGCGGCCGCCGAGGGACTTCACCCGGCGGGTGCGGATGTCCTGCAGGCGCTCGGGGTCGATCACCAGGCCCACGACCTTCCAGCGGGGCACGTCGAAGAGCTCGGCCGGCGGCTCGATGCCGTTCACCAGCGGGATGTTGGCCGTCCGGTAGCCCAGATAACCCAGGTACATCGACAGTGGCGTCTTGCCCGAGCGGGAGACGCCGATGAGCACGATGTCGGCCTGGTCCAGGGCCTGGCCCATGTTCCCGTCGTCGTTGGCGACCGCGTACTCCATCGCCGCGATGCGGGTGAAGTAGTCGGCGCTGATGCCCACCGGACGCACCTTGTGCTCGGCCTGCCGGTCCGCCACGCGCTCCACGGCCTCCAGGGCGGGGCCCAGCATGTCCACGTGCTCCAGGTGGGCGTCCCGCGCGAGCTCGTGGACCAGGGCGTGCAGGTCGTCGTCCACGATGGTGGAGAAGACCACCACCTGGTGGGCGTCGGTCTCGATGCGGCCCATCACCGAGCGCAGCGTGTCCTCGGTGGTGATGCGCGGATGGCGCACGATGTGGGTCTCGATGTCGGGGAACTGCGCCGCGGTGGCGCGTGCCACCCGGGCCGCGGTGTCGCCGGTGGAGTCGGCCACGACGTGGAACTCGATGTGCTGGGTGGTCATGGGGTCAGCGTAGGCGGGCGAGGGCAGGCTGCGGGTGGGCCCGGCACCTCTCTCCCCGGCGTGGCGGTGCGGGAGAATGGGCGCGATGTCGCACCCCACCGCCCACCCCTCCCCGGACCCCGACCACCCGCTGGCCGGTCCCGTGCCGATCGTGGCCGTGGTGGGGCAGACCGCCACCGGCAAGTCGGACCTGGGCCTCGACCTGGCGGAACGGCTGGGGGGCGAGGTGGTGAACGCCGACGCCTCGCAGCTGTACCGGGGCATGGACATCGGCACCGCCAAGCTGTCGGTGGCCGAGCGGCGCGGGGTGCCGCACCACCAGCTGGACGTGCTCGACGTGACCCAGGAGGCCACGGTGGCGCGCTTCCAGTCGGCCGGCCGTCAGGACATCGCCGGCATCCGGGCCCGGGGGAACGTGCCCGTGGTGGTCGGGGGCACCGGGCTGTACGTGCGGGCGCTGCTGGACCGGCTGGAGATCCCGCCCACGGACCCGGCGGTGCGGGCCGTCTTCGAGGGGCGCCTCGAGGCCGAGGGGGTGGAGGTGCTGTACGCGGAGCTGCAGCGGCTGGACCCGGTGGCCGCGGACGGCATCGAGCCACGCAACGGACGGCGGGTGGTGCGGGCGCTGGAGGTCATCGAGCTGACGGGGCGGCCGTTCTCCTCCGCCATGCCGACGCGCGAGTTCCTGGTGCCGAGCGTCCTCATCGGGCTGCGCGCGGACGACGAGGTGCTGCACCCCCGCATCGACGCGCGGGTCGAGCGGATGTGGGCGGTGGGCCTGCTGGACGAGGTGCGCGCGCTGGACGCTGCCGGGTTGCGCGCCGGTCCGGGGCGGACGGCGCGACGGGCGATCGGATACTCGCAGGCCCTGGCGCAGCTGGACGGGGAACTGACGCAGGAGCAGGCGATCGCGGACACCCAGCAGGGCACGCGGCGGTTGGCCCGGCGGCAGCGCGCCTGGTACCGGCCGGACCCGCGGATCCACTGGCTGGAGCACGACGCACCGGATCTGCTGGACCAGGCGCTCGCCCTCATCGATCCCCACCCCGCCTGACCCGTCGGGGGAAAAGCGGTGGCGCCGCGCCGGTGGGCCCCGGTTGGGTGGGGGCATGAGCACCGAGTCCACACCGTTCCACCTGGCCGTCCTGGACGCGACGCCCTCCGACGCGCCGCCCTCCCACCTCGCCGAGCAGCTGGTGGAGCAGGACGCCGCCATCGGCATCGAGCTGCTGGGCCACGACGACTTCACCGGCAACGACGCCGCCGGGGTTCTGCGCGCCCTGCAGTCAGGGGAGTCGCGCCGTCACTGGATGGTGGTGGCCCTCGACCGCCTGCCCGAGCAGACCCTTCCCCCGTCCGATGGGGTGAGCCTCCCGCGGGTGCCCGGCCGCGGTCCCCTGGGCGAGGTGCGGTTGCTGGGGGCGGTGCACGCCGGCATCCCCTTGCAGGAGAACACCGACCGGCTCGACATGGACCTGTGGGTGGTGGCCGGCGCGCGGCGGCAGGGGGTCGGTACGGCCCTGCACGACGCGGTGGAGGAGCTCGCCCGCAACCTCGGCCGTCACGTCATCGACACCTATTCCGGCCACGCCCGCTCGGCGGCACCCGGCAGCCCCGACGCGCTGGACGCGCCGACGGGGTTCGGCACGCTCGACCGCACCGAGGCGCCCACCGCCTTCGCGTTGGCGAAGGGCTACCGACTGGTGCAGACCGAGACCCACTCCGAGCTGCGCCCCGCCGACGGGCTGGCGGTGGCCGACGCCCTGGACGCCGAGGCCCGGCCGCTCGCCGCCGACTACGAGGTGGTCACCTGGAGCGGCGCCACTCCCGAGGAGCACCTCGAGGGCATGTGCCGCCTGTACGAGCGCATGAGCACCGACATCCCGCAGGGCGACGCCGAGCGTGAGCAGGCCGTGTGGTCGCCCGAGCGGATCCGCGAGAACGAGTCCCGGTGGCAGGACATGGGGCGGCACACGGTCTTCGCCATGGCCCGTCACACGCCCACGGGGCAGGCGGTGGCGTACACCTACCTGCAGAGCTCACCGCATCGGCCCGCCGCGGCCTACCAGGAGGACACCTTGGTGGCGCGTGAGCACCGCGGCCACCGGCTGGGCACGCTGGTGAAGACGGCGGCGCTGCGCCGGTTCGCGGCCGAGCGCCCCGGCGTGGAGCGCATCCACACGTGGAATGCGGGGGAGAACGCGCACATGCTCGCGATCAACACCGCGTTGGGCTTCCGCCCGGTGAGCCTGGAGGGCATCTGGGAGAAGCGGATGCGGTGAGGGTGGGCTCAGGCGGGGCGGGCCTCGAGCACCCAGAAGCCCTTGTGGCGGGCGGTGCGCTCGCAGGTGAAGGAATCCACCTGAAGATCAGAAGATGAAGCGTCAGGGCTGAACTCCGTGATCCACCGTTGCAGCGAGGGGGCGCCGAGGTTCTTGCCCACCACGAGCCACGCGGCCCCCTCGCCCCGCAGCCGCGGCAGCCAGCGGGCCAGGATCTCGTGCAGCGCCTGCTTGCCCACGCGGATGGGCGGGTTGGACCAGATGCCGTCGAAGCGCACCTCATCGGGCACGTGCTCCGGCGCCACCACGTGCACCCCCGGCGCGCCCGGCCCCGCGGCGAGCACCCCCAGCCGGCGCGCGTTCTCCCGCGCCAGGTCGGCGGCTCGCTCGTTGACCTCCACTGCCCACACCGCGGCCTCGGGCGCCTGCAGCGCCAGCGACAGCGCGACCGGCCCCCAGCCGCACCCGATGTCGAGGAGCTGCACCCCCGCGCCCCGGGCCACCAGCTCGGCGGGGACGGGCACCGCATCGAGGAGGAAGGCGGTGGCATGGTCGAGGTGCTCGGCCGAGAACACCCCCGGCGCCGTGACCACGGCGCACCGGTGGCCGGCCAGATCGACGGTGAGCTCGCGCCGCTCGTCCGGGCTCGCCGGGGTGGCGCTGAAGTAGTGGTCGGCCATGGCGGCAGAGCCTATCCGGGCGGTACCTCGGGCTGGTGCGCTCCGCGAGACCCGGGGGTTCAGCCCACGGGATGATGGCCCCCTGAATACCCGGTATGCCACGGTCATCGCATGAAGCCTCGACCCCGGGCCCACTCAGGCCGTTCCGCGTCCCTGCAGTGGCCTGACGACGTGCGTCCGGCCACGGTGACCGGCGGGCCCGGCATCCGCCGCCGTGCGATGCGACACCGCGCCCTGGCAACCGGGGCGGTCGCGCTCGTGGCGCTGGGTGGCTGGGGCGCCTCGGAGTCCCTCGGTAGACGCCCAGCACCTGCTTTCGTCGGCTCGGCCCAGGCCAACCCGGCGCCCGGTCAGGGCGGCGCGGTCATGGTGGGCGACTACCTCGACCCGGCCAGCATCACGCCTGGCCTCGTCACCGAGGTGGGGCCCCACGCCATCGTCAACCGGGTGAACGCGCTGCCCCCTGACTTCGTGCCGGCCGGCCTGGTGCCCATCTCCGGCGGGGCCGTGCCGGGCCGCGAACTGCTGCTGGTACCCGACGCGGCGCAGGCGTGGGAGGCGATGCGGAGCGCGGCGGCCGAGGACGGCATCGACCTGCTCGCCACCTCCGCCTACCGGTCCCACGCCGCGCAGGCAGCGCTGGTCGAGTCGATGCGGGCGAAGGGCGACGCCCCCGTCTCCGGCCGGGTCGCCGTGGCCGGGCGCAGCGAGCACCAGACCGGGTTGGCGGTGGACGTCGCCGGCATGCCGCCCTTCCCCGCGCCCGTCGAGGACAACGAGCGCGGCGCGTGGCTCAGCGACCACGCGGCCGAGTTCGGCTTCGTCCTGCGCTACCCGCTGGGCAAGGAGGCCGAGACCGGCTACCGGTACGAGTCCTGGCACTGGCGGTGGGTGGGCGAGGACCTGGCCCGGCACCTGCGCAGTGAGAACCGAACGATGGAGGAGTGGGCCGGGCTGATCCCGAAGTGACCCACGCACCCTCCTGCCGGGGGCGTTCACGGGATCGCCAGCGGGGGGTCACGACGCGGCCACCTAAGAGCCACCGGCGCGACACCCGCGGCCAACAGGCTGCGGACATGGACTCTCCCCAGCTCGCCCTCCCGACCGTCTCCCGTCGCACCCTGCTGGCCGGTGCTGCCGCGGGTGCCACCACCGCGCTGGCGGCCCCCCACGTCGCCGGACTGACCACCTCCCGTCCGGAGCTCACCTCCGGCCTGCAGTTCGGCGACGTGAGCACCGATGCGGGCATCGTCTGGTCGCGCTCGTCGGTGCCGGGCCGCATGCTCGTCAGCCTCACCGACGACACCGGGCGCACCCGCCGTCTGGAGGGGCCGTGGACCGACCCCTCGCGCGACAACACGGCCAAGCTGCAGCTCACCGGACTGCGCCCCGGGGCGCGCCACGAGGTGACGGTGAGCTTCGTGGACGACGAGGGCCGCGAGGGGGAGCGCGCCACCGGCAGCTTCATCACCGGTGACGACACCGATGGCGCCACCTCCTTCGTGTGGACCGGCGACACCGCCGGGCAGGGCTGGGGCATCAACCCCGACCTGGGCGGCATGCGCACCTACGCCGCCATGGCCGCCCCCGAGCCGGACTTCTTCATCCACTCCGGCGACACCATCTACGCCGACGGCCCGCTGGAGGAGACCGTCATCGAGTCCGACGGGCAGGTGTGGAGGAATCTCCTCATCGATGAGGTGACGCGCGTGGCGCAGGAGCTCGGCGAGTTCCGTGGTCGCCACCGCTACAACCTCCTGGACGCCAACGTCCGGCAGCTGGCCGCGCGGGTGCCGGTGATCGCCCAGTGGGACGACCACGAGACCACCAACAACTGGTACCCCGGCGAGCTGCTCGACGACGACCGCTACACCGAGCGCCGGGTGGACGTGCTGGCCGACCGTGCCCGCCGGGCCTTCTTCGAGTACCAGCCCCTGGCCGACGGGCACGGCCGCAGGCCCTGGACCCCGGCCGGTGGTGGCCGCATCCACCGCACCATCAAGCGGGGCCGGCACCTGGACGTGTTCAGCCTGGACATGCGCACCCACAAGGGCCCCAACACGGCCAACACCGAGCACCGGACCACCCCGCTCCTGGGCCGCGCGCAGCTCAACTGGCTGATCCGCGAGCTGCGCGGCTCCACCGCCACGTGGAAGGTGATCGCTGCGGACCTGCCGCTGGGGCTGGTGGTGCCGGATGGGGAGCTCGCGCAGGAAGGCGTCGGCAATGCCGACCCGGGGCGGCCGCTGGGTCGTGAGCAGGAGATCGCCCTGCTGCTCAGCGCCATCAAGCAGTACAAGATCACCGGGGTGCTCTTCGTCACCGCGGACGTGCACTACTGCGCCGCGCACCACTACGACCCGAGCCGGGCCGCGTTCAAGGACTTCGAGCCCTTCTGGGAGCTCGTGGCCGGGCCGGTCAACGCCGGGACCTTCGGTCCCAACGACCTCGATGCCACGTTCGGTCCGCGGGTCGAGTTCCAGAAGGTGGCGGGGGAGCCGGGTGAGTCCCCGCGGGCGGGGAACCAGTTCTTCGGCCACGTGGACATCGACTCCGAGGGGGTGCTCACCGCCTCGTTGCGCGACGCGGTGGGCACGGTGCTGTGGAGCAGGGAGATGCAGCCGGCCGCGCCCGGCCCCATCATCGACACCGGGGTGCACACCGGCTCGGCGCTGCAGTCCGCGCGGACGCGCCTGGACGCCCTCCTGGGTGTGTGACAGACGTCTGACAGCGCGAGGGCAGCCGAGGGGGGCATCCACCACACGATGGATGCCCCCCTCGGGTCCATGCCCCCTAGGGTGACCGGATGACGTCGATGAGGTGGGGAACGCGCAGCGTCGTGCGGGGAGGCCTGGTGCTGGGGGCCTGTCTGGCCCTGGCGGGGTGCACGCAGGAGACCGATGAGGGGGTCGCACCGCCGCCGGCGACCGAGTCCTCCCCGGAGGCGACGGGCCAGGAGACCTCCCAGGAGCCAGGGCCCTCCGGTGGGGACGAGCAGGCCCCCTCCGGCGGGGACGAGCAAGCCCCCTCCGGCGGGGACGATCCCGCCCCCGACGAACCCACGTCCGACGAGCCCGCCCCCTCGGACGACGCCTCGGCCCCCCAGCCCCACCAGGACGCCGCGCCCAACCCGCTCCCCGGGGAGGGTGGCGCCCGTTTCCAGGGCCCCTACCTGCACCCCGAGAGCATCACCCCGCGCCCGGTCACCGAGGTGGGGCCGCACACCATCGTCAACCGCGCGAACGCCCTGCCCGAGGGGTGGGAGCCGGAGGAGCTGGTGGTGGTCGAGGGGGCCGCCACCGAGGGCAAGCAGATGCGGCTGGCCCCCGAGGCCGCCGCCGCCTGGGACGAGCTGCGTGCGGCCGCCGCCCAGGACGGCATCGACCTGCGCCTCAACGCGGCCTACCGCTCGTTCGCCGAACAGGAGCAGACCTGGGAGTACTACAAGCAGCGCGATCCCGACCACCTGATGGTCTACGTGGCCGCCCCGGGCCGCAGCGAGCACCAGATGGGCCTGGCCATGGACATTGCCGACATGCCCAAGTTCCCCCAGCCCGTCACCGACAACGAGCGCGGCCAGTGGCTGGTGGAGCACGCCGCCGAGCACGGGTGGATCCTGCGCTACCCGCAGGACCGGCAGGACGAGACGGGCTACCGGTACGAGTCCTGGCACTGGCGGTGGGTGGGCAAGGACCTGGCGCAGCACCTGCACGCCCAGGACCTGACGATGGAGCAGTGGGCCGGCCTGGTGCGTTGAGCGCGCCCCCTTCGGCCACGATGGGGTGAGCGTGGCCGCGCGGGGGGGCTCACCCCATCGATGAGGGGAGGGCGGGCAGAAATCCGTGGCGCCGGGTGTTGAACCCTGACAGGCTGGATCACCCGACCCACTGAAGGAGACCATGACCCACACCCCCACGTCCCCCGCCGAGTTCGAGCGCGAGGACCAGGTGCCCACCACCGGCGAGGACCACACCGGTTCCGATGAGGTGAACGTTCCCGGCCTGCGCCGCGCCGCGGCCCTGGCCGAGGACCGTGACGAGCACGGCCTGGAGTACGACGGCGAGCAGTACGACCGGGAGGAGCGCCGCGCCCTGCGCCGCGTGGACTCCCTGTCCACCGAGCTCGAGGACATCTCCGAGGTCGAGTACCGCCGGGTGCGCCTGGAGCGCGTCGTGCTGGCCCACGTGCAGACCGAGGGCACCACCGAGGAGGCCGAGAACTCCCTGGCCGAGCTGGCCGCGCTGGCCGAGACGGCCGGGTCCACGGTGCTCACGGGCGTGATCCAGCGCCGTCAGAAGCCGGACCCCGCCACCTGGATGGGCTCGGGCAAGGCCGCCGAGCTGCGCGACATCGTGGCCGCCGAGGGTGCCGACACCGTCATCGCCGACGACGAGCTGGCCCCCAGCCAGCGGCGTGCCCTGGAGGACGTCATCAAGGTGAAGGTGGTGGACCGCACCGCCCTGATCCTGGACATCTTCGCCCAGCACGCGAAGTCCCGGGAGGGCCGCGCCCAGGTGGAGCTCGCCCAGCTGCAGTACCTGCTGCCGCGCCTGCGTGGTTGGGGTGAGTCCATGTCCCGCCAGGCCGGTGGACGCGTGGCCGGCGGTGAGGGCATCGGCTCCCGCGGACCCGGTGAGACCAAGATCGAGCTGGACCGTCGCCGCATCAACACCCAGATGGCCAAGCTGCGCAAGCAGATCGCCCAGATGAAGACGGTGCGCGACACCAAGCGCTCCTCCCGCAAGGACAACCAGGTGCCCTCGGTGGTGATCGCCGGGTACACCAACGCCGGCAAGTCCTCGCTGCTGAACCGGCTGACCCGGGCCGGGGTGCTGGTGGAGAACCAGCTGTTCGCCACCCTGGACCCCACGGTCCGCCGCACCGAGACCGCCGACGGCCGCGTATTCACGCTGGCCGACACGGTCGGGTTCGTGCGCTCGCTGCCGCACCAGCTGGTGGAGGCCTTCCGCTCCACGCTGGAGGAGGTGGCCGACGCCGACATCGTGCTGCACGTGGTGGACGGCTCGCACCCGGACCCCGAGAGCCAGATCTCCGCGGTGCGCGAGGTGCTCTCGGAGGTGCTGGACGAGAAGGGTGCCGACTCGATGAACGAGATCATCGTCATCAACAAGGCCGATGCGGCTGACCCCGAGGTGGTGGCGCGCCTGCTGCGTGAGGAGAAGCGGTCCATCGCCGTGTCCGCGCGGACCGGCCAGGGCATCGACGAGCTCCGTGAGCTGGTGGAGTCCGAGCTGCCCCGCCCCGACATCGAGGTGGACGTGGTGGTGCCCTACGAGCGCGGTGACCTGGTGGCCCGCATCCACTCCGAGGGCGAGGTGCTCGCCGAGCGCCACCTGCCCGAGGGCACCCACCTGGTGGCCCGCATCAACGCCGACCTCGCCGGCGCGCTCACCCCGGTGGTGGAGTCCGCGGGCTAAAGCGTGGGCTGAACAGCGGCACCACGACGGGCCCCGCCTCGCGGGGCCCGCCTGTGTCCGGTGTCGTCAGACGAACTGGGCGCGCCGTGCGGCTCGACGCAGGATGGCGAGGATCGCGGGGCCGGTGAGCGCGATGAGCACGAGGTTGGTCAGCGCGCGGCCGGTGTTCCACCCCATCGCGGTGGCGAGGTTGAAGACCCAGAAGCGCTGCAGGTTCTCCCACCAGCCCAACTCGGGCGAGTAGGAGGCCTGCGTGTCGCCGCCGAGGCTGAACGGCCAGAACGAGAGGTCCATGAGCATGCCGTAGAGGAACGCGCTCACCACGCCGTACAGGGCGAGCAGGACGATCTCCAGACGCCCCCGGCAACGGGGGAGCAGTCCGGCACCGAGCCCCACGAAGCCCGCAGCGATCATCTGGAAGGGCAGCCACGGTCCCACGCCTCCGGTGAGCAGCGCCGAGGAGAACAGCGTGGTGGTGCCGAGCACGAAGCCGAACCCCGGCCCGAAGACGCGGCCCCCCAGCACCAGCAGGAAGAAGACCGTCTCGAGCCCGGCGATGCCCGCGCCCAGCGGCCGCAGCACGGCGCCGATGGCGGAGAGCACCCCCAGCATCGCCAGAGCCTTCACGTCCATGCCCTCCCCGGTCAGCTCCACGAGCGCCAACGCGGTGACGACCGGCAGCAGGAGGGCCAGCACCAGGGGCGCCTGGGTGGATCCGGCGAGCGTTGCCTCGGGCCGGACCACCAGCGGCCAGGTGAAGGCTGCCAGCCCGGCCACGGCCACGACGGTCAGCGCGAGCGCGGAGCGCAGGCTGAGGCGGACCGCGCGCTGGTCGGTGCGGCCACGGAGCGGGGCGAGGCCGGTCTCGCCCAGGGGTGTGCTCACCGGTCACCCCGCGGCGGGTGCACCGCATCGACCGTGAGCACGGGCACCGGGGCGAGGGCCTTGGTCACCTGCGGGGCCACGGTGGGCGATGCGGTGACCACCTCGGCGGTCGGACCATCGGCCACGACCTCGCCGTCGGCCATGAGCAGCACCCGGTCGCAGGCGGCGGCCGTGAACTCGACGTCGTGGGTGGCCACGAGCACCGCGGCGCCACGGTCGGCCAGGCCCCGCAGCATCGTGGCGAGGTGGTCCTTCGCGGCGTAGTCGAGCCCGCGGGTGGGCTCGTCCAGGAGCACCACGTCCGGCGCGGCGGTGAGCTGGATGGCCAGCACGAGGGCGAGTCGTTGGCCCTCGGAGAGATCCCGGGGGTGAGCGTCCGGGGGAAGGGCCACCCCGAGCCGGGCGAGCGTGGCCGCCGCGGCCCCCGGCTCGGCGCCCGACTCGGCCTCGGCCTGCGCCAGCTCCTCGGCCACCCTCTCCAGCCAGAGCAGCGATGCGGCGTCCTGCGGCACCAGGGTGACGTGACGGCGGGCGGTGGCGGGGTCCAGGTCGGCGGGATCGGTTCCCGCGAGCGCCACCGTGCCTGCGTTGCGACGCCCCGTGCCCTGCAGCGCCCAGAGCAGGGAGGACTTGCCTGAACCGTTGCGGCCCATGAGACCGGCGACGGTGCCGGCGGCGAGGCCGAGATCGGCGCCCGCCACGGCGAGGAGATCGCCGTGCTCGACGCGGACGCCCCGGGCGGCCAGGGCGGCGGGTCCCTCGATGCGGAGTCCCAGCGGGGAGGGCCGGCGGCCGGCGGGCGTCGCCCCATCGGCCCCGGTCCGGTCCCGACCGGCCCCGGTGAACCGCTCCGGGCCCCCGGCCCCGGCGATGCGGCGGCGCGCCTCCCGCACCGAGAGGGGCACCGTGCCCCACCCGGCGGCCGCGGCGAGGCGGCGCAGCGGCGGGTGCACGTCTGCCCGGGCGAGCACCTCGCGGGGCTCACCGGCCACCACGCGGCCATCACCGGGCACCCACAGCACCTGGTCGGCGGCGTGCATGACCCGCTCGAGGCGGTGCTCGGCCAGCACGACGGTGAGCCCCACCTCGTGGACGAGCGTGGTGATGGCCGAGAGCACGTCCTGGGCGGCGGTCGGGTCCAGGGCGCTGGTCGGCTCGTCGAGCACCAGCACGCGGGGCTGGGCCGCGAGGACAGCGGCAATGGCCACCCGCTGCTGCTGGCCGCCGGAGAGCTCGAGCAGGCTGCGGCGGCGCAGGTCGGCGATGCCCATCAGGTCGAGCGTCTCCTCGACCCGGCGCCGCATCGACTCGGGGGCGATGCCGAGCTGCTCCATGCCGTAGGCGACCTCGTCCTCGACCGTGTCGGTGACGAAGGAGGCGACCGGGTTCTGGCCGACCCAGCCGACGTGTTCGGCCATCTCGCGCGGGGGGTGCGTGCGCGTGGACCGCCCGTGGACGAGCACCTCGCCGGCGAGCGTGCCGCCGGTGAAGTGTGGGGCGAGGCCGTTGACCAGGCTGAGCAGGGTCGACTTGCCGGTGCCCGTGCGGCCCACCACGAGCGCAAGGTCCCCCTCGGTGACGGTCAGGTTCACGTCGCGGAGCGTGGGCTGCGGGGCGTCGGGGTGGGTGAAGGTCACCCCGCGCAGCTCGATGGCCGGTGTCATGTGTCCTCCCGGGGACGGGTGGTGGCCGCGGGGCTCGGGGCGCGTCGGATGGCCCGTGGTGCGGCCAGGAGCGGCACGAACACCCAGGCCGGAACCAGGAGCATGAGCGGGTGCAGCTGCGGGGCTGCCAGCGGCTGGACGGGCGGGTTGAGCCAGCTGCGCGTCAGCGGGGAGCGCAGGGCCTCGAAGTGGTCACGGCCGGGGAGAGTGTCGGTGAGCCACCCCATCGTGAGCAGTGCCCCGAGACCGGCGGCCAGGACGATCCACTCGGGCACGCGCCACGGATCGGGACGGTGACGGGTGGTGCGGACCTGCCGACCCGAGAGCCAGAAGGCGACCCCGGTGAGCACCAGGCCGAGGGGTAGCGCGAGCTGCGTGAGCCAGGCCGGCCACCAGGCGGATCCCTGCGCGACCGGGCCGCTGAGCAGGGTGAACAGCCCCAGCGTGACGAGCACGAGGGCAGCCAGCACCAGCCCGCTCACGAGCAGGCGGGAACCGGAGCGCCCGGCCTGCCGGGTGCGGCCGAACCCGCGGGCCTCCATGCCGGCTGCCAGCGCCAGGGACTGCTCGACCGCGTCCTCGAGCACCGGGACGAGCAGCGAACGGGCCGCCCGCAGGCCCTTCGTGCGTCCGCCGCGGAGCCGCCGGGCACGTCGGGCGCGGAGGGCGGAGACCACCAGCTGCGGGGCCACGGTGAGGGCGATGACGACCGCCACCGAGACCTCGTAGAGCGCGCTGGGGACCGAGCGCAGGGCACGCCGCGGGTTGGCCAGGGCGTTGGCGGCACCCACGCACAACAGCATCGTCGCCAGGCGCAGGGCGTCGAAGACGGCGACCAGGAGGTACTCGGCCTGCACCGGTCCACCGAGGCGGATGCCCGCCGCCCACTGCGGCAGCGGGACCTCCGGCAGGGTGAACAGGGTGGTGCCGGGGCGATCGCCACCGAGCACCACCTGGAAGACGAGCCGGATGGCCACGATGGCGAGCGCCAGCCACAGGTACGCCGCGATGCTGCGGGCCCAGAGGTCGTCGGAACGCTTGACGAGTGTCACGGCCACCACGGCGGCAGCGCACAGCAGCACCAGCAGCGGATTGGTCGTGAACGAGACCGCGGCGGCGGTGCCCAGCGCCCACGCCCACCACGCCCAGGGGTGGAGGCGGCGGGTGGTGGTGCGATGGTGCGCCGGACCACCGGCGGTGGCCACGCCGCCCGCGCTGCTCGGCTGCCGCGCGGCCCGGGGTGGGGCGGAGGGCCGCGCCTGGTAGGTGGCTGTCACGGGCGGCTGGTGCGCAGCCACACCGCGACACCCGCCGCAGCGGCAGCCAGCAACCCGAGGGTCCACCAGACACCGGTCATGCCGGACCCGGGGGACTCGGCCTCCGCGGGGGAGCCCGCCGCCTGCTCCTCCCCGGTCTCGGTGCCTCCGGTCGTGGCGCCGTCGGCCGGCGCGTCGCTGGTGGATGGGGTGTCGCTCGCCGTGCCATCGCTGCTGGATGGGGTGTCGCTCGCCCCGCCCTCGTCTCCGGTGGGGCTGTCCTCGCCGGAGCCCCCGTCCTGGGTGGGGCTCTGCGAACCGGTGCCCGCGCCCTCGTGTCCAGGGGTGCTGCCGGTGGCGCTGCCACCTCCCGGCGAGGTCGTCCCGGAGCCCGTTCCCCCACCGCCGGAGGTCGGGGCGTCGCTCGTGGGTCCGGGAGTGGTGCCACCGGGTGCGCTGGAGGTCGGGCCCGCGTCCTGCGTGGGGTCGTCAGCGGTCGGACCGGTCGTGGTGCTGCCGGGGCCTGGTCGGGTGGGATCGGGCTCGGTGGTGCCCGGATCCGTGGTCGGGGTGCGCGACGGGTCCGGCCGTGTCGGGTCGGGCCGCGTGGGGTCCGGCCGTGTCGGGTCGGGCCGCGTGGGGTCGGGCCGTGTCGGGTCGGGCCGTGTCGGGCTTGGGCTCGCCGTCGGGCTCGGCGACGGCGACGGGCTCGGCGACGGCGACGGCGAGGGCGACGGCGACGGCGAGGGCGACGGTGACGGGCTCGGACTGGGCGACGGTGACGGGCTCGGAGTCGGGCTCGGCGACGGCTCGGGGGTCGCGGCGAACTGCGGCGCCCGTCCGGTGGGGCCACTGTGACCGTTGCCGTAGTGCCAGCCCTCGAACTGGTCGAGCGCCGGGTCGTAGGTGGCCGCACCCTTCTGGGAGTAGGACCACGCGCCACCGGGATCGCTGGAGTGCCAGTAGCTCCAGTAGTTCACGCCGTCCCAGGCGCCGCAGTACCAGCCGTCCTCCTCCCGCGGGAACCACGAGCCCTGGTAGCCGATCTGGCAGATCATGCCGCTGCGGTCGTGGCGCAGCTCGAAACCCGCCCCCGCCAGGGCCTCCTCGCCGTTGCCGGGGTCGCCGGGGGCGCAGCGGGTGACCGTTCCGGTGGGGCTGCCGACCACGACCGTCACCCCCTGGCCCTGCTGACAGGCGCCCTGCACCCCCGCGGCCCGAGCATCGGGCGTCGCGGCGGGCGAGATCACCCCCATCGAGGCCAGGAGGCCCGCGGCAGCGAGGGTGGGCAGCACGGCGCCGAGTGCCGGACGAACCGGGCGCGTCGTGCGGACGGGTCCCAGGGGTGACCGGGGAACAGGCCAGGAGGTCGTGCGGTGGGTCATGGGTCCTTCCTCACCGGATGTCACGGCAGCTGGGCGCCGAGGCCCCAACCGCCCGTCACCCGCGAGTAGCCGGGGACGGTGCCGTTGCGCGGCTTCTGGGTGCCGTTGCCCCATCGCCAGCCCTCCACGGAGTTCAGTCGTGGGTTGCGCTTGAGCAGCCCGGAGTTCGAGTAGGTCCACGGACGGCTCGGGGTGAGCGCGTGCCAGTAGGTCCACGAGGTGTAGCGGCCGTTCGAGAGCTTGACGCACGGACGGTTGTCAGACAGGGCGCCGCCGGGGTACCAGACGCCCCCGTAGCCGATGCGGCACACGAAGCCCTTCTCGCGGTAGTCGATGCGGAAGCCGGCCCGGGTGAGGGCGGCAGCTCCAGTTGCCGGGTCACCGATCCCGCATCGGGTGATGGTGCGGTGCGGGTCCTGGACCACGACCGTCACCCCCTCACCCTTGCGGCACGCCCCGGCGTGGCTGGCGGCCTGGGCAGCCACCGTGCCCGGGGGGCTGACCGCAGCCGGTGCTCCGAGGAGCACGGCTGCGGTCAGCAACCCGCCGAAGCGGCGGGAGCGAGTCGTCACCGACGGCCCGCCACGACCACGGTGGCAGCACCCGCAGCGGTCAGCAGGCCACCGAACGCCAGCGCCGCCAGCGGGGTGTTGTCGGCCGGGGCGTACCCGGTGTCGATGATCGGGCCGTCGCCGCCGCAGTCCACGGCAGCGTCGGTGTAGCCGTTGCCGGTCACCCCGAACATCGCCTGGGTGGTGGCCATGACGTCGGAGTCGGTGGAGCCCAGGGCGCTCGGGAAGCCGCCATCGGCCTGCTGCTGGCCGGCGAGCCAGCCCTGCGCCTCGGCGACGTCGCGACCGTCGTCCGCCAGGGCGTCGGCGACCAGGCCGGTGGTGTTCACCGGGGAGTAGTTCTCCCAGTAGCCCTGCTCGGTCTGGCGGGCCTCGAGCGCGGAGAGCGCACGGTCGGAGGCGGCCTCGTCACCCGCCGCGTCCAGGGCCATGGCCGCCAGGGCGGTGCCGTCGGCATCGAAGGTGGGCTCACCGGTGGCGAAGTCCTCGTACTCGAAGCTGCCGTCAGCGCCGGTCTGCCACGCCTTGAGGCGGTCCACCACGACCTGCGGGATGTCCTGACCGGAACGGTGCAGGCCGATGATCACCAGCGACTGGCCGAACGCGGAGGGGAACGAGCCCACCGAGCCGTCCTCGGCCATGCCGGCGAGCAGCTTGTCGTGCAGGTGAGCGTGGTCCACGCACCCCGCATCGAGTGCGATGAGGGTCTTGGCGGCCGCGGCGTTGTCGGTCACGTACTCGTCCGAGCTCTCGGCGAGGAGAGTCGCCTCGGCGGTCACGCGGCTGTCCTGGCCACCGGCGGCGGCCAGGGCGATCACCAGGTCGGCGCGCTGGCCGGGGGTGGCGACGCCCTCGTCGTCCGCCTGGGCCACGAGGTACTGGGCTGCGAGATCGGCGTCGGCCTGGGCCGGGGCGGCCAGGGAGGCGGTGGGGGCGGAGAGGGCGAGGCTCGCTGCAAACCCGGCAGCGATCAGGCGGTGCGTGCGACGCATGGTGAGCCTTTCAGTCCTGGTCTGCGGGCAGGTGGCCAGAACTGCGGCAACCGGCTCCCCGCAGACCGCGGCGGGTGGATGAGCCAAGGGCCAGCGGGCATTCCGACTGCGGCGCGAGCGCCTCACGGTTGCGGGTCAGTGCCGGACTCACACCGGCTTTCCCCAGAAGGACCTCAGGGGGCCGAGGCTACCACCGCGGCGGGCGCCTCAGCGGGGCTCAGCGGCGCCGCAGGACGGCTGCGACGACGCCGGCACCGACCACCAGGGCACCGCCCGTCAGGGCCCAGGTGGCCCAGCCGGGCCAGTCGCCGTTGGAGTCGTCGTTGGAGTCGTCGTCACCGTCGGAGGCGCTGGTCGATGCGGTGTCGTCACCGGCGTCCGCGCTCGCCTCGCCCGTGACGTCAGCACCGCCGTCCTCGCTCGGCTCGGCCGCGGCGGCCTCGGGCACCTCGCCGTCGTGCGGCTGCTGGGTGCCGTCGGCGTAGCGCCAGCCGGTGAGGTCACCGACCGCCGGGTCGTGCTCGCCGGCGCCCACCTGCGAGGAGGTCCACTCGGCATCGCCGGCCTCGGCGGTCCAGTAGCTCCAGAAATCTCCCTCGAAGTCGCCGCAGGTCCAGCCGTCCTCACCCTCCTTCGGGAAGGCCTTGTTCTGGTAGCTGATGGAGCAGACCATGCCCGCGTCGTCGTGCTGCAGCTCGAAGCCGGCGGAGGTCAGCGCCTCCTCGCCGGAGGTGGGGTCACCCTCGGCGCAGCGGATGACGGTGCGCTTCTCGAGGTGCACCACCACCGTGACTCCCTGGTCGGGCGCGCAGGCACCGTCGGCGCCGTCGACGGGGATGGTGGCGGCCGGCAGCGCGCTCACGGTGGCGGAGGCGGCCAGCGGGGTGGCCAGCGCGAGGCCAGCGGCAGACCCGGCGGCGATGAGGGGGAGGGCACGGCGCATGGGGAGCCTTTCAGGTCCTGGTCTGCGGGGGGTCGCAAGGCCTGGTGGCAACCGGCTCGGCTGGGCCTCGGAGGCGCTCAGATTACCAGCGGCCCTGCCGCATCCTCCCGCCAACGGGCGGGCACGACGGGCACCCGCGCGACCCCGGACGCGGCACCCGCGCGGCACCCGGGGCGGCGCCACGGTGCCCACCGCGGGGGCGCACGCGCGGCACCCGGGGGCGTCACGTCATCGGAATCACACCGCCGCGTGCTCCGGCGGGCCACGCGGGTTGGCAGAATGGGGCCAGTGACTGAGCACCCGCCCACCCCGGACCAGCCCGAGAGCTCCGCGGAGCACCAGCGCCTCGAGCAGGCGCCCTCGCAGGACGACGCCTGGCGCCTGTGGGGTCCGTACGTGGCGGCGCGCCAGTGGGGCACCGTCCGCGAGGACTACTCCGCCGACGGCGACGCGTGGACCTACTTCCCCTTCGACCACGCCCACCAGCGCGCCTATCGATGGGGTGAGGACGGCCTGGCAGCGGTCAGCGACCGGTTCGGCTTCCTCAACCTCGGGCTCGGCCTGTGGAACGGCCAGGACGACCGGCTCAAGGAGCGCCTGTTCGGCCTCTCCGGCCCGCAGGGCAACCACGGGGAGGACGCCAAGGAGTACTGGTGGGCGCAGGACGCCACGCCCACCCACTCCTACAGCTCCTACCTGTACCGCTACCCGCAGGCCGCCTACCCCTACGCCGAGCTGGTGGAGCGCAACGCCGCCGCCGGTCTGGAGGCCGATGAGGTGGAGCTCGCCGACCTGGGGCTGCTCGAGGACGACCGCTTCTTCGACGTGGAGGTCGTGCACGCCAAGGCCAGCGAGACCGACCTGGTGGTGCGCATCACCGCCACCAACCACGGCCCCGACGCGGCCCCCGTGCACCTGGTGCCGCAGCTGTGGTTCCGCAACACCTGGTCCTGGGGGCGCGACGACCGCCGCCCGGTCCTGCGCCGGACGGGCCAGGACGGTGACGATGCGGTGGCCGCAGCCCGCGTGCGCGCCGAGCACGAGTGGCTGGGCACCTACGAGGTGACCGCCGTCGACGACCAGGGCAACGCTCCGGCATCGATGATCTTCTGCGACAACGAGACCGACGAGGCGGCCGTCTTCGGCGCCGAGTCCACCGGCAGCCCCTGGCCCAAGAACGCCGTGAACCGCGCCGTCGTGCGCGGCGAGGACGCGGGCAACCCCGAGCAGACCGGCACCAAGTGCGCCTGGCACTTCGTCTTCGATGCGGTGGAGCCCGGCGCGTCGGTGAGCGTGGACCTGCGCCTGGCCGGCATGGCACCGGCCGCCGGCGACCCCGAGCGCCCCGCCGCCGCAGCCGCCCCCATGCCCTCGGCCTGGGGCGCCGAGCGGGAGGTGACGCTCGACGGCATCGAGGACGTGCTGGCCGCCCGCCGCGCCGAGGCGGACGAGTTCTACGCCCAGGTGATCCCCGCCGAGGTGGGTGACGAGGAGCGGCACGTGGCCCGCCGCGCGTTCGCCGGGCTGATGTGGGCCAAGCAGCTGTACCGCTACTCGGTGAGCCAGTGGCTGGAGGGCGACCCCGCCTCCCCGGCGCCGCCCGCCGCCCGCCAGGACACGCTGAAGGGCCGCAACAGCGACTGGGACCACCTGGACCTGGCCGACGTCATCTCCATGCCGGACGAGTGGGAGTACCCCTGGTTCGCCACCTGGGACACCGCCTTCCACACCGTGGCCATGGCGCACGTGGACCCGGCCTTCGCCAAGGCCCAGCTGGTGCTCATGGTGCGCGAGTGGGCCCAGCACCCCAACGGCCAGCTGCCCGCCTACGAGTGGGACTTCGGCGACACCAACCCGCCCGTTCACGCGTGGGCCTGCTGGCAGGTCTACCGCCTGGACGGCGCGTGGGACCGCGGCTTCCTGGTGCAGACCTTCACCAAGCTGATGATGAACTTCCAGTGGTGGGTCAACCGGAAGGACCCGGAGGGCTCGTTCCTGTTCACCGGCGGCTTCCTGGGGCTGGACAACATCGCCTTCTTCGACCGGTCCGCCACGCCCGAGGGGGTGCGCCTGGAGCAGAGCGACGCCACCAGCTGGATGGCCTTCTTCTCGCTGTCGATGCTGCGCGTGGCGCTGGAGCTGAGCCGCGAGGACGCCTCGTGGGACGGCGCGTGCACCACCTTCTTCGAGTACTTCCTGCGCATCGACCGGGCCATGGAGTCGCCGGGCTCCGGCGGGGTGACGCTGTGGAACGGCGAGGACGGCTTCTTCTACGACTCGCTGGTGACCTCCGAGGGGGTGGCCGAGCAGCTGAAGGTGCGCTCCACCGTGGGCCTGCTGCCGCTGATGGCGGTGGGTGTGGTGCCCCCGTGGGTGTGGAGCGAGCTGCACGGCTTCCACGCCGAGGTGGACTGGCTGCAGGAGCGCCGCCCGCACCTGACCAAGGGGCTGGTGGTGCTCGGCGGGCAGGACGACCGCTCGGCCATGCTCACCCTCGTGGGTGAGGAGCGCCGCGCGCGGATCCTGTCGCGGATGCTCGATGAGGGGGAGTTCCTCGCGCCGTTCGGGCTCCGCTCGCTCTCGGCCGCCCACCGCGAGGGCGTCTCGGCCACCCTCGGCGGGCGTGAGTTCGAGCTGCACTACACCCCGGGCGTCTCCGACAACGCGATGTTCGGCGGCAACTCCAACTGGCGCGGGCCCATCTGGTTCCCCACCAACCTGCTCCTGCTGGACGCGCTGGCGGTGATGGCCGAGGCCGACCCGTCGGCCACGCAGGAGTTCCCCACCGGGTCCGGGCAGCAGGTGTCGCTCAGCGACATCGCGGCCGACCTGCGGGGGCGGCTGGTGAAGCTCTTCCTGCCCGATGGCCAGGGGCGTCGCCCGGGAACCCCGACGCACCACCCGTCCGGGCCGCTGTGGGACGTGCACCCCACCTTCAGCGAGTACTTCGACGGCGACAGCGGGGTGGGGCTGGGTGCCTCGCACCAGTGCGGTTGGACGGCGCTGGTGGCGCACCTCATCTGCTCCTACGGCCCGCGGGACTGAGGTCGCGGGGGCGCGGGCGCTCGTCCACAGGGCACCCGCGCCGGACTCCTCGGGTGGTGAGGGGGACGACCTAGAGTTCTCCCATGCCCGCTGCCTCGCCGTCCACCGCTCTCGGCTCCCACGAGGTCAGTGATCTGCTGGCCGAAGCCGTTGCCGCGGTGGGTGGTTCGCCGCGCGAGGGGCAGGCCCGCATGGCCCAGGAGGTCGCGCGGGCGGTGAACAGCACCGAGCACCTGCTGGTGCAGGCCGGCACCGGCACCGGCAAGTCCCTGGCCTACCTGGTGCCCGCCGTGGCGCACGCGGTGGCCACCGGACAGCCCGTGGTGGTGGCCACGGCGACCCTGGCGCTGCAGGCGCAGATCGTGGACCGCGACCTGCCGCGGGTGGCAGAGGCGCTGCGCGGGGCCATGGGACGCCCCATCACCTACGCCCTGGTGAAGGGCCGCAACAACTACTTGTGCCAGCACAAGCTGCTGGGCGGGTTCCCCGACGACGACGCCGACGCGCTGGTCTCGATGGGGCAGGTGGACGCGGACCGCTCCGCGCTGGGGGAGGAGGTCGTCCGGCTGCGCGAGTGGGCCGAGGTGACCGAGTCCGGCGACCGCGACGAGCTCGTGCCGGGCGTGAGCCACCGGGCCTGGCGGCAGGTGTCGGTCTCGGCCCGGGAGTGCTTCGGCGCCTCCCGCTGCCCCGTGGCCTCGGAGTGCTTCGTGGAGCTGTCCCGCGAGGCCGCCAAGGAAGTGGACGTCATCGTGACCAACCACGCCTTCCTGGCCATCGACGCCATCGAGGGGCGGTCCATGCTGCCCGAGCACGACCTGCTGATCGTGGACGAGGCGCACGAGCTGGTGGACCGGGTCACCGGTGTGGCCACCGACGAGCTCACGCCGGCAGCGGTGGCCGTCGCGGCGCGCAAGGCCGGCAAGTTTGCGGACACCGACCGGCTGGAGGAGGCCGAGGAGGCGCTCGCCCAGGCGCTGGATCCGCTGCCCGAGGGCACGGTGCGGAGCCTGCCTGACTCGCTGGCCGACGCCCTGGTGGTGCTGCGCGACGCCGCCCGCGGGGTGAGCACGGACCTCAAGCCGGAGAAGGGCGAGAAGGCCGACGGCCCGCAGCAGACCGCCCGGGCCGCGGTGGACGAGGTGGGGGACGTCGCGCAACGGCTCCTCGAGGAGCGGGAGCTCGATGTGGTGTGGGTGGCCCCCGACGGCCGCTCGGCCCAGCGCCGCAACGTGCTGCGCGTGGCGCCCATGAGCGTGGCGATGCTGCTGCGCGAGAAGGTGTTCACCGAGCGGACCGTGGTGATGACCTCGGCCACGCTGGAGCTGGGCGGGTCGTTCGACTCACTCGCCGGCACCCTGGGTCTGCTGGGCTCCGGCGCCCCGGAGTGGAACGGCGTGGACGTGGGAAGCCCCTTCGACTACCCCAAGCAGGCCATGGCCTACGTGGCCGGCCACCTGCCCGCGCCCGGGCGGGACGGCACGGCCCCCGAGCAGTTCGACGAGATCGAGGCCCTCATCCGGGCCGCCGGCGGGCGCACCCTGGGGCTGTTCTCCTCGATGCGGGCCGCCCGCGCCGCCGCCGACGAGATGCGCGACCGCCTGGGCGACGAGTTCGAGGTGCTCTGCCAGGGGGAGGACCAGCTGCCCACGCTGGTGCGGCAGTTCGCCGCCGACGCGCGGACCTGCCTGTTCGGCACGCTCTCGCTGTGGCAGGGCGTGGACGTGCCCGGGTCGGCCTGCCAACTGGTGCTGATCGACCGCATCCCCTTCCCGCGGCCGGACGACCCGCTGAGCTCCGCGCGTTCGCAGGCCATCGCGCGCAACGGCGGCAACGGGTTCATGGCCGTCTCCGCCACCCACGCTGCCCTGCGGTTGGCCCAGGGCAGCGGCCGGCTGGTGCGTCGGGCCGACGACCGTGGCGTGGTGGCCTTCCTGGACCCGCGCATGATCACCGCCCGGTACGCCGGCTTCCTGCAGAAGAGCCTGCCCCCCTTCTGGCCCACCCAGGACCGTGAGCTGGTGCTCAAGGCGCTGGGGCGGCTGGACGCCATGGCGCCCGAGCCGGTGCCGGTGGCCGAGGTGGCTGCGCGGTCGCTGGTCGGCACGGGCCGGGCCGGCGCCCCGCCGGTGTCGCGCTCGGCGCGCACCGCGGTGACCGGGGGTGAGGCGTGGACCGCCGCGGACGACGAGGCCCTGACCGCAGCGGTGGAGGGCGCGCGAGACGAAGGCGGCGTCGCCCGCATCGAGGACGTGGCCCGAGCGGTGGGTCGGGCACCCGATGGGGTGGCCTCCCGCATCGAGCTGTTGGAGCTGAGCCTGACCGTCGCACCGGAGGAGGACTGACATGGCAGCACTGCCCCCGCTGGTGCTCATCAAGGGACCCGAGGACCTGCTGATCGACCGCGCCGTCGACCAGGTGATCTCCTCCGCGCGGGCCGTGGACCCCGAGGTCGACGTGGTGCGCGTGCAGGCCGAGTCGTTCGCCGCCGGGGACGTGGCGATGGCGCTGAGCCCCAGCCTGTTCGGTGGCGGGACCGTGGTGGTGGTGCGGAACTTCGAGGTGGCCGGGGACGCCCTGGGGGACGAGGTCGCGGCGGCGGTGGCCGACCCCGGCGAGGGCAACGTGCTGGTGGTCTCGCACCGCTCGGGGACCAAGCACAAGCGGGTGCTGGACGCCATGGCCAAGGCACACGCGCACACCATCGAGGCGCCTGCGCTGAAGCGGGACGGGGACAAGGCGACCTTCGTGCAGAAGGAGTTCCGGGTGGCCAAGCGGCGCATCGACAGCGACGCCGTGCAGGTGCTGGTGGCCGCGGCCGGGGGTGACGCACGGACCCTGGCGGCGGCGTGCTCGCAGCTGATCGAGGACACCGAGGGGACCGTCACGACCGAGCAGGTGAACCTGTACCACGGGGGCAAGGTGGAGACCACGGGGTTCAAGGTGGCCGAGGCAGCGTTCACCGGACAGCGGGCCGAGGCGCTGCGGCTGGCGCGGCACGCCATGCTCGGCGGGCTGGACCCGGTGCCGATCGTGGCGGTGATGGCGGGGCAGGCGCGGCAGATCGGGCTGGTGGCCTCGGCGGGGAACCGGGGCTCGGCGCAGGTGGCCAAGGAGCTGGGGATGGCGCCGTTCATGGTGGACAAGGCCCGGCGGATGATGCGGGGGTGGGACGGTGCACGGCTGGGTGCGGCGGTGCAGGCCCTGGCCCGGTGCGACCACGAGGTCAAGGGCGCGGCGCGGGACCCGCACTCGGCGGTGGAGCGGGTGGTGGACGAGATCTGCCGGCTCCACGGCTGACCCGCGCGTGGGTGGAGGGGATGGTGCCCCGCCCTCACCGCCTGACCGTGCACGGTGCCCGAGGGCGCGCCTGTACGGCGATGCGGGGATCAGGGCCGCGATGCGGTAACCTGACCGCCGTTGTCGACGCGCCAGAGGGTCGTGCGCGGAGACCAAGCTTTGCGAGTACCGCTCAACCACGGGCATCCCCACGTCCGGTCCCGAGCGAATGCTCTCGCCCTCAAGCGATCACCTCGTGACGCCACACCATCGAGTGAGCTCGACGTGGACCACGGGTGGGCGCAGTGACACAGACATCAACGACCTCCTTGGGAGAGACCCACGTGGCGAACATCAAGTCGCAGAAGAAGCGCGTTCTGACCAACGCGAAGCGCACCGAGCGCAACCGCGCGTACAAGTCGGAGCTGCGCACCTGGATCCGCAAGTTCCGCGCTGCCGCCGAGTCCGGCGACGCCACCGCTGCGCAGGACGCGCTGCGGACGGCCAGCAAGAAGCTGGACAAGGCCGTGAGCAAGGGCGTGATCCACAAGAACCAGGCCGCCAACAAGAAGTCGGCCATGGCCAAGCGCGCCGCCGCTCTCTGAGCAGACGGCACACACGCTCCACGGGGCGGTCACCTTCGGGCGGCCGCCCCGTCGCGTTGCCCGGGGCCACCCCGGCAGCCGGACGCTGACCCGCCCCACCCTCCCGCAGTCCGCATCCCCGCCCCGCCCGCCCCGGCAGCGCCTCCACCCTCCCGCAGCCCGCATCCCCGCAGGCCGCAGCCCCGCCCGGCAGCGCCTCCGCCCCGCACCACCTCGCTCGGCAGCGCCCCGGGGTCCCTGCGCCACCAAATAGTGGTGAACCGCCCGCCGCGGCGACCAAAGAGTGGTGGACTACCCGCTGAGCGGTCGTTTCACCACTGTCTGGCGACGGAGTGGTGAAACGACCAGGCAGGGGCGGCGCGGTCGGACGCGGCGGAGGCCCGTGGCGGCCGCCCCCACCGCGGTGTCGATCCGCACGACCACGCCCCCACAGCATCCGGGGCTCTCGCCCGCCACCTTCCGCGTGTCCACAGCCTCGCCGGCTGCCCACACCCAGCAACGGTGAACATCTGATGGCCTGCCGGCATGGATGTGTTGACCTGCGTACCGCTCCTCCGTGCCGCGCAGCAGCGGCACGGAGTGGTGACCCGCGCCGAGGCCCTGGCGGCGGGGATTCCGAACACCGTCCTGCAGCGAACAGCTCAACGGTGGCCCCGCCTGCTGCCCGGCGTGTACTGGACCACTCCCACCGCCGAGTGTCTCCGGCGACTGGTGGAGGGGGGTGACGCTCACCGCATCGACTGGTTCGTGGAGGGACTGGTCCCCTGGAGGGTGAGGGTCGAGGCGGTGCTGGCTCGGTGGCCGGAGTCGCGGCTCGGTGGCCTCAGCGCCGCCCACGAGCAGGGGTGGGCCAGCGAGCCCCGGGGGATGAGCCTGTACGTGCCGCAGCGCACCGGGGTGGCGCCACCTCCCGGGGTCCGCGTTCGCAGGGAGTCGCCGGGCGTGCGGGCGCCGTCGCTCCCAGGAGGGACACGCATGACTCGCATTGAGGACACCGTGCTCGATGTGGTGCAGGGCGTCACGCAGGACCAGGTCTTCATGTGGCTGGTGCGTGCGATCGGCTCGCGCAGGACCACGCCCGAACGAGTCCTCGAGCGGCTCGGGGAGCGGCGTCGGCTGAAGGGTCGGGCGCTTCTCCAAGCGGCGCTGCAGGATGCAGTGAGCGGCACGGCGTCCGAGCTGGAGCGCCGGTATGTGCGGGACGTGCAGCGCCCCCACGGACTTCCGGGCATGACACAGCAGCTGCGCAGGGCCGTGGAGGCGTCCGCCGGTGGGGCGATGCGGGGGTGGGTGGACCTCGCGTACGAGGCCCACCGGGTGCTGGTGGAGCTCGACGGGCGGCTGGGGCACGTGGGGGAGGGGATGTTCCGAGACCGCGGGCGTGACAACGCCAACCAGCTGGACGGGTGGGCAACCCTTCGGTTCGGATGGCACGACGTGGCCGGTGATCCGTGCGCCGTGGCCCAGGACGTGGGGCGCATGCTGCAGCGGGCGGGGTGGTCCGCTGCGCCGCTGGCCTGCGGGCGGTGCAGCCAGGGGTCACGGGCCGCTTGATGGTGGTGGTGCGATCGCTGGGGCGGGCACACAGTGGTGAAGTGCCCGTTGGGCGAGCAAGTAGTGGTGAAGTGCCCGCTGGGCCGCAGAAAGAGTGGTGCAGCGCCCGCTGAGCGGGTGTTCCACCACTCCTTGTGGACAAAGTGGTGAAGTGCCCGCGAGGTGGCCATGCGGACCGGGCCGCTGCGGGCGTGGGGCAGGCCATGGCGTTGCGGGCGTGGGGCAGGCCGTGGCGCTGCGGGCCGGGCCAGCGCAGGGGCCGGGGCGGGGGCAGGGCTTGCGCTAGCATGGCCACCATGTCGGCGGCGACCCTGCTTCTTCGTTAGCCGCGCACGCACACAGCGTCGCGGCCACCCCTCCCTGCGTGAGGGGCTTTTTCATGCCGGGAGGTTGTGCGCACGCCGTTGCACCGCCCCGCCCGCCCGCAGCACCACCGCCGACACCCGCAGCAGAACGCCCCGCACGTCCCACACACCGTCCGCCAGGAGAGTCCATGAGCGAGAACGACCGCAACGAGACCCCGTTCCGGTACACCCCGCAGCTGGCCAACGAGATCGAGGCCCGGTGGCAGGACCGCTGGGCGGCCGAGGGGACCTTCCGCGCCCCCAACCCCACCGGCGACCTGGCCCCCACGGACCCCGCCGAGCGCGAGGCCGTGGCCGCCCGGCCGAAGGTCATGATCCAGGACATGTTCCCGTACCCCTCGGGCGCGGGGCTGCACGTGGGCCACCCGCTGGGCTTCATCGCCACCGACGTCTACGCCCGCTACCAGCGCACCACCGGGCGCAACGTGCTGTACACCATGGGCTTCGACGCCTTCGGCCTGCCTGCCGAGCAGTACGCGGTGCAGACGGGTCAGCACCCCCGCACCACCACCGAGGCCAACATGGAGACCTACCGGCGCCAGCTGCGCCAGCTGGGTCTGAGCCACGACGACCAGCGCACCTTCGCCACCATCGACCCGGACTACTACCGCTGGACTCAGTGGATCTTCACCCAGATCTACGACTCCTGGTACGACCCTCAGGCCGAGGGCCGCCGCCCGGGCACCACGGGTCGCGCGCGCCCCATCGAGGAGCTGGAGGCCGCGTACGCCAGCGGTGAGGTGCCCACCCCGGACGGCCGCCCCTGGGAGGAGCTCGATGCGGGGGAGCGCGCCGACGCCATCGACGCCCGCCGCCTGGCCTACCTGAGCGACGCCCCGGTGAACTGGGTGCCCGGCCTGGGCACGGTGGTGGCCAACGAGGAGGTCACCGCCGAGGGCCGGTCGGAGCGCGGGAACTTCCCTGTCTTCAAGCGCAACCTGCCGCAGTGGATGATGCGGATCACCGCCTACGCCGACCGCCTGGTGGACGACCTGGACCGCCTGCAGTGGCCGGAGTCCGTGGCCTCCATGCAGCGCAACTGGATCGGCCGCAGCACCGGCGCCGCGGTGTTCTTCGAGGTGGCCCTGCCCAACTCCTCGGCCATGCCCGCCGGCCCCGACGGACGCACCCGCCTGGAGGTCTTCACCACCCGTCCCGACACCCTGTTCGGCGCCACCTTCATGGTGGTGGCCCCCGAGCACCCCGTGGCCGATGCGGTGCCGGCCGCCTGGCCGGAGGGCACCGGTGAGGCCTGGACCGGTGGTCACGCCACCCCGGGGGATGCCGTCGCCGCCTACCGCCAGGCCGCGAGCCGCAAGTCCGATCTGGACCGTCAGTCCGACGACCGCACCAAGACCGGTGTGTTCACCGGCATCTGGGCCACGAACCCGGTGACCGAGCAGCAGGTGCCGGTCTTCGTGGCGGACTACGTGCTGATGGGCTACGGCACCGGCGCGATCATGGCCGTGCCGGGGCAGGACCAGCGCGACTGGGACTTCGCCACCACCTACGAGCTGCCCATCGTGCGCACCGTGCAGCCGTCCGAGGGGCACGACGAGGACACGGCCTTCACCGGCGAGGGGCCGGCCATCAACTCGTCCAACGAGCACGTGGACCTGGACGGCCTGGGCGTCGAGGAGGCCAAGGACCGCGTCATCGCGTACCTGGAGTCCACCGGTTCCGGGCACCGCACCATCACCTACAAGCTGCGGGACTGGTTGTTCAGCCGGCAGCGCTACTGGGGCGAGCCGTTCCCCATCGTGTGGGACGAGGACGGCCGCGCCCACGCGGTGCCGGCCGACCAGCTGCCGGTCGAGCTGCCCGAGGTGGCCGACTACAGCCCCAAGACCTACGACCCGGAGGACTGGGACACCCAGCCCGAGTCCCCGTTGGGCCGCAACTCCGACTGGGTGAACGTCACCCTGGACCTGGGCGACGGCCCCAAGCAGTACCGCCGCGAGACCAACACCATGCCCAACTGGGCCGGTTCGTGCTGGTACGAGCTGCGCTACACCGACCCCACCAACGCCGAGGCCTTCGTGGACCCCGCGGTGGAGGAGTACTGGATGGGGCCGGGCCGCGGCTTCGGCGAGGGCGTCGCGGACGACCCGGGCGGCGTGGACCTGTACGTGGGTGGTGTGGAGCAGGCGGTGCTGCACCTGCTGTACGCGCGCTTCTGGCACAAGGTGCTGTTCGACCTGGGCCACCTGAGCTCCGACGAGCCCTTCCGTCGGCTGTTCAACCAGGGGATGGTGCAGGCCTTCGCGTACCGCGACGACCGGGGCCAGCCGGTGCCGGCCGCGGAGGTGGAGGAGACCCGCGACCCGGACCACCCCATGGCCCAGGACGGCGTCCTGTACACGTGGCAGGGCCAGCCGGTGACGCGTGAGTTCGGCAAGATCGGCAAGTCGCTGAAGAACGTGGTGACGCCCGACGAGATGTGTGAGCAGTACGGCGCCGACGTCTTCCGTGTGTACGAGATGTCGATGGGGCCGCTGGACGCCTCCCGCCCGTGGGAGACCCGCGCCGCCGTCGGGTCGCAGCGCTTCCTGCAGCGGCTGTGGCGTGCGGTGGTGGACGAGACCACCGGCGAGGTGACCGTCACCGAGGACGCCCCGGACACCGACACCCTGCGCGCCCTGCACCGCACCATCGCTGGCGTGGCCGACGACTACGAGAACCTGCGGTTCAACACCGCGATCTCCAAGCTGATCGAGCTGACCAACACGGTGACCAAGCTGCCGGCCGCGCCCCGCGCGGTCGCGGAGCCGCTGGTGCAGATGGTCGCCCCGCTGGCGCCGCACGTGGGTGAGGAGCTGTGGAACCGTCTGGGACACGAGTCCTCGCTGGCCAACGAGCCCTTCCCGCAGGCGGATGAGTCGATGTTGGTGGCCGAGACCGTCACCTGCGTGGTGCAGATCAAGGGCAAGGTCCGTGACCGCCTGGAGGTGGCGCCGGACGTGAGCGCCGAGGACCTGGAGGCGCAGGCGCTGGCCAGTGAGCGGGTGCAGCAGTTCATCGACGGCGCCCCGGTGCGCAAGGTGATCGTCAAGGCCCCGAATCTCGTCAACATCGTGGTCTGAGGTGGCGTCGATGCCGCAGTCCGTCGCCCTGGTCACCGACTCCACCGCCGAGCTCGCGCTCGCGTTGCGGGACGGTGGCGAGGAGTCCTTCGGTGAGCTCGGGTGGGGTGTGGGGATGGTGCCGCTCCACGTGGTCGTGGACGGCACCAGCCACCGTGAGGGTGTCGACCTCGATGCGGAGCGCCTGGCCACCGCGCTCGACTCCCGCGCCGCCGTGACCACCGCATCGCCGGGCCCCTCGGAGTTCGAGGCGGCCTGGCGGTCGGCGCTGGACGCCGGGGCCGAGCACGTGGTGAGCGTGCACCTCTCGGGGAAGATGTCGGCGACGGTCGAGGTGGCGCGCTCCACCGCATCGATGCTGGAGCTGCCGGTCACGGTGATCGACTCGCGCAGCGTCTCGGGCGGGCTGGCGGCCCCGGTGCTGGCCGGGGCGCGCGCCGCGGCGGCGGGGGCTGACCTCGAGGCCGTGGTGGACGTGGTGGAGCGGACCATCGACCGCACGCAGGTGCGTTTCGTGGTGGAGTCCCTGGACCGGTTGCGGCGTGGTGGCCGCATCGGGGCGGCGCAGGCCTTCCTCGGCACGGCGCTGGCCGTGAAGCCGCTGCTGCAGGTGGCACGCGACGGCACGGTGGACGGGTGGCAGAAGGTCCGCACGCTGCGTGCAGCCCGGCAGGCGCTGCTGTCCTGGGGGCAGGAGGCGGCTGCCACGGAGGCCGATGCCGTCGTCGACAGCCTCACCGAGGACGAGTTCGCCGATGGTGAGGGCTTCGCCGCGGACGTGACCGTGCACCACCTGGAGCGCCCGGAGGTGGCCGCGGAGATGGCGGACGCGCTGCGCGATGCGGTGGACGACACGGTGGCCGTGACCGTGAGCCGTCTGGGGGCCACGGTGGGTGCCCACACCGGGGTGGGAACGGTGGCCATCGTGGTGTCTCCCCGGGTGGAGGGCGATCCGGGCCGCTGGTCGCCCGCGCCCTGAGCCGCGGGAGCGCACGCACACGAGCACACGCGCGGAGGCCGGTGACCTCGGGGGTCACCGGCCTCCGGCCGTCAGGGGAACGTCAGGCGCTGCTCAGAAGCGCTTGCACTGGCCTTCCTTGTTGCCCTTCACCACGTTCTTGGAGCCGGTGGGGACGGGGCTGTTGCTCTTGCACTGCAGGTTGCCGTCCACGCGGTTGCTGATCACGAAGAAGCGGGTGTTCTTCTTGTTGGAGAACAGCTGGATGTCGCCGTCCACGGTGACGGTGCGGATGATGCCGCCACCGCCCTGCTTGGCCTGGATGTTGCCGTCCACGCGGCTGTAGTTCTGCACCACGAGGCGCTTGTGGTTCTCGGCCTGGATGTTGCCGTCCACGCGGATCTTGCCGGCGATGAGGCTGGCGTTGCGCTTGACCTTGATGTCGCCCTTGACCTTGGTGCCCTTCAGGGTGCAGGTGGCGCCGGCGGGGACGACGAGGTTGTCGCTGACGGTGATGGCGCCCAGGGTTCCGCGGCAGGTGCGGTCACCGGCGTTGGCGGGAGCGGTGGAGAGAGCGGAACCAGCCAGGGCGAGGGTGGCGGCAAGTGCGACGAGACGGTTCTTCATGGCGAACTCCTGTGTGTGGCGACGCGACCAGTTCGTGTCGATGTGTTGAGTGTTGCGGGCTGTCGTGAGGGGGCCGTGAGGGGTGCGTGAGAGTTTCCTCATGGATCTCACCGGGTGTGGGCGCTCGTCCACAGGGGTCGATGCGGGGAGCTCGGGTCGCGCTGGCGGCGCACCTAGCGTGCAGCGCGGGGGTGATCACGGTGGAGCACGAACCCGAGGAGCGGGTGGTCTGGGAGCCGGAAGGGCAGCGGGTGGATCCCGCGTCGCGGGAGCCGGTGTCGCGGGTGCCGCGGGCGGTGGCGTCGGTGGTGGAGGTGCCCGAGGCGGTGGCCGGTGCGCGCTGGGGTGTGGAGTCCTCGGTGCTGCGCTGGCTGGCGCTGGCGGCCCTGCTGGTGGTGCTCGGCCTCGGGGGCTGGACCTGGTGGACGGGACGGCAGGCGGCCCCGCACCCGGTGGCGCCCGGGGCGGTGGCGCCTGCTCCCGCCCCGGGCCACCCGAGTGGGGCCGCCGGGGCTGCGGGCCCGGGCGACGAGGGCTCCCAGGGCCCAGCTGGTGAGGGCTCCCAGGGCCCAGCTGGTGACGGCCCCGGCCCGGAGCCGGCACCGGCGGAGACGGTGGTGTCCGGGGAGGCGACGGGACAGGGTGCGGAGCCCGGCCCGGTCCCGGGCGCGCCCGGGGATGCCACGCCGGGGCCGGCGACCGTGCACGTGGTGGGGGAGGTGCTGCGTCCCGGAGTGGTCCGGGTGCCCGCCGGCAGCCGGGTGGGGGACGCGGTGGAGAAGGCAGGGGGCCTCACCGGTCAGGCGGACGAGCAGCGCCTCAACCTGGCCCGCCCCGTGAGCGACGGTGAGCAGATCCTGGTCCTGCGGCCGGGGCAGGAGGCCCCGCCGCCGGCTCCGGTGCAGGGTGGCGCGGGGGAGGCCTCCGGTGACCCGGGCGCAGGTGGCGCCGCGGGGGGTGGGACCGCCGGCGAGCCCGCCCCGAGTGACGGTTCTTCGGCACCTCTGGACCTCAACACCGCCGACCAGGCCGCGCTCGAGGAGCTGCCGGGTGTGGGCCCGGTGACCGCGGGCCACATCCTCACGTGGCGCACGGAGAACGGCCGGTTCACCACGGTGGACGAGCTCATGGAGGTCAGCGGCATCGGTGAGAAGACCCTGGCGACGCTCCGACCTCACGTGAGGGTCGAGTGAGCGCGCCCACGGCTGCCGAGCCGGGTGACCGAGGACGGTTGGACCTCCGTCTGCTGGTCCCGGCGCTGGTCGCGTGGGGCGTGGCCGCGGCCGGGCTGGCCTGGGGGGCTCCGCTGCGGTGGGCCTGCGTGGCGGGCTGCGTGCTGCTGGTCACCGTCGGCCTCTGGTGGTCGGGGCGAGCCGGAGCGCGCACGCCCACAGCCCGCGTGTGGCCGACCGTGCTCGCCTTCAGTGGGGTGCTGACTGCCCTGCTGCTGGGCGTCTCCACCCTCGCGGAGACCTCCCGCCAGCAGGGCCTGGTGGCCGAGGCGATCGACCGGGAGGCCGTCGTCACCGCCGAGGTCACGCTCACCGCCGACGCCCGGCGGGTGGTGAGCGAGGGACGCTTCGGTCGCAGCGAGCTGGTGCTGCTGCGGGCCAGGGCTCACCGCATCGAGTACAGGGGAAGGGAGTCGGCGGCGAATGCGCCGCTGCTGGTGATCGCGCGCCCGGGGGCGGGGTGGGACGAGCTCACGTGGCGCACCCGGGTGGAGGTGACCGGGCGCCTGGAGCCGAGTGAGCCGGGGGACGACGTGGTGGCTGTGCTCTCGCCGGCCAAGGGACCCCAGCAGGCACGTGCTCCGGGCGGCGGCTGGCGGGTGGCCGAGGGGCTGCGGGAGGGCCTGCGCGAGTCCATGGACCCGGTGTGGGCCGACGCCCGCGGGCTGGTGCCCGGACTGGTGCTGGGCGACACCTCCTTGACGCCACCGGAGCTCACTGACGCCATGACCGAGACCGGCATGACCCATCTCAGTGCGGTGAGCGGGTCCAACGTGGCGATCGTGGTGGGCGCGGTGCTGTGGGTGTGCACGGGGACGGGTGTGCCCCGGCGTGCCAGACCGTGGGCCGCGGCGGTGGCGCTCGCGGGCTTCGTGGTGCTGGCGCGGCCCGAGCCGTCGGTCCTCCGTGCGGGGGTGATGGGCGCCGTGGCGCTGGTGGGCATGACCGCCTCACGCCGCGCCGCGTCCCTGCCGGCCCTGGCCACGAGCATGGTGCTGCTGCTGGTCTGGGACCCGTGGCTGGCGCGTTCCTACGGCTTCGCCCTCTCCGTGCTGGCCACCCTGGGGTTGGTGCTGTTCGTGCGGCCCTGGGCCGAGGCTCTGCGACGGCGCTGGCCACGCCTCCCGGAGCCGGTGGCGCAGGCGCTGGTGATCCCGGTGGCTGCGGCCCTGACCACGGCCCCGGTGGTGGCCATGCTGCAGGGCCAGGTGAGCGTCGTGGGGCTGCTGACCAACCTGGCCGCCGCCCCGCTCGTGGCCCCGGCGACGGTGGGGGGCGTGGTGGTGGTGCTGGTGCACCCCGTGGCCGAGCCGCTCGCAGACGCCATCGCGTGGGTGGCCGGAGCGCCGGCGCAGGTGATCGGGTGGGTCGCCCGCGCGGGAGCGGCTGTGCCCCACGGGGCGGTGCCCTGGCCCGCGGACGGACGGGGTGGGCTCGTGCTCGCCCTGGCCCTGGCGCTCGCGGTGGTGAGTGGGCCCCCGCTGGTCCGGGTGCTCGGCCGGCTCGTGCGGTGGGTCCGCGCACACCGCGCCGCACGCACCCGTCCCCGGGCACCTGCGGTCGGCACCGGAGGGCCTCGTCCCCGCAGCCCCGGGCGGTGGCGCGATGCGGTGACGGCCTGCGCCGGCTGCGCCGCCCTGGTGCTCGTGGTGCTCTGGGCGGGCCCGCGCCTTCCCGGAGGCGTGCCCGGACTCGGCGGGAGCCATGCCGCCGGGGACTGGCGGGTGGTGATGTGCGACGTGGGACAGGGCGACGCGTTCCTGGTACGCACCGCATCGGACCGGGCGGTGCTGGTGGACACGGGCCCACCGGGTGCCCGCACCCCTGCCTGTCTGCGGGCCGCGGGGGTGCGGGCGCTGGACGCGGTGGTCGTCTCCCACTCGCACGCCGACCACTCGGGCAACCTGGGGGCGGTGCTCGATGCGGTGCCCGTCGGTGCCGTCTGGGCCTCACCGGCCGACCTGGCACGCCCCATGCAGCCCGGGCACCCCGCGGAGTGGCGGGAGGTCGCGCGGGCCCGGGGCGCCCCCATCGCGCCCTTCGCCGCGGGGGACCGGGTGGAGCTGGGCGCCGCCCGCCTGACCGCCGTCTGGCCGCGGCCCGGCGCGGCCGTGGGTCCTGAGGACCGGCGCAACGACGGGAGCCTGGTGCTCCACGCGGAGGTGGGCCAGCCCGGCGGGGCCCAGGAGCTGGGAGAGCCGCTGCGGGCGCTGCTCACCGGAGATCTTGAGGTGACCGGTGGGGCAGCGGTCCAGGCGCTCACCTCATCCCTGCCGGTCGACCTGCTCAAGGTGCCGCACCACGGGTCGGCGCACCAGGGGGAGGCGCTCCTGGCCCGGGGCGCACCGCTGGCGTTGGTGAGTGCGGGGCGGGACAACGACCACGGTCACCCGGCGCCGGTGACCACCCGGCGGCTGGAGGACGCGGGCAGCACGGTGGTGGGCACCGTGGAGCACGGAGACGTGGCCGTCGGCACCGGCGGCCCCGCGGGGCTGTGGTGGGCCCGGCTGTGACGAGGCCGCGGGGGCTGTCTCGTCACCGCCGGTGTGCCGATGCGGTCAGTCGCGCGGGCGCTTGGCGGTCGACTTCGCGGTCGACCTGGCTGCGGTCGGCTTCGTGGTCCCAGGCTTGGCGGCCGATGGCTTGGCGGCCGGCTGGGCCCCCTGCTGCTCGGCCGCCATCTCCTCGGCGGCTCGGCACAGCGACTCCATCATGGCGGCCACGGCGGGAACGCGGAGGAGGTCGGCGGTGGTGACGGCGTGGATGGTCCGCTCCGAGCGCTGGCTCAGCGGCAGGGCCACCACCCCCTCGTGGCGGACGTGTCGCAGCACCATCCGCGGCACGAGGGCAGCTCCCAGGCCGGCCGAGACCAGACCCAGGACGGCCACGTAGTCCTCGGTCTGGAACTCCACGCGGGGGATGAAGCCGGCCTCCTGGCCCAGGTGCATCAGGTGGCCGCGGCAGCGTGCACAGCCGGCGATCCACGGGTCGTCGGCCAGGGCGGCGAGGTCCACCGCCTCGCCGGCGGCCTGCGGGTGGTCCTCCGGCAGGGCGATGAGCATCTCGTCGGTGAGGATGTCGCGGATCTCGAGGCCGGCGAGGTCGTCCACCTCGCGCCCCACGGGGGTGCCGTTGTGGGAGAAGGCCACGGCCAGGTCGCACCGGCCGTCGCGCAGCGCGGCCAGCGACTCCGGGGGCTCGGCCTCGGTGAGCTGGATCTCGATGGCGGGGTGCTCGGCGCGCAGGTCCCGCAGGGCGTGGGGCACCAGGGCAGCGGTGGAGGAGGGGAACGCGGCCACGCGCACCCGGCCGGACTGCAGACCTGCCAGGGCACTGAGCTCCTGCTCGGCGGTGTCCAGCAGGCTCAGCACGGTGACGGCGTGGCGGGCCAGGACCTGCCCGGCCTGCGTGAGGCGCACGGTCCGTCCCTGTCGTTCCACCAAGGGGGTGCCGATTCGACCCTCGAGCCGCCGCACCATCTGGGAGATGGCGGGCTGGGTGTACCCCAGTGAGTGGGCAGCGGCGGTGAAGGACCCCTGTTCCGAGATGGCGCGCATGATGCGCAGCCCTGCGGTGTCGATCATCCCCAGAATGTAACCTCTTGTTTGGGCCGCGCAAAGTGTCGCGCCATTGTGTAATCCGTCTCAACTCGTCAGAATGGCTCGATGGCCGCCACCCCCCACCTCCGCCCCGCTCGCCCCCGTCCCCACCTCGCCGCACGACGTGGAGGGCGCCGCTCCTGGTCCCCCTCGCGTCCCTGCTCCCCGCGACGTGGCCTGGCTCCGCGACCAGTTCGCCACCACCGGGGGGTACCTCAACGCGGCCACCTGCGGGTTGCCCACCCGGAACACCACCGAGGCGATGGCGCGCGACGCCCACCGCTGGACCACCGGCGACGTCTCGCCGGTGACCTACCACGAGGACGTGGAGCGCGCCCGCGCCCTCTACGCCGGTCTGGTGGGGGTGGCACCCGACCGTGTGGCCACCGGATCGCAGACCTCCGTGTTCGCCGGCATGATCGCCGCGGGGGTGCCGGACGGCGGTGAGGTGGTCGTGGTGGACGGCGACTTCTCGAGCCTCGTGTACCCCTTCCTGGTGCAGGCCGATCGCCCCCACCCCACGCGGGAGGGCGGCCGCATCACCGTCCGCTCCGTGCCGCGCGAGGAGCTGTGCTCCTCCCTCACCGACCGCACCGCCGCCGTCGTGTTCAGCCACAGCCAGTCCGCCTGCGGCAGCCTCACCGGCATCGATGAGGTGACGCGCGCCGCCCGGGAGGTGGGCGCCCTGACGGTCTGCGACATCACGCAGTCGGTGGGCTGGTCCCCGGTGGACGCCTCGCAGGTGGACGTCACGGTCTGCTCGGCCTACAAGTGGATGTGCCACCCCCGTGGTGTCGCCTACATGACGGTCTCCGACCGGGCCATGGAGGCGCTGGTGCCGCTCAATGCCGGCTGGTACGCAGGGGACGTCATCTGGGACTCCATGTACGGGCCGGCCATGAACCTCTCCCCGCGCGCCTCCCGCTTCGACGTCTCGCCCGGCTGGCCGCTGTGGCCCGGTGCGGTCGCGGCGCTGGAGGACTTCACGCAGGTGCCGGCCGCGGCCCTGCGTGACCACTCGGTGGGCCTCACGAACGCCTTCCGGCGGGGTGTGGGTCTGCCGGACTCCGACTCGGCCATCGTCAGCCTGCGCCTCCCGGACGAGGCCGCGGAGGCTGCTGCTCGCGCCGGCCTCACGCTCTCGCAGCGGGCCGGGGGAGTGCGCCTGAGCTTCCACGTGTGGAACACCCCTGCCGACGTCGAGGCGGCACTGGAGGCGCTCACCCCCTTCCTGACGTCCCCTGCCGCGGGGTCCCCGGGGCACTGATCCTCGGTCCGGTGTGGTGCGCTGCCGGAGGGGGCGCACCACACCGGATCGACCCCCCCGCGCCCACGCCGGCCCACCTCCCGCCGTGGTCCCGGGCCCCCGGCTCGATGTGGTGTGATGCTTCCGTGCCCGAGACCCACCTTCCGGACCCCGCCGGCGCGCAGATGGCTGCCGCCCGGGACGAGGCGCACCACGGCCCCAGCTGGCGCGGTCCGCGGCAGGGCACGGCACTGTGTCTCTCCGGTGGGGGTTTCCGCGCGGCCCTGTTCCATTTGGGGGCGCTGCGCCGGCTGAACGAGCTGGGCATGCTGGGTCAGCTGCGCACGGTCTCGGCCGTCTCCGGGGGATCCATCGCCGCGATGCTGCTGGCAGACCCCCGCCTGGGCTGGCCGGACCCGGACGACCTCTCCGAGAGCATCGACTCCGCGGACCTGGTGGAGCCCGACCCCAGCGCCCCGCCGCTCCCGCGCGGGGACACCGTGCCCGGTGGCCTGTTCTCGGCGCCCCGCGTGCGGGGCTTCGAGGAGTACGTGGCCGAACCGGTACGGCGCCTGACCCGTCACAACCTGCGGACCCGGGCCATGGTCTCGGGCTTCGGGCCCAAGGTCCGTCGCTCGGCCGACACCAGCTCGCGCATGCTCGCCGACCGGTTCGTGGACCACATCGACTGGTGGGCCCGCGACCTGCGCGACGGCCAGCGCACGAGCGGTCCCGCCGTGGTGGTGGAGGCCACCGAGCTGGCGCACGGGGTGAACTGGACCTTCGCCGACTCCCGTGCCCACCCGCCCCACGGTCGCGTGGGCGACTACCGGCTGGGTTACGGGGCGCCCCCGGCGGGGCTCCGCATGGCCGACGTGGTCGCGGCCTCGAGCGCGTACCCGCCGTACTTCGCACCGTTCGACCTCGACGCGTCCGCCATGGACCTCACCGGGGGGCGCGTGGGCCAGGTCGATGCGGCGGCGGCACCCCGCATCGACCGCACCATCCAGCTGGTGGACGGCGGGATCTACGACAACCTCGCGCTGGAGCCCGTGTGGCGTGACCACGCCGGGGTGCTCGTGAGCGATGGGGGAGCGGTCTTCCGCGCGCGCAGCGCCCGCACGCCGCTGGGCCGCATCCTGCACGTCATCTCCATCGCCTCCGGTGGTGGGGAGGTCACGCGCCTGCGGTGGCTGCACTCGGCCTTCAACTGGGGTGTGCTGGAGGGAGCGACCTGGGCCATGGACTCCCGCGTGCCGCAGAGCTACCCCATCGAGGTGGCTGCGCAGATCAACCAGATCCGCACCGACATGGACGCCTTCAGCGAGGCGGAGCAGAAGATCATCGAGCGCCACGGGTACGGGGTCGCGGACTCCGCGGTCCGCCGGCACGCGCCGCAGCTGATCATGCGCGACGCTCCGGCCCGCTACCCGCACCCGGAGGTCGCCGACCCCGAGGTGGCCCTGCGTGCGCTCCGCGGATCGGGACGCATGTCCGTGCTGGGCCGCCGGCCTCCGCGGGCCCGTCGGGGGCGCCGTGCCCGCTGACGACCAGGGCGTTCCCGAGCTCGCCCCGGTGGTGACCCTGCCGCCCCCGGTGGAGGCCGCGCCGCAGGAGGTGGAGGCACTCGCCCGGCTGCTGGAGGGCCGGCGCCTGGCGGTGGTGACCGGTGCGGGCATGTCCACCGCATCGGGCATCCCGGACTACCGCGGTCCGGACGGCGTGCGCCGCGTGCAGCCCATGACGATCGGCGACTTCCGGGCCGGCCCCGAGTCGCGTCGCCGCTACTGGGCGCGGGCGTTCGTGGGGTGGGAGCGCTTCACCGGGGCGCAGCCCAACGCGGGGCACCGGCTGCTGGCGGCCCTGCAGACCGAGGGGGTGGCCTCCGGTGCGGTGGCCGGCATCACCGGGGTGATCACCCAGAACGTGGACGGCCTGCACCAGCGGGCGGGGTCGCCGGACGTGCTGGAGCTGCACGGGACGCTCTCGGCCATCGTCTGCCTGACGTGCGGGGCGACGGAGTCCCGAGAGAGCATCCAGGAGCGGTTGGCCGCCGAGAACCCCCACCACCGCGACATCGTGCTGGGTGGGGCCCAGGTGCGCCCCGACGGGGACGTGGCGCTCGATGAGGAGGCCGTGGCGGCCTTCCGGACGGTCGGGTGCCTGGTGTGCGGCTCCGACGAGCTGAAGCCGGACGTCGTGTACTTCGGGGAGAACGTGCCCAGGCCGCGGGTGGCCGACGCCTACGCCATGGTCGACGCGGCGGACGGCCTGCTGGTGCTGGGCTCCAGCCTCAAGGTGATGAGCGGTTACCGCTTCGCCCGGCACGTGCACCGGGCCGGTGGGCCGGTGGCGGTCGTCACCCGGGGATGGCACCGCGCCGACCGGGAGGCGAGCCTCTCGATCGACGCGATGGTGGACACGACCCTGGCGGCCGTGGCGGACGTCCTGGGGGTGGCGATCACACCCGACGCAGCACCGCGGTGACCTTGCCCAGGATGGTGGCGTCGTTGCCGTCGATGGGGTCGAACAGCGGGTTGTGCGGCTGCAGCCAGATCTGGTTCTTGACCTTCTTGTAGGTCTTCACGGTGGCCTCGTCATCGAGCATGGCCGCCACGATGTCGCCGTTGATGGCGGCCTGCTGACGACGCACCACCACCCAGTCGCCGTCGCAGATGGCGGCGTCCACCATCGAGTCACCCTTGACGCGCAGCAGGAACAGCTCACCGTCACCCACGATCTGGCGGGGCAGCGGGAACACGTCCTCGATGCGCTCCTCGGCAAGGATCGGACCCCCGGCGGCGATCTGCCCGACCACGGGCACGTACGAGGCCGGCGGGTGGTTGTCCGCCGACTCGGACGGGTCCCAGGTGTCCTCGTCGAGCTTGCGGTAGCCCCGGTCCCCGGGCCAGTGGGCGTCGAGGATCTCCAGGGCGCGCGGCCGGTTGGGGTCGCGGCGGATGTAGCCCTTGCGCTGCAGGGCGTTGAGCTGGTGCTGCACGGAGCTGGCCGAGGCGAGCTCCACCTGCTCGGCGATCTCGCGCATGCTCGGCGGGTACCCGCGCTCGTCGATGGAGCGGCGGATGACCTCCAGCACACGCGTCTGTCGTTCGGTCAGCGGCTCGGTGTTCCGCAGGCCGGGCTCGTTCTTCCGGATTGCCATGGTGTTCCCCCTTCGCGGGTCGTCGAGGCGGTCGTCGTCCGTGGTGCCGGGTCGCGCCGCCTCCATCGTGGGGATCGGATCCCCGTCGTCCTCGTTGGGATTCCAACGATTCCTCGATGTTGTCGGTGGTCACCGCTTCACTTCAGGTGTGGTCACAGAGTACGACGGCACACCGGTCACCGCGGACATTCGTTCGGGCGTGTCTTGGCATTCGTCGTTCACCTGTGCTACACATCGTACAGAGATGCGACGCACACACGTCTCAGCCTGTGGACGGATCCGTACGACCGAGTCGAACACGGTCGGACCGGCCGGACCGGAACAGGCGGACTGTCCGCTCGCCCGACCGAAGGAGATGGCATGACTGCGATGACGATGGAGATGAGGCCCGCCGGCCGACGAGCTGTCGCGGTCGGCCCTGCCCGTACGAGTGCGCCCCGCATGCGCCTCACCGCCCGGGGGCGCATGGCCCGGCAGCTGCTGGGGCTCGCGCTGGCGTTCGTGGTGGTGCTGCTGCTGGCCTGGCAGGCCGCGGGTGCCGGTGGGGACGCCGGGCCCCAGCGGATCGTCGTGGGACCGGGCGAGACCCTGAGCCACGTGGCCGTCGAGCACCTCCCCGGGGTCCCGGTGGACGAGGCCGTGCTCCGGGTGCAGGAGGCCAATGGCCTGGGCACCTCGCAGGTGGAGGCGGGCCAGGAGCTGGTGATCCCGCAGCGCTGAGGCGCGGGTGCCGCAGGAGACGCGCCGGGAGTGACCCGGCCCATGAGCTGGCGATGGCGGGGTGCAGGCGCCCCCGCCATCGTCGTACCCCCTCGTCCGTGCCCCGTCGCCGGGCGGCAGTCGTCAGTCGCCGGTTGCCGGGCGGCAGTCGCCCGTCGTCAGCCGTCAGTCGACGGGCGTCCCGGTGGCGCGGCGCCACATCGGGCCGAGGCCCTCGAAGGGGGCGAACCAGCCGGAGATGTGCACGTCCATGACCACGCCCTTGATGCCGGCGGTGAGGAAGTCCCCGGCGCCGCGGACGATCTCGATGGGCTCCTTGGCCAGCAGGTCCGCGGGCTGCTCGGGGTCGAGCATCCCCTGCTCCACGGCGAAGTGGCGGGCCCGCTCGCTGCTGGTGAAGGCCAGGAGCATCATCACGCCCTCGATCTCGGCGGCAGCGGGGGCGACGGAGCCCTCGGGCCCCGCGGGCAGGAACCACCAGCGCGGCAGGGCGAAGCCGACCTTCCACAGGGCCGTGATGGTGTCGTGGTCCCCGCGGTTGCGGGTCATGGCGTGCAGGCGGTCGGTCTCGTTCGGGGAGGGCATTGCGAGGTCCATGGCGCCACTTCACCACACAACCTGTTGTCCCGGGACGCGACACCGCGACAATGGGTGCCGTGACCGTGCGCCGACGTGATGCACAGGGCCCTCCGCCGGGGCCCTGTTCCGCCCTGCCCGGCGGTCGTCGCACGTCCCGCCGGCTGGCGGTGGCGCTGTCCGCCGCGCTGATCGTCCCGGGTCTGGCCGCCGCTCCCACGCAGGCCACGGACCCGAGCTGGCGCGAGGACCCGACCCCCTCCTGGGGTGTGGACTCCCTGCCCTGCCGTGACGTGCTCTTCGTGGGCGTGCGCGGATCGGGCGAGGTGGCCCCGTGGGGTGGAACGGTGGAGGGCGTGCGCACCATGGTCTCCGAGCGGCTGGATCGCAGCGTCAACCAGGTCTGGCTGGACTACCCGGCGGTCTCACCCCACACCCTGGGAACCCACGAGCTCGAGGCCCACGTGCTGGACCCTGAGCCGCCCAGCTCGGAGTACTTCGCCTCGGTGGACGAGGGGGCGGAGGAGCTCGCTCGCGTGCTGGGTGAGAGCGCGCAGCGCTGCCCGGACCAGCAGGTGCTCCTGGTGGGCTTCTCCCAGGGGGCACAGGTGATCACCCGCACCGTGGCAGGGGGCGCGGACAGCTCCACGCTCGCCGGCGCCCTGCTGCTCGGCAATCCCGCCCACCACCCGGGCCAGAACGCCCGCGAGGTGGACGGGCAGGTGGACACCCCGGCCATCGGACTGGCGGCCACTCTCACCTACCTGCGTGCCCAGGCCCGTCCCGGGGACGAGACCACCCGCCGCCAGGCCGTGCACAACCTGGTGCAGGAGGTCTTCGCCCTGCACGAGGGGCGGATCTCCAACGGTGTGATCGCCTCCACGCTGAGCACCTCCCACGAGGTGGTCCCTGCCGGGCTGTACTCCCGGATCCTGTCGGTGTGCAGCGAGGGCGACCTGGTCTGCGACGCCGCGCCGGCGATGAGCCGGATGCTCACCTCATCGAGCTCGATGGGGGACGAGTTCGCCGCCGCGCGCCCGGTGCACGGCGGCTACAGCGGTGAGGTGGTGCAGTCGGCCGCCGAGGCCCTCGCGCTGCTGGTGGAGGAGGCCGAGTCGACGGCAGGGGACCCCTCCGGACGCCCCGCCGATCCGTGGGTGGACTCCGGGCCCGAGGGTGACTCCGGCACGGTGCCCCCCGCGCCGTCGCCCTCCGAGGAGGCGCCCGGCGGGCCCGCCCCCTCGGACGATGCCCCCTCCGGCGAGACCACCCCGGACGCCCGGGGCAGCGACCCCGCCGGCGACGAACGCGCCGCCGGCGCCGAGCCCTCGGCCGACACGGCGTGGCTGGTGCCGGTGCTCGCCGGCGCCACCGGTGTGTTCTTCCTCACCACCGTGGGCCTGTCGTGGGCCCTGTGGAGGCGCCGGTGAGCGCCGCCTGGTTCACGCGCCGCCGCCTCATCGGTCTCGTGGTGCTGCTCGCCGTCGTGCTCGGCCTGGTGGTCGGTGACGTCTTCCTGCGCCAGTACGTGGAGAACCGCATCGAGTCCGAGGTCGGCCAGGTGGCCGACGGGCGGGTCACGGCCGACGTGGAGGGCTGGCCGGCCACCTGGCAGGTGGTGCGGGACGACTACGACCGCATCACCGGCGGGGTGGACGGGGCCGTCGCGACGGTCCTGGCGGAGGAGATCGTGCTGGACGTCGACGTCGTGGCCCACGACGTGCGCGGCCTCGCTGGGGGCGAGGTGGTGATCGGCAGCGGCTCGGGACGTGCGGCCACCACGTGGGAGGACCTCTCCCGCGTGACGGGGGTGGAGCTCTCCGGGGACGACGACGGCCGGCTCACCATCACCACGCAGGTGGGCGTGCTGGGCGAGCGGCTCCCGGTCCGCGTCACCGGGCGACCGGTGGTGGACGGCCGCACCGGCCAGCTCGGGCTGCGGGACGCCGAGGCGAGCCTCGATGAGGTGGACGTGCCCCAGGACGTGATCGACGGGCTGCTGCCGCGGGTGTCCACCTACGTCTACCTGCCGAGCTTCGAGGGGCTGCGGTGGACCGGTGTGCAGGTCACGCAGGACGGCGTCGAGCTGGACTTCCGTGCCCAGGAGATGACCGTTCCGCGCTGGTGACGGGCCGGTGACCCGGCCCGCGACGCGCCGGTGATTCGGCGTCCCGCGGTGGGGATCCCGCGGTCGACGCGCCGGTGTTTGCAGCCAGGCCCGGTGACCCGTACGCTCTACATCTAGTGGTCGGAGGTGCTCAGGACCACTAGATGAGCCAATTTCGCGCAACCAAGGGGATTTGACGTGCACTGTCCATTCTGCCGCCACGAGGACACCAAGGTGGTGGACTCGCGCGTCCAGGACGAGGGCACGCTGATCCGTCGACGCCGCCAGTGCGCGGCCTGCGAGCGGCGCTTCGGCACCATCGAGTCGGCCACCCTCAGCGTGGTCAAGCGCTCCGGTGCCAGTGAGCCCTTCCGGCGCGACAAGGTGATGTCCGGAGTGCGCAAGGCGTGCCAGGGACGCCCGGTCACCGACGACCAGCTCATGCTGCTGGCCCAGCAGGTGGAGGAGAACATCCGCGCCTCGGGCCACGCGGAGATCGACGCCCACGAGATCGGCATGGCGGTCCTTCCCGTCCTGCGCGAGCTCGACCTCGTGGCCTACCTGCGATTCGCCTCGGTGTACCGCAACTTCGACTCGCTGGCGGACTTCGAGGACGCCATCACCGAGCTCCGCCAGGACGCCGCCGGCGGGGGAGCGGCCCAGGACGCCACGCAGCCCGAGGTTGTCGGCGCCCGCTGAGACGCTCACCCCATCGCGCCACCCCCGAACCCACCCGCCCACCAGACCCGGCGGCCCCGGCCGCCCACCCGCCCCACTCGCACCACCCAGGAGAGGTCATGACCGACACCACACAGGCTCCCGCAGCGACCCAGCAGTCGGGCGGTGGACTGACGATCAACCGCATCCACACCACCCCCGGTGTGCACCCCTACGACGAGGTGACCTGGGAGAAGCGCACGGTCGAGCAGACCAACTGGAAGACCGGTGAGGTGATCTTCCGCCAGGAGGACGTCGAGTTCCCGAGCTTCTGGTCGGCCAACGCCTCCACCATCGTCACCACCAAGTACTTCCGCGGCGCCGTGGGCACCCCGGCGCGCGAGACCGGGCTCAAGCAGCTCATCGACCGGGTCGTGCTGACCTACGTGGGGGCCGGCAAGAAGCACGGCTACTTCGCCACCGAGGACGACGCGCTGGTGTTCGAGCACGAGCTCACCTACGCGCTCCTGCACCAGATCTTCAGCTTCAACTCCCCGGTGTGGTTCAACGTGGGCACCAAGAGCCCGCAGCAGGTCTCGGCCTGCTTCATCCTGTCCGTCGACGACTCGATGGACTCGATCCTGAACTGGTACCGCGAGGAGGGCTTCATCTTCAAGGGCGGCTCCGGTGCCGGCCTGAACCTCTCGCGCATCCGTTCCTCCAAGGAGCTGCTGAGCTCCGGCGGCAACGCCTCGGGCCCGGTGTCCTTCATGCGCGGTGCGGACGCCTCGGCGGGCACCATCAAGTCCGGTGGCGCCACGCGCCGTGCGGCCAAGATGGTGGTGCTGGACGTCGACCACCCGGACATCGTGGAGTTCATCGACACCAAGGCGCGTGAGGAGGACAAGATCCGCGCCCTGCGTGACGCCGGGTTCGACATGGACCTGGGGGGCGACGACATCACCTCGGTGCAGTACCAGAACGCCAACAACTCGGTGCGCGTCTCCGACGAGTTCATGCGCGCCGTGGTGAACGGCGAGGAGTTCGGCCTGCGCTCGCGGACCAACGGCGACGTCATCGAGACGGTGGACGCTGCGAACCTGTTCACCCGCATGGCCAAGGCCGCGTGGGAGTGCGCCGACCCGGGCATCCAGTACGACGACACCATCAACCACTGGCACACCAACCCCGAGTCGGGCCGCATCAACGCCTCGAACCCCTGCTCGGAGTACATGTCGCTGGACAACTCGTCGTGCAACCTGGCGAGCCTGAACCTGCTGAAGTTCCTCAACGACGACGACACCTTCGACACCGAGCGCTTCCAGGCGGTGACCGAGCTGGTCATCACCGCGATGGACATCTCCATCTGCTTCGCGGACTTCCCGACCGACCCCATCGGCGAGACCACCCGCAACTTCCGCCAGCTCGGCATCGGCTACGCCAACCTGGGCGCCCTGCTGATGGCCACCGGCCACGGCTACGACTCCGAGGGCGGCCGCCAGCTGGCCGCTGCCATCACCTCGCTGCTCACCGGTGCGTCCTACAAGCGCTCCGCCGAGATGGCCGCCGTGGTGGGCCCGTACAACGGCTACGCCCGCAACGCCGAGGCCCACAACCGCGTGATGCGCCAGCACCGCGACGCCAACGCCGAGCTCGCGCCGATGCACGAGATGGACGCCCACATCCAGGACGCCGCCACCGAGGCCTGGGACGCCGTGGTGGCCCTGGGTGACGAGCACGGCTACCGCAACGCGCAGGCCTCCGTGCTGGCCCCCACCGGCACCATCGGCTTCATGATGGACTGCGACACCACCGGCATCGAGCCGGACTTCTCGCTGGTCAAGTTCAAGAAGCTCGTCGGCGGCGGGTCCATGCAGATCGTCAACCAGACGATCCCGCGCGCCCTGAAGCTGCTCGGCTACGACCAGGCGACCACCGACGGCATCGTGGAGTACATCGCCGAGCACGGTCACGTGGTGGATGCCCCCGGCCTGGCCGAGGAGCACTACGAGATCTTCGACACCGCGATGGGGGAGCGCGCCATCGCCCCGATGGGCCACGTCCGCATGATGGCGGCCGTGCAGCCGTTCCTGTCCGGTGCCATCTCCAAGACGGTCAACCTGCCCGAGCGGGCGACGGTCGAGGAGATCGAGGAGGTCTACCTGGAGGGCTGGAAGTCCGGTCTGAAGGCGCTGGCCGTCTACCGCGACAACTGCAAGGTGGGCCAGCCGCTGTCCAGCGGCAAGGGTGAGAACAAGGGCTCCGCGGACGACGGCTCCAGCGAGTCCGCCGAGGCCGCTGCCGCCCCGGTGGAGAAGGTCGTGGAGTACCGCCCGGTCCGCCGTCGCCTGCCCAAGCGCCGCACCGCGCAGACCACGAGCTTCGCCGTGGGCGGGGCCGAGGGCTACCTGACGGCCGGCACCTACGAGGACGGCTCGCTGGGCGAGATCTTCCTGAAGTTCGGCAAGCAGGGCTCCACCCTGGCCGGTGTGATGGACGCCTTCTCCATCGCCGTCTCCGTGGGCCTGCAGTACGGCGTGCCGCTGGAGACCTACGTGGAGAAGTTCAGCAACCTGCGCTTCGAGCCGGCCGGCATGACCGACGACCCGGACGTGCGCATGGCCCAGTCGCTGATGGACTACGTGTTCCGTCGGCTGGCGCTGGACTACATGGACTTCGACACCCGTGACTTCATGGGCATCCACACCGCCGAGGAGCGGGCGCGTCAGCTGGAGACCGGCTCGTACGCCCCCGAGGCCGGTGAGGGTGACGACGAGGAGTCCATGGAGTCGCAGCTGGAGTCCTACAGCCAGTCCATCGCCCCCGCGGCCGCCAAGCGCCCGGAGGGTTCCACGAGCGCCCAGCACGTGGAGGCCGCCGACACCGACGTCGAGGGTGACGCCGGTGCCCGCGCCCAGGCCACGGTGGCCGGTGCCGCCCAGCCCGCGGGCTCGGGTGTGCACTCCTCCGCGGAGCTGATGGAGGCCAAGTTCGGCAAGGCCGCCGACGCGCCGCTGTGCATGACCTGCGGCATCAAGATGCGCCCGGCTGGCTCCTGCCACATCTGCGAGGGCTGCGGCAGCACCTCCGGCTGCAGCTGATCGCGAGCCGCATCCACCACGCGGCCCCACCAGTGGGGGCCACCCGTACCGCACGGGTGGCCCCCACAGGCGTGCGGTCGCCGAAGGGCTGCGCCCGGCTGCGCCGCCGGTGGCTGACCCCACCCCCAGTGGCTGACCCCACCACCAGTTCTGCCTTCTCCCCGTCCAGCATGACCCGTGTATGCGCGTCGGGTTGGACGAGGAGAAGACAGAATCGTGCGGATGGGGGGATGTGGGATGCGGGATGCGGGATGCGGGATGCGGGATGCGGGATGTGGGGACTGGGGAGGGGATGCAGCCGAAGGTTCTGCCAGACCACGTGTTCCACCCCCCGGCCCGGCACCCCGTAGCATCACCCTGATGAGCGCGCGCCAGGGGCTGGGGGAGCGGCTCGCGACCCTGTGGGGTCCCGAGCCGGCGCAGCGTGCCCCGCTCCCGCGTCTCACCACGTGGGACCAGGTCGCCCGCCTCGCCGCCGTGGTGGTGGTCGGCGCCGTCCTGTTCGCCTTCAACTACGGCACGCTCAGCGGCATCGAGGACCAGGAGCTGTTGGAACAGCTCCGCGACCTCCGCACGCTCGAGCTGGTGCTGGGTGCCCTGTCCCTCCCCCTGCTGCTGTGGCGGCGACGCAGGCCGGTCACCGTGTCCGTGCTGACCGGCGCCATGATGCCGTTCTCGGCCTTCGCCATGGCCGCTCACCTGCTGGCCCTGGTCTCCCTGGCGAGCCGCCGTCGGGTGGCTCCGATCGTGGCCACCGTGATGCTGTTGCTGCCTGCGTCCTGGGTGGTGCAGACGGCGATCGACCGCTGGGTGGTGAACCAGGAGCTGGGTGCGGCACCGGTGGACTTCCTGGCCAACCAGCTGCTGGTCCTCATGGTGGGCGCCGTCTTCGTGCTGCTCGGCTGGAACATCGGTGCGCGCCGCGAGCTGGCCTGGGTGGCGCAGCAGGAGGCTGCGGCCGCCGAGCGCGAGCAGACCGCCCGCGTGGCGCAGGCCCGCCTGGCGGAGCGCACCGCGATCGCGCGCGAGATGCACGACGCCCTGGGCCACCGTCTCTCGGTGGTGTCCATGCACGCCGGTGCGCTGGCCTACCGGCAGGACCTCGAGGCCGAGCAGGTGCGGGAGGCCGCCGGCACCATCGCCGGTCAGGCCCGCCAGGCCCTGGAGGACCTGCGGGAGATCCTCGGCGTGCTGCGCTCGAACGACGCCGATGGCGCCCCGAGTGAGGGGTCGCCCCAGGTGCCTGACCTGCGCCGCCTGGGAACGATGGTCCAGGAGGCCTCCGGCATGGGCTGCACCATCGACCTGGAGGTCCCTGAGCGGCTCTGGGAGCAGATCCTGGAGAGTCTCCCGGGCTCCACCAGCCGCCACGCCTACCGGGTGGCGCAGGAGTCGGTGACCAACGCCTGCAAGCACGCACCCGGCCAGCCCCTCCGCATCGAGATCGGGGGTGCACCGGGCCGTGGTGTGACCTTGCGCGTGGAGAACCCGCTGCCGCCGGTGGAGGAGGTGCCCTCGGACGTCGTGAGCGGCGGGATGGGGCTCACGGGCATGGCTGAGCGGGTCGCCCTGGCCGGGGGGCAGCTCGAGGCCGGGCCGCAGGACGGGAGCTTCGTGGTGGAGGCGTGGTTGCCCTGGGAACGCCGGCGAGTGCCCGCACCGGCCGCCCCCCAGGGCGCCGCGGCCACCGCGCAGTTCGACGGGAGCGTGGCCCCGTGACCCCCCAGGCCCTGCTGATCGGTGTGTTGCTGGTGCTCCTGCTGGGGGTGCTGGCGCTCGACCTGCGCGCGGTGGGGCGCCCTGTGAGCGGCACCACCGGTGTGCTCATGCTGGACAGCCGTCAGGCCTCGCACTGCGACGGGTGCCGCCGTGCGGTCCACCTGCGGGCCCGTCCGTGGGTGATGGGCGCGATGGGCGTGATCGTCCTGGGGTTGGCACTCGGCGTCGGGCTGGCCTACCTGACCGACGTGCCCACCGGGGTGCCCGGTGCGCTCATGTGCCTCTCGGCGGTGCTGGCCATCGTGCCGCTCGCGTTCGTGAACCACCGCATCTCCCAGCGGGTGCGTGAGTCCACCCGCCACGTGCCGGGCCACTGACCCCGGCCCCGATGCGGGGGAGCGTCACCCCGCGTACGACGCCTCGCGGCGGCGCCGCAGCACCACGGCCGCCCCGGAGCCGGCCAGCAGGCACAGCCCTGCCACCAGCACTGCGCCGCCGGCGCCGAGGGAGCCGTCGGTCCACTCCATGAGCGCCTCGGTGACGACGACGGTGATGGCCAGGACCCCCACCGCCAGCAGCGGCCAGTGGCCCAGCGCCCAGTAGAGGGCGAACAGCAGCAGCGCGACAGCGAGGGTGGCGGCGTGGGCCCAGGCCGGGGTGTCCAGGGTGAGCAGCAGCTGGGCGCCCACCAGCAGCAGCAGCGAACCGATGCCTGCGCCCACGGCCGGCTCGGCCCAGGCGCGCAGCGCCAGCAGCAGCAGCCAGAGGGCACCGACGGCCAGCACGATCAGCGCCCGGCGCAGCTCGGAGTCGGGCCACTCACCCAGGTGCACCGCGGCCAGCAGCACCACGATGGCCGCTCCCAGGGCCACGTGCAGCAGGGCCGAGGGGGAGCGCAGGTGGGCCACGGCCAGCAGCACGATCGCCAGTCCGGCGCCCGCGGTGGTGGCGATGTTGTACGGGTCGTACGGCTCGGGTGCCCACAGCTCGTCCACCACCAGGGCGAAGGACACGGCGGCCGCGATGGTGCCGGCGGTCACCAGGGTGCCCACCAGCAGGCGGGTGCGCAGCGAGGCGTCCCGGGCACCGGCCCAGCTGCCGGTGGCCACCCGGGCGGCGACCGCGGCCCCGGCCAGCAGCACCGCGCCGATGGTGCCGAGCAGCGCAGCGCGCTGCCAGGCGGTGAGGTCGCCCCAGAACTGGGCGCCGAGCAGGCCGATGGCGGCCACCACCAGGGCGGCGACGGCGTAGGCGGCGAGCTCGGCCATCCGGGCGCCGGAGCGGGGTGTGTCGGGCCCCGCAGCATCGGGCCGGGGCGCGGCCGGGCCCCGGCCCCGCTCCTGGAGCGTCTCGTCGACCACCCGGGTGGCGTCCGCGGTGGACTCCGGGGGCAGCAGACCGGAGTCCACCAGGGCCTGGACCACCCGCACAGCGGGGCGCGGAGCGTTCATGCCCTGAGCGTAGGGCGACGCTCACCCCATCGGGATCAGAGACGCACCACCATCTTGCCCGTGTTGCCGCCGGTGAAGAGCTCCCCGAAGGCGGCGGGGGCGTTCTCCAGGCCGGTGCGCTCGGTGACGTCCCAGTCGAGCTGCCCGTGCGCCAGCCAGGGCTGCACGCGCTGCAGGAACTCGGCGCGGAGGTGGGCGTACTCGGTCATCACGAAACCGCGCAGGGTGAGGCACTTGCCGATGGCCTGGAACATGTTGCGCGGGCCGGGGGGCGGCTCGGTGGCGTTGTACTGGGAGATGGCGCCGCACAGCGTCACGCGGCCGTGGGTGTTGAGGGCGCCGATGGCCGCCTCCAGGTGGTCGCCGCCGACGTTGTCGAAGTACAGGTCGATGCCGTCGGGGGCCGCCTCGCGCAGCTGCTCGGCCAGGTTGCCGTCCTTGTAGTTGATGCCCGCGTCGAAGCCGAGCTCGTGCAGGCGCTCCAGCTTCTCCGGGGAGCCGGCGCTGCCGATCACGCGGCCTGCGCCGGCGAGCTTGGCCATCTGGCCCACCAGGGAGCCCACGGCTCCGGCCGCGCCGGAGACGAACACGGTGTCGCCCTCGGTGAACTGGCCGATGTGGAACAGCCCGGTGTAGGCGGTGAGTCCGGGCATGCCCAGGACGCCCAGGTAGGCGGAGTCGCCGACGTCCGCGGTGTCGACGGGCAGGGCCTGGTCGGCGTCCACGACGGCGTGCTCCCGCCAGCCGAGCTGGTGGGTCACCATCGTGCCGACGGGGAGGTCGTCGGCACGGCTGTCGACCACCTCGCCCACGGCGCCGCCGTCGAGCGGCTCGTCGATCTGGAAGGGCGGCACGTAGGACTTGGCGTCGTTCATGCGGCCGCGCATGTAGGGGTCCACGCTCATGACGGTGGTGCGGACCAGCACCTGGCCGTCCTCCAGGGCGGGCAGCTCGGCCTCCTCGAGGCGGAAGTTCTCCTCGGCGGGGTCGCCGTGGGGGCGGGAGGCCAGGACGATCTGTCGGGTGGTGGTCGGGGTGTCGTTCATGGCGTGCGCCTCTCGATGGGGTGTGGCGTGCTCCGTGGTGAACTCCCGTGGGCGGGGGTGCTGTTCCCGCAGGCGCTGTCGGCCGAGCGTGCGTAGGGTCGGGGGATGGGTATTCGTCGACTGTCCGAACACGCCGTCCGCATCGCTCTGGGTGGGTTCATGACCTTTGCGGGTGTCTCGCACCTGTCGTTCGCGCGGGAGGAGTTCCAGGCGCAGGTGCCGGAGTGGGTGCCGGTCTCGGAGGACCTGGTGGTGCTGGGTTCGGGGGTGGCGGAGATCGCCCTGGGGGTGGGCATGTTGGCGTTGCCGCGGGCGCGCCGGTACACGGGGTTGGCGTTGGCGGCGTTCTACGTGGCGATCTTCCCGGGCAACGTCTCGCAGTACACCGAGGGGGTGGACGCGTTCGGGCTGGACACGGACACCAAGCGGCTGGTGCGGCTGTTCTTCCAGCCGGTGCTGGTGGCTGCGGCGTTGTATGCCGGCGGGTGGTTCAGCGGGCGAGACGCCGAGCGGGACCGCTGAGGTGGCGCGGCAGATCCAGCTGACGCGCGCCACGTTGCGGCCGCGGCGCCCGGTGCCGGGCATGGGGGTGCTGGACCCCTCGGTCACGCGCATGCGGGTGCGGCCCGGTGACCTGGACTTCTACCTGCACGTCAACAACGGCACATACCTGCAGATGATGGACGTGGCGCGCAGCAACCACATCGCCGATGTGGGCGGCTTTCCGCTGCTGGGGGAGCGGCGGTGGTACCCGGTGGTGGCGGCGCAGACGGTCACCTACAAGCGGTCGCTGACCTTGGGGCAGGCGTTCGAGATCGCCACGCGGGTGGTGGGCTGGGATCCGCGGGTGGTGTACCTGGAGCAGCTGTTCACCCGGGCCGGCCGGCAGGTGGCGCGGGGTTGGGTGGCGGGGCGCTTCCTCACGCGGGGGAGTGGCGAGCGGGTGCCCGCGCCGGACGCCATCGCCCTGCTCGATGCGGGAGCGGTCGCCCCGGAGCTGCCCGCTGGCATGGCGGCGTGGGCCGATGCGGTGGGCGTCGCCCACCGCGGGTGAGGGGTCAGTCGGCCGCGGGTGACTGGTCGGAGCGCGAGGGCAGCGCCCACGTTCCCGAGCGTCCGATCTTCTCCAGACGGCCGCTGTCCCGCAGGTTCTGGGCGGCCCACCCCATGTCGTACTGCCAGCGGTAGAAGAAGTCACCGGAGGCTCGCAGGTCCTGCTCGTGCACCTGCCAGATGTCCTTCGCCAGCTCGATCCAGTGCGCCTCGCCGCCTCGCTTCTCGAGTGCCTCGAGGATCCACTGCTGCAACTCCCACTTGCCTGCCATGGGTTCAGCTTCGCAGCTCATGGCCAGCTCCGCACCGGGTGTGATGCGGCCGAGGGGTGGGGCATACTCTTGCGCCATGATCACGCACCCGTCGACACCGAGGGATGCAGGGCGACGGTGAGTATGCACAAGGTCATTGATGTCTTCGCGGGGCCCGGGGGGCTCAACGAGGGCTTCGCCAGCCTCCAGGGCGGCACAGTCTTCGACATCGCAGGCTCGTTCGAGATGGACGACGCAGCCATCTCCACGCTGACCACACGAGCCACCCACCGGATCCTTCAGCAGGAGGGCGGTCGCGGCGAGTCCCATCGCCGGTTGCTGAGGGGGGAGCTCGACCTGGCGGGTTTCAGCAGTCACCGTGACGTCGAGGGTGCGTGGCGCCAGGCCTCCGCCCATGTGCACCAGGTGGAGCTGGGGCCCTCCACGAGGGCTGACAGTGACGCGCTGATCAGCTCGGCTCTGGGGAAGGATCCGGAGCCCTGGGCGCTCATCGGGGGTCCACCCTGTCAGGCCTACTCCTTGGCGGGGAGATCGCGGCGGGTGAACGACGCGGCGTTCGAGGACGACGTCAAGCACTTCCTGTATCGCGAGTACCTGAACATCCTGGCGCGGTTCCAGCCCGCGGTCTTCGTCATGGAGAACGTCAAGGGGATGCTGTCGACCACGCACGGCGGGGCGCGGCTCTTCGACAGGATCCTGAGTGATCTCAGCCGGGTGGGGCGGCGGTACCGGGTCAGGAGCCTGACGGTCCGGAACGGGTCGGTGGAGGATACTCGAGACTTCGTGGTGCGTGCGGAGCACCACGGCGTTCCGCAGGCGAGGCACCGGGTCATCCTGGTCGGCATTCGTGACGATCTTCCGCTGGAGGCGCATCGAGCGTGGCGTCCCCTCGAGCGTCAGGGCGACCAGCTCACCGTGCGCGACGCTCTCGCAGACCTTCCATCGCTGCGCTCCAGGTTGACCCCGAAGGGGGACGACAGCTGGGAGGCCTGGGCCCGTGTGAGGGCCGAGGCGTTCGCTGCAGCGGAGCGCCCCAGCCCGAAGGACGTCGTGCTGGGAGTCGGAGGTCCGTGGGTAGGGTCGTCCGAGCGGCCTGCTGGACGAGAGGCTGCCGCCGACTACCTGGAGTGGGTGAGGCGCGACATCGGGGGCTTCGCCCATCACGAGACGCGTGGGCACATGGCGGCGGACCTGCGTCGTTACGCCTACTTGGCGAACCTCGCAGCCGAGGACAAGGTGCTGAGCGTTCACGACCTGCCGGAGGAGTTCAGGCCCAGCCACGCCAACATCGGGAAGGAGTCCCGCCCCTTCGCGGACCGATTCCGGGTGCAGCGTTGGGGGCGTCCCTCCTCGACGGTCGTGGCCCACTTGGCCAAGGACGGTCACTACTTCATCCACCCGGACCCGGCGCAGATGCGCAGCGTGACCGTGCGCGAAGCGGCTCGACTGCAGAGCTTTCCCGATGACTACTGGTTCGCCGGCAATCGGACCAAGCAGTACCAGCAGGTCGGGAACGCCGTTCCGCCGTTCCTGGCCCAGCAGATCGCCGCCCGAGTCTCGGATGTGCTCGACAACGCCTGAGCCGCGTTCGCCCCACGTGCGGGCCCGGATGCGACGGCAGCCACGAGTGGGCACCCAGCCCGAGATGGCCCTCCGGCGGGCGCTGCATCACCGCGGGTACCGCTATCGCGTGGCGTACCGGGTGCCGGGCGCCCCGCGCAGATCCATTGACATCGCGTTCCCGGGCCGACGCGTGGCCGTCATGGTGGACGGCTGCTTCTGGCACGTGTGCCCCGCTCACGGTGTGAGCCCGAAGAACAACTCCGGGTGGTGGGCGGAGAAACTGGCCGGGAACGTGGAGCGGGATCGCTCCACCGACGAGATCCTCATGGCTCAGGGCTGGACCGTGGTGCGTGTCTGGGAGCACACGGAGACGGAGATCGCCGTGGAGAGCGTGGAACTCGGACTTGCGGTGGCTACGTGCGGAACCACTGCATAGTGTGGCCCAGGACACATGCGAATTGAGAGGGTCGCCGACATGGACCAAGAGGCGTTCGACGAGTACTACGACGAGTTCCAGAACAGGGTCGAGCGAGGGGAGTCGGTGGCTCAAGCGCGGTCCAAACTCACGCGATTGATGGGCCTGCCCACCGAACAGGTCGACAAGATCGTGGCTCGCTTCGAGCACGAGCGAGACCTCATTCGTGCTGAGTTCGACCCCGGCCTGGAGGACCTGCAGGACCGGGGCGAGGTGTGGTTCCTCCCGCGCGACGATCACCGGATCTACAAGGGGCTGAGGAACCGACTCAAGGCCAACAACATGCCGGAGTCCGCCCTCGAGGCCCAGGACCGCAGCACCGTCACGATCATGAACGACCTCCGGCCGTCCACGACTCCGGAGTTCGACACCCGGGGCCTGGTGCTCGGCCACGTGCAGTCGGGAAAGACAACGCACTTCATGACATTGGCCGCCAGGGGTGCCGACGCCGGCTACCGGCTCATCATCGTTCTGACGGGTGTCACGGAGAACCTGCGGCGCCAGACCCAGGAGCGACTCGAGCGGGACCTCGTCGGTACGGGGCGGGACCGTGACAAGTGGGTCCTCCTCACCAGCCAGGAGCAGGACTTCTCCGGGGACCTCAACGCCAGTTCGCACCTCGCCAACCCCCAGCAGCGCCTGCTGGCCGTGGTGAAGAAGAACCCCCACCGCCTCAGGAAGCTCATCGAGTGGTTGAAGTCCGGTGGGGCCAACGCGGACTCCGCCGCAATCCTGGTGATCGACGATGAGGCCGACCAGGCGTCGATCAACATCTCGAGGAGCGCGCGAGCGTCCACCATCAACCGGCTGATCCGCGAGATCCTCGACTTCCCGAAGGCCGCGTACGTCGCCTACACGGCCACGCCGTTCGCGAATCTCCTCATCAATCCGGGAGACGTCGGTGACCTCTACCCCCGGACGTTCATCCGCGCCATCGAGACTGGGGAGGGCTACTTCGGAGCAGAGCAGCTGTTCGGCAGGGCGGTGCTCGACGACGAGGACGAGTTCTACGAGGGGCTGGATGTCGTCCGGTTCATTCCCGACGCGGATCTGGAGGACGTCAGGCCCAAGGGGAGAGCCGCGGCCGAGAGCTGGGCCCCGGGTGTTCCGGATTCCCTCGAGGTGGCCATCGACTGGTTCCTGCTGGCCACCGCCGCGCGGAGGTTGGGGCCCAAGCCCGATGACCACTCGTCCATGCTGATCCACACGAGCATGTTGACCTCTGCCCAGGAGCTGCTGGCCGACGAGGTGTCGGCCCACGTCCGCGCCAGGGCTCAGCACATCGAGGCTCAGGACGAAGCCACCATGAAGGGCCTCGAGGAGCTGTGGGAGGCCGAGAGGGATCGGGTCCGGGCGGAGGTGGAACTGCCCTCCTGGTGGGAGATCGCCGAGGTTCTTCACACAGTCACGGATGAGTGCGCCGTGGTGGTCGACAACTCGAAGTCGACCCAGCGGTTGGACTACTCGGGGGAGCGCGGCGAGACGGTCATCGCGGTGGGCGGCAACACACTGTCCCGCGGACTGACCCTCGAGGGGTTGGTCTGCAGCTACTTCGTGCGGAGCAGCTCTGCCTACGACACGCTGCTGCAGATGGGGCGCTGGTTCGGGTACCGGCGGGGGTACGGGCACCTGGTCAGGATCTGGATGACCTCTGAACTCCACGAGTGGTTCAGGGACCTGGCGCTGGTCGAGGCCGAGGTGCGTCGACACATCGAGGAGTACGCCACGAGGAACCTCACGCCCTCTCAACTGCCGGTCCTGATCCGGACCCACCCGGCGATGAGCGTCACGTCAGCTGCGCGAATGCGCGATGCGCGCTCAGCCAAGCTCAGCTACTCGGGGGAACTGGAGCAGACCATTCACTTCGACAGGGACGACGCCCAGACGCTCCTGTCCAACTGGCGGGCCGGTGGTCGTCTGCTGGAGAAGGCCGCGGCGGCACCGGGGGTCATCCGGTCCACTGTGGGCGAGAAGCGTGCCACCTTCCTCTACAGGGACGTGCCGGCGGAACTCGTGCTCGATTTCCTCGGGGAGTACTCGTTCCACCCCAAGGCGCGACGTCTCCAGCCGGACCCGATCCGCCGCTACATCGAGCAGGCGATGAGCAACGGCGAGCTGCTCACATGGGACGTCTTCGTCGTAGGGCGTGGAGGAGGGCGGCCTGCGGAGCTCGGCCCCGAGACCGTCGGCACCATCCAGCGTTCACGCGTGCACCAGGAGTGGCAGGACTACACGAACATCCAGGTGCTGACCGGATCACGTGACCGCTTGATCGGCATGTCCGCAGCGGACGCGAGACAGGTCCCGGCGAAGGCCACGGACAAGCAGATCGCGGGGATACGGAAAGACCTCGGTGACGACAGGCCGATGCTCGGCCTCTACCCGATCGACAAGGACTCCCAGCCGCTGAGACCCACGTCCAGGAACGGGGGGAAGGTCAGTCTGCGGAGGCCCTTGGAAGCGGCTGAGGACGTCCTGGGGCTGGCTCTGTTCTTCCCCACGTCGAGGTCCGAGCGCCTGACCGTCGACTACGTGTCGGCAGACCTCACACCGGAGGAGATCGCGCTGGAGGAGGAGGCGCAGGAGATGCTCGAGGCGGATCTCGCCGCCGCGGACCGAGAGGACGAGGAGGCCGACGCATGAAGCCCGCATGGCCGAGCTACGAGCGCATCGAACGCGTCCGTCGCCAAGGGGTCGCGGAGAACGACCTGCGCACCCTGCCGACGGCCCGGAACACCCCCAGCGGGGAGATGCGCGCGGGGGTCGATGGTCAGGGGCGCAGCGTCCTCGTGATCCCGGCTGAACACCTGCGGGGCAACCGTCTGCTGTGGGAGACGAACGGAATCTCCATCGAGTCGCACCAGGCCGAGGGACGCCTGATCCTTCGGCACCAGAGCAACGAGACCTCGCACCAGTTCGCCCTGTTGTGCGATGACCTCATCGATGCCCTCTCCGAACTCGCCGTGGCGCGGGAGATCGAGGAGTGCGTGATGTCGACCGTCGAGGCCTGGGCTGATCTCTTCCGGCGGGTGAGTGGCGAGCTGTCACGGTCCAGCGTGCTCGGCCTGGCGGCGGAGCTGCTCGTGCTCCGTTCCGTCGCGCACCAGGCGGGACACGCTGAGGCGCTCGAGGCCTGGACTGGGCCCAGCCGGGCTCGTCACGACTTCCAGGGCCCGGGGGGCGCGGTGGAGGTCAAGGCCACCTCCGCCAACGAGGGCTTTCGTGTCACCTTCCACGGACTGCGACAGCTGGAGCTGCCCGGGGAGGGAGACCTGTACGTCCTGGTGCGGCAGTTCGAACCCAGCCCCACCGGGCCCGACACGCTGGCGACGATCGTTGCGTCCCTGCCCTCGGAGCTCAGAATGGCGCCCGCGCTGACGCAGGCGCTGCTGGCCGCAGGGTGTGAGGGCGGTGAGCCGAGTGCAGCGAACGCCCACACCTTCCACGTCCGCGAGGAACGGTTGATCGCGGTGGACGCCGAGTTCCCCCGGATCACGGTGGCCGGGCTCGAGCGCGCCGAGTGGGCGGACTCACTGGTGGGTGTCCGGTACCAGGCCGACCTGGCGCGACTGACACAGAGCGAGGCGTCGGCCGCAACCGTGCTCGGACTGGTTGGTCAATGACGGAAGTGCACCTCTTCAGCGAGCCGTACAACGCCAGCGGGAACATCGACGCCCGAGCTGCTGGTAAGGCCCTCGGTCAGCCGCGCCTTCCGCACTGGCACATCTTCCTACGCGAGACGCTGCAGAACAGCTGGGACGCCCGCTTGAGTGAGGCCGGCACCATCGACTTCCGGGTCGAGGCGTGGACACCGGCGATCGAGGAGGCCGAGGCCCTCGCGAGCTTCTTCCGGGTGACGCCTTCGGAGCACTCGTTCGTCGAGACGGCTAGCCTGCGGGAGTTCCTGGACGAGATTGAGGACTCCCCGGTCCTCACCGTGACGGATCGCCGCACTCGGGGCCTGGGCGGCCCGACCAGGGCTGACAGGCACTCCGAGGAGTCCACGGACTTCGTCGACTTCGTGCGCAACGTGGGTCGGGACGCAGCAAAGAACCTCGGGGGAGGCACGTATGGGTTCGGCAAGGGCATCCTCTGGCGGTCGAGTTGCTGTGCCACCGTTGTCGCGTACTCCCGGACCTGGTCCGGGGGCGAGCTTGTCTCGCGGCTCATCGGAATCTGCCTCGGGGCGCCGTTCTACGACGAGGACGGTCGCCGGTACACGGGGCGCCACTGGTGGGGGGTGCCCGATCCGGAAACCGGTGCCGAGCCGCTCACAGGGGAGGTGGCTGACCAGTGGGCACAGCGAATGGGCTTCGACGCCTTCCGTGGCGACGACACCGGAACGTCCCTCATGGTGCTGGGGCCCGTCGTGGATGACGAGGGGCAGTCGCTCCAGGACGTGATGCGCCAGATCGAGGATGCCGTCCTCTGGTGGGCTTGGCCCCACCTCGTGGATGGAACGACGAAGATCTCCATGGCCGTTGAACGCGAGGAGCAGGCCCTCGCCGACCCCGACGACCACCCTCGGCTCAAGCACTTCGCCAATGCCTATCGGCGTTCCCAGGAGGCAGGGGAGACCGAGTGGCCGTGGCACTCCTCGGTGCTGCAGTCCCCTGGGCTGGGTGCCCTGGGCAACCTCGTCTGGCGCACCTACCCGGCGCCCGCGGAGGAGTCGGAGGAGTACGTGCCGGACGGCGGCGTCTCGAACCACATCGCATTGATGCGCACCCCACGGTTCATCGTTCGTTACCGGCCGGTGGCGGAGGACCCCGGTGGGCAGAGCACGGCGGGCGTCTTCGTCGCCGCGGACGACTGGGACTCGAGCTTCGCCAGGTCGGAACCCGTTGCACACGACGACTGGTCCTCCGAACGCCTGCCGACCGTCAAGAGTCAGCGGAACCCGGTCAGGATCGCCCTCAACCGCATCGATCAGCGCGTCAAGGACGAGATTCGCGCCGGAGTCGCCGACCCGGAGGACGGGGCGGCCCTCGCCGGTCTCACCCGACTGGCGAGCCGGCTTGGAGGTCTCGTCGGTGCCGGTGTCGATGCACGGGTGAAGGAGCGCTCTCCGTCGCGGGAGGGCGGAGGTGGCGCCGGAGGCCGGTCAACGCGCACCCTCAAGGTCGTCGGTGCCGAGCTGGCGCTGGTGGACGGCGAACCTGCCGTGTGGCACGACGTGGAGTGTGTCGCTGACGATGCGGGGCTCGTCGCGAGAGTCCAACCCATGGCAGTGCTCGAGGGTGGTGGTGCTGAGGTGGACGGCGCGGCACGGCTGGTGGCTGTCGAGATGGACGGCTCCAGCACCCGGCTCGAGGACCGGCTCGTCATCCCTGAGGGCGCGCACAGCCTGCGCATCGCGGTGGCCGCGCCCCCGGAGTCCGCTGTCGCCCTGGCGCTGTCGTGGGAGGAGGAGTCGGAGTGAAGGGAACCGCCAGCTTCTTGAGGGCCACTTCTGGTGTGCAGGGGGGCCCGTGGAAACTCGAGACCGCCGGCGAGACGTTCTCCGCGGGCGCGGCCGTCGGCGACTGGGACTACCAGTTCCCGGTGCACGTGACGCGGGCTCTGGAGGTGGATCTCGCGGAACTCGTGTCCGCGACCGGTCATGGGCCCGACGCCCGATTCGTCGGAGTGCTCACGTGGAGGAGCTCCGGTTCCGGGCTCGGAGGGTCCAGTGAGCGGGTGGAGCTCTCCGAGGGTCTCAATCACCTGTCCCTGAAGCTCGAGGGCGAGGACCTCGGCGGGTCCCTCTCCGTCACGGCGCTCGTCATGGTCGAGTCTCCCGGCTCTGCCCCCCAAGTCCTGGCGGCTCGTCGTCCCGGATCGCTGATGTGGCAGGAGAGCGCCACGTTCCACCTCGAGGGCACAGGCGACCGACTGCCCACCCGAGCCCTCTCCTTCGCGGAGTCGGGTGAGGGTCCCTCCGGAGCGGCGTGGGTCGTCCACGTCCACGAGGGTGACCTCGACGAACTGGCATCCATGCAGGTGGCTCTCCTGCTGAACCGGGACCACCCGCTGATCGGGGAGGCTCTGCAGACCGGTCAGTTCCCCGATCACGTTCCCGCGGCGCTCACCCTGGAGATCGAGCGACGCCTCGTGGACCACGCCCTGGACCGCGAGGACCTGGACCCCTCCGCCCCCTACGAGGAGGGGAGCTTCGGCGAGTTGCTGCTGGCTGCCTTCCAGCGCAACTTCTCCGGGGGACGGTCCATGGCTGAGGTGCGGGCCCTGAGGAAGCTGGAGCGTGGAGTGTTCGACTCTGAGATCCAGGCAAGCACGAGGTACCTCGCATGACCTTCACCGCCTATCCACGACTCGACCACGCTGCGGCCCAGAAGCTGGCCCGGGAAATCGCCGGCATGTCCGGCGAGGAGCGCATCGCGGCGGCCGGGGTCGAGCATCCGCGACGCTTCGTCCACCCCACCGCCTCGCGCGTGGTCAACGATGAGCAGCTGTTGACCTTTCGCCGGGCCGTCCTCACCGCCCAGGAGAGGGCGGAGGGGAGCGTGTCCCGCGACCGGTCCTTCGACAGTGACCTCATCGACGTCGTCGCAGGTCTCGAGGGACTCGCGCCCGCGGAGGCAGGCCGGGCCGAGGTGTGGAACTTCCTGACCCTCGTGGTGTTGCCTGACGTGGCGTTCTGGAGGTGGCCGGTGACCAAGGACGGTCTGCCCAACCAGCGTCGCGTCCTGGGCGGCCCGAGGAACATCTTCAGACGGGTGTGGTGGAGGTGCCACCTCCTCGAGCCTGCACGAGTTCGGTTCCTCTCGGAGGACGAGCTCGTGGGCATCACGGAGCGAGCCGCCAGCCTCGGGTCCTCCCCGGTGGTCGCCCGAGCCTTCACCGACGTCCTCCGCGAGTCGGTGGAACGCGGTGAGGTCGCACCATCGCAGCGTGAGGCCGTGGTCCGGGCGTACGCCAAGGGCGCGCTGCGGAGGGGTGCAGTCCTGGCCTTCTTCGCCATGACGCCGGACGAGCTCATGACCGTGTTCCGGGAGGTTTTGAGCGAGACCCTCGACGCCATGGAGTCACGTCCTGCGCCTCTGCCGACGAGTCCCCCTCGAGGCTCCACCAAGCTGTGACCCACACACACCGCCGCCCGGCCACCGTGTGGTGACCGGGCGTCGGCGCTCAGAAGGGGTGCGCCACCGCGGGTGGCGCGCTCACCGCATCAGGCGCGGTAGGCCGTCCAGTGCTGGTGCATGCGGTCCACCTGACCGGGGGTGAAGTGGTCCATGCACGCGTCGTTGGAGTAGTCCATGAAGTTGCGGATGGGGTCGGTGCCCGGGGCGGTGCAGGTGTCACGGCCCTCGGGGCAACCCGAGGCGGGGGAGGCCTCGGCGGGGGTGTCGTCCACCTGGTCGCCGCCCTCACAGCCACCCTGGAAGGTGTGGTACAGCCCCAGCCAGTGGCCCACCTCGTGGGTACCGGTGTCACCCTCGTTGTACGGGGCGGACTCGCCACCGGGCAGCGAGCCCGTCAGCACCACCACACCGTCATCGGTGCCCGGGTTGCTGGAGGGGAAGGTGGCCCAGCCCAGCAGGCCCTGGCCGATGTCGGCCGTGTAGAAGTTCAGCTCACCGGCGTCACCCTTGTGCAGGGTGGACTTCATCTGGTCCTCGGCCGAGGTGCCCGGCGTGACGTTGTACCAGGAGTCGTTCGCCGTCTCCTGCGTCGAGGCCAGGGTGAACGAGAAGCCCGCGTCGGCGTAGGCCGCGTTCAGCACGTCCATCTGCTCGTTGATGGTGGACGCGCTCACCGAGCCGTTGCCCGCCGAGTCCGTGATCACGTGGAAGTGCACCGGCACCTCGTACGTGGCCTGCGCCTGCACCGCATCCGGGCTGCCACCCAGACCGAACGCGTTCAGGCGCTCCAGCTTGCCGCTCTCGCCCACGGCCAGGCCCTTGGCGGCTAGGGTCTCGGCCAGCTTCGCCTCGTTGGCCTCGGTCTCGGCCTGGGTGAGGGTGTTCGGGTCCTTGGGCACGAAGCCCGGCTTGGTGCGGGCGTCCTGCGGGGTCACGCAGTCCTCGGCCTCGGCACCGTGGTCGTGGCCGTCACCGGCGTGGTGGGCATCGGCCACCGGCGCGACGAACGGCGAGGCCGGCGCCGTGTGCAGCGGGACGGCGGCCGCGGGGCCAGCCATCAGACCAGCTGCGGCCAGCGGCGCGAGCAGGGCGAGAGAACGGCGAGTCATGGGGGTTACCTCCGTGTCGGTCCGTCTGTTTCGACGGCGTGTGACTTGAGACAAGCACGCCCCGAGGGCCCGCCCGGCCGTCTTGACCGAACCTTGAACAGAGTCAGGGGACACTCTGGGTCAGCGCAGCGCGGACCTTGGAGCCGGGCCGCGTGACGAGCCCCGGCGCCACAGGACCACGCCGACCACCAGCAGGACCAGCGACCCCACACCCAGCAACAGGCTGACGATGACACCCAAGGAGGGCAGGCTGGTCCCCCACGGGTGCACCGCCTCGGTGAGCCGCACGTCAGGGGAGGAGCACGTGAACGTGTGCTCACCGCTGAGCGTCGGGTGCACGGCCCCCGCCAGCTCCATCACACCGTCCACCAATTCGTAGTCCTCCTCGGTGGCGAAGGTCGCGATGGCCGTCCCGTCCGGCCCCTTGCCGTGGCAGGTCGCATAAGCGGCGTCCAGGTCCACCGTGAGCAGGTAGGTGCGGTCCGCCTCCAGCTCACGGGTGATCGACTGGCCCACCCTGTCCCCGCCACGCACTGCCTCGGCGGTGGCGGTGCCCCACCGGTCACTGGACACCCCGAGGGCCACGGCTGCCACGAGCCCCAGCACTCCCAGCAGGGTGAAGATCTTTCCGATGAGGTTCACCGCGGCCCGCTCTCTCCAGGGGACGTCCCTGTGGTGAGTGTGCCCGGGTGGACGCCCGCAGCGGCACCGACCTGGGGCGGAGAAGATCGATGGGGTGACGCCCGCACGCGGCGGACGTCACCCCATCGGGTGGTCGGTCAGGACCAGGGAGCGCGGTCCTCCGGCCGCTGCTGCGGCGGGGGCGGGGGAGCAGGGTGGGAGCCGGACTGGCCGGGCTGGCCGGGGCCGTAGCCCTGGGGCTGCTGCGGGTAGCCGCCCGCGCCGCCGTAGCCCCCGGCGCCGCCGTAGCCGCCGTAGCCGCCGCCGCCGTAGCCACCGGGGCCACCCCAGTTCTGGTGGTTGCGCTCCCGCTCACGCTTCCGCGAGGCGCCCCAGACCCACAGGATCACGCCCAGGATCAGCAGGCCCAGCGACCCCAGGCCCACCAGCAGGCTGCCGAGGATGCCCAGGCCGGCCCACGCGTACCCCATCGTGTCCACGGGCTCGCTGAGCTTCACGTCGGGGGAGGAGCAGCGCACGGTGTACTCCCCAGTGGTCGTCGGGTGCAGGGCACCCACCCCGTCCACCGTGTTCTCCACGGCCAGCTCGTCATCCTCGGTGAGGCTGGTGGACAGGGGACCATCCGGTCCGGACGCGGAACAGGTGGCCGACTCCGAGTCCAACGGCAGCGTGAGCAGGTAGGTCTCGTCCGCCTGCAGCTCACGGGTGATCGACTGGCCCACCTTCTCGCCCCCCTGCACGGCCTCATCGGTGGCGATGCCCGCCCGGATGCCGAACACCCCCATGACCACGGCGCCCACGAGTCCCAGGATTCCCAGCAGGGTGAAGATCTTTCCGGTGAGGCTCACTGCGGCACGCTTTCTCGAGGGGACGACGTGGGCTCAGTCTGCCTCCGGACGATGGCTCCGCAGCACCGACCTGGGGCGGAGACCGCCGGGGGGTCGTGCCACCATGGCGGCATGGCAGTGGACCCGTCACGGATGACCCCGGAGCAGTACCTCAAGCACCTCAACGCCCAGGCCGAGCAGCGCAGCCGCGAACAGGCACAGCGGATGCTGGGGGAGCGGGGCATGAGCAGGTCTGACGTCACACCGATGCCCGAGGCCCGCACCGCCGAGTCGGACGCCAGCCGAGGCACGGCCACGTCCACCGTCGCACAGCCCACCGACCTCTCCCGGCCCTCCGCCACCCGCTGGGTGTGGCGCCTGCTCTGGGCCGGCGTGGCCGCAGGTGTCACGCTGGTCAACCCGGCGCTCGGTCAGCTGGTGGCCGGCAACCTGCTGGTGTTCCTGGTGCTGCTGGTCTTCGGTGAGGAGACAATCGAGGAGATCGCCCACCTCGAGCAGTTCGCCCAGGCCGGGATCGCACCCGACACCGTGGTCCGGTGGATCACGCTGGCGCTCGTCGGCTGGGCCGTCCTGCGCATTCTGATGCGGGGGATCAGGTCCTCGGACCGGGCCGACGCACCGGGGGCCTGACCGCGGAGGGGGTCACAGGCCGAGCCACCCGGCGACCTTGGGGACCAGGTCGACGAGCTGCTGCACCGCCAGGTAGGCGAACAGCGCCGTGCAGATGACCAGCAGGATGTTGCTGAGCCACTTGTTGCGCCACAGCGCGGGCGTGCGGTCGGTGTTCAGGATCCACAGCAGCGTCACGGCCAGGAAGGGCATGAAGAAGGCGCCCAGCACGCCGTAGGCCAGGATCAGCCAGACCGGCTCGCCCAGGAACATCATGATCATGGGCGGGAAGGTCAGCCACAGCACGTAGGCCACGTACCACTTGCCCCGTGCCTGCCGGTCCGGGTGGTCCTCCGGCTGCCCCAGGGCGTCACCGGCGAAGTCCGCGAACATCATCGACACGCCGTTCCACACGCCGATGAGGGAGGACATCGCCGCGGCCCAGAAGCCCACCAGGAACAGGGTGCCCACGGCCGCGCCGTAGCGCTCGGCCAGCACGTCCGAGAGCTGCAACAGGCCCTTCTCGCCACCGGCCACGCTCTGGGTGGAGGAGTACAGCAGCTCCGCGCCCACGATGAGGGTGGCGATCACGAAGATGCCCGTCACCACGTAGGCCACCGTGTTGTCCACCCGCATCAGGCGCATGTGGCGGTCGGTGTTCCAGCCCTTCTCGCGGATCCAGTAGCCGTAGGCCGCCAGGGTGATGGTGCCGCCGACACCGCCGGCCACGGACAGCAGGTTCACCAGGCCACCTGAGGGGATGGTGGGCACCAGGCCCTTCACCAGGTCCGGCAGGTTGGGCACCGTGAAGGCGGCCGCGAGCACCATCACCACGAACATCAGGCCCACCAGCGCGGCACAGACCTTCTCGAAGACGGCATAGCGGCTCAGCAGCACCAGGGCAGCGCCGACGAGCCCGGAGATGACGCCCCACCAGGCCACCGAGAGGCCGGGGAACAGGGCGTTCAGGGGGATGCCGGTGCCGGCCATGGCCGCGGCGCCGTACACGAAGCCCCAGATGACGATGTAGGGGGCGAAGTACCAGGAGGTCCACCGGCCCAGGCTGCGCCAGCCCTCGTAGATGGTGCGGCCGGTGGCCAGGCTGTAGCGGCCCGCACCCTCCACCAGGGCGATCTTCAGGATGCAGCCGACGATCACGGCCCACAGCAGTGCGTAGCCGAACTTCTGCCCCGCGATCACGGTGGCCACCAGGTCGGCGGCGCCCACGCCCGTGGCCGCCACCACCAGACCGGGCCCGATGAGGTTGAACCCGCCGCGCTGTTCGGGCTTGGCGCCGGGCGGGGCTGCGGTGGTGGCCATGGTCGACTCCTGGGTGTGCGCGGGTGGTGGTGCTCCTGCTCACGGTGCCAGAACGCGTTCCCGGCGCGGCGCACCACGGTGTCGACGCGCCGGGACGTGCACCCGGGGCGCGCCCGGCTCGTGCTGGGCCCACCGCATCGGGCTCGTCAGTCCACCCGGCACGCGCCGGCGATCAGCTCCTCTGCCGTGGACCGGGCGATGGCGATGGCCTCGCTGGAGGGGCCGCGCAGCATCAGGGCGAGCATCCCCTCGTAGGCGACCTCCACCTGGTCGGCCAGCCGCTGCGCTCGCTCCGGGTCCCGGGGGCAGGCCTCGGCGGCCGCCAGGCCCAGCCGCCGCCGCAGCTGTTCCCGGTCGGCCGCCAGCACCCGCGCCACCTCCGGGACGGGGGAGGGCTGGGCCGAGGCCGTGGCGTGGAAGGAGCACCAGCGCTCCTCCAGCCGGTTCTCGTGGTAGTCGGTCATGGCCGCGAAGACCGAGAGCAGACGTTCGGAGGGAGTGCTGGCGGCCTCCCAGTGCTCGTCCCAGACGGTGGTCCAGACCTGCAGGCGGCGGTCCAGTGCCGCGGCCAGCAGGCCGTCCTTGTTGCCGAAGTGCGCGTAGAGGCTGGCGGCCGAGGCGCCGGCCTCCTTGAGGAGCACGTCCACCGGTGTGCTCACGGAGCCGTCCACGAACATCAACCGGGTGGCGGCATCCAGAAGTCGTTCCCGCACGGGGATCTTGGTGACCATCGGACCATCCTAAGTCGGTGTAACGTGCGTTTCAGTGAAACGTGCGTTACTGTCGAGCTGTCGCAGGCGACACCGGGTGCGGCCCACGGGCCCCCGGGCACCGGGCGCACGGTGCGGACCGCACCGTCACGCGCCCGTTCGCAACGCCCCACGCGACACCTGCCAGACCACATCCCAGGAGGACGACCGTGTCCGAGCTCTTCATCGACGGCCAGTGGGTCCCCGCCACCTCCGGCGAGACCCGTGAGATCACCTGCCCCGCCGACGGCAGCCACGTCGGCACCGTGGCCGAGGCCGGCGCCCAGGACGCCGAGAAGGCCATCGCGGCCGCCCGCCGCGCCTTCGATGCGGGGGACTGGTCCACCCGCCCGACCCCCGAGCGCGCGCAGCTCGTGTCCGACCTCGCCGACGCCCTCGAGGCCGAGAAGGAGCAGGTCGCCCGCGCCGAGTCGAAGGACACCGGCAAGCGGCTGGCCGAGGCCCTCATCGACATGGACGACATCATCGGCGTCTTCCGCCACTTCGCCTCCCTGGCCCAGCACGACGCGGGGCGCGTGGTGGACACCGGCATGCCGGACGTCGACTCCCGCATCGTCCACGAGCCGGTGGGTGTGTGCTCGCTGATCACCCCGTGGAACTTCCCGCTGCTGCAGACCGCGTGGAAGGTGGCCCCCGCCCTGGTGGCCGGCAACACCTTCGTGCTCAAGCCCAGCGAGCTCACCCCGCACACCTCGGTGTGGCTGCTCAAGACCCTGGAGCGCCTGGGCATGCCCGCCGGCGTGGGCAACCTGGTGATGGGCCCGGGCGACCCGGTGGGCAAGGTCATGACCGAGCACCCGCACGTGGACCTCGTGAGCTTCACCGGCGGCGTGGAGACCGGGCGCGGCATCATGGCCGCCGCGGCACCCACCGTGAAGCGCGTCGCCCTGGAGCTGGGCGGCAAGAACCCCTTCGTGCTGTTCGCCGACGCGGACCTCGACGCCGCCATCGACAACGCCCTCACCGCGATCTTCCTCGACTCCGGCCAGGTCTGCTCGGCAGGCAGCCGGCTGGTGGTGGAGGAGTCCGTCCACGACCAGGTCGTCGACGAGCTGGTGCGTCGTGCCCAGCAGATCCGCCTCGGCGGCCCGTTCGACGAGGACGCCGAGGCCGGCCCCCTCATCAGCGACGACCACCGTCAGAAGGTGCACGCCTACGTGGAGCACGCCGTGGACCAGGGGGCCGTGCTGCGCTGCGGCGGTGAGATCCCCGGCGGCGAGCTGGCGGCCGGCTCGTACTACCCGCCCACCATCCTGGATGCCTGCGACGCCTCCATGGATGCGGTGTACGACGAGTCCTTCGGCCCGGTGCTCACCGTCGAGACCTTCTCCGGACGCACCCGCGAGGAAGCGGAGGACGCCGCCGTGGCCATCGCCAACGACACCATCTACGGCCTCGCCGGCGCGGTGTGGACCGAGAACGCCGGCCGGGCCGCCCGCGTGGCCGCGCGCCTGCGCCACGGAACCATCTGGATCAACGACTTCCACCCCTACGTGCCGCAGGCCGAGTGGGGCGGTTACAAGCAGTCCGGCATCGGCCGCGAGCTCGGCGTCGCCGGACTGGGGGAGTACGTCGAGACCAAGCACATCTGGCACAACACCCGGCCCGCCCGCGCCGACTGGTTCACCGACCGCGGCTGAGGCACCCGGGGACGCACACGACATCGAGGAGAGACATGAAGAAGCGCTACGACTACGTCATCGTCGGCGGCGGCTCCGCCGGCTCCGTGCTGGCCAACCGCCTGTCCACCGACCCCGGCACCAGCGTGCTGGTGCTCGAGGCCGGACGCGCCGAGTCCCTGCTGGACCCGCTCGTGCAGATGCCCGCCGCCCTGGTCTTCCCCAGCGGCAACCCGCTGTACGACTGGGCCTACGAGACCGAGCCCGAGCCGCACATGGGCGGCCGCCGCGTCCCGCACGCCCGCGGCAAGATGCTGGGTGGCTCGTCGTCCATCAACGGCATGATCTTCCAGCGCGGCAACGCCGGTGACTACGACAAGTGGGCCACCTTCGAGGGCATGGAGAAGTGGGACCACGCCCACTGCCTGCCCTACTTCAAGCGCATGGAGACCTGCACCGCAGGCGCAGACGCCTGGCGCGGCGGCTCCGGCCCGTTGAAGCTCGAGCGCGGACCGGCCAGCAGCCCCCTCTTCCAGGCCTTCCTCGAGGCCACCCAGCAGGCCGGCTACCCTCGCACCGACGACGTGAACGGATACCGCCAGGAGGGCTTCGCACCCTTCGACCGGAACGTGCACCAGGGCAGCCGCCTCTCCGCATCGCGCGCCTACCTGCGCCCGGTGCGCAAGCGCAAGAACCTGGATGTCCGCACCCTCAGCCACGTCACCCGCCTGCGCATGGACGGCACCCGCGTGACCGGTGTGGACTTCGTCCGCGGCCCCCGCAGGGCCAAGCACTCGGTGGAGGCCGGTGAGGTGATCCTCTGCGGCGGCGCGTTCAACTCCCCGCAGGTGCTGCAGCTCTCCGGCATCGGCGACCCGGCCACCCTCCAGGCGGCCGGCGTGACTCCCCGCCTGGACCTGCCCGGTGTGGGCCAGAACCTGCAGGACCACCTCGAGGTGTACCTGCAGCACACCGCCACCCAGCCGGTGTCCATGGCGCCGTGGCTCGACCTCAAGAAGGCGCCCTACATCGGGGCCGAGTGGCTCTTCCGCAACCGGGGCCCGGGCGCGACCAACCACTTCGAGGCCGGCGGCTTCATCCGCACCAACGACGAGGTGGCCTACCCCAACCTGATGTTCCACTTCCTGCCCATCGCCGTGCGCTACGACGGCACCGCCGCCGGCGGCGACCACGGCTACCAGGTGCACGTGGGGCCCATGAACTCCGACGTCCGGGGCGACCTCGCCATCAAGAACGACGACCCGTTCACCCACCCGGCCATCCGGTTCAACTACCTGTCCACCGAGAACGACCGGCGCGAGTGGGTGGAGGTCATCCGGGCCGCCCGCCACATCATGTCCCAGCCGGCCTTCGCCCCCTTCAACGGTGGCGAGATCTCGCCCGGGCCGCAGGTGCAGACCGACCAGGAGATCCTGGACTGGGTGGCCAAGGACGCCGAGACGGCGCTCCACCCCAGCTGCTCGGCCAAGATGGGTCGCGACGCCATGAGCGTGGTGGACCCCGACTCGATGCGGGTGCACGGCACCGAGGGCCTCCGGGTGGTGGACGCCTCGGTGTTCCCCACCATCACCAACGGCAACATCTACGCCCCGGTGATGATGGTGGCCGAGAAGGCCGCCGACCTCATTGCAGGCAACACGCCGCTGGCCCCCGAGCACCCCCCGGTCTACAAGTCCGGTGCCGGCATGCCGATCCACCCCGAGGGCGACCCCCGCAACGGCGCCTGGGACGCCGTGGACTCCATCCCCTCCGCCGCCCAGGCCATGGCCGGTCAGCAGCGCCGCGACATCTGATCGCCCCCTCGGGCACGCACACACACGAGCACGAGAGGAGTCCCCGTGAGCACCTCCCTGACCGACGAACCCTCCACCCCGCCGGGTACGGCGGGGGCCGCACCCCGCATCGTCTGGCCCGTGCTGGTCACGGCCGGCGTGGTCACCACCGCGGTGGCCGCCTGGGCCCTGGTGGCCCCCGAGATGGCCGAGACGCAGCTCGGCGAGCTGGTGGGCCACATCTCCGGCTGGTTCGGCTGGTTCTACATCGCCCTGGCCACCGCAGTGCTGGTCTTCGTGGCCTACCTCGGCATCCGCCACAGCAAGGTGCGCCTGGGGCGCGACGACGACCGGCCCGAGTTCTCCACCTTCGCGTGGGCGGCCATGCTCTTCGCCGCCGGCATCGGCACCGACGTCATGTTCTTCGCCGTCGCCGAGCCGGCCACCCAGTACCTGGCCCCGCCGCAGGGGGCGGGGGAGACCCTGGAGGCCGCCCGTGAGGCGACCGTCTGGACCCTCTTCCACTACGGCATCACCGGCTGGGGCATGTACGCCCTGATGGGGATCGCGCTGGGTTACTTCGCCCACCGCCACGGGCTGCCGCTCGCGGTGCGCTCGGCCCTCTACCCGCTCATCGGCAAGCGGGTGCGAGGCCCCATCGGCCACGCGGTGGACATCGCCACCGTGCTGGGCACCATCTTCGGTGTGGCCACCTCGCTGGGCATCGGCGTGGTGATGCTGAACGTCGGCATCGACATCCTGTTCGGCATCGAGCAGGGCACCGCTGCCCAGGTGGGCCTGGTGGTGCTGGCCGTGGTGGTGGCCGCCATCTCCGCCACCACCGGTGTGGACCGCGGCATCCGCCTGCTCTCGCAGCTCAACGTGCTGCTGGCCGTGGGCCTGGCCGCATGGGTGCTCATCACCGGCAACACCGCCTTCCTGCTGCGCGCGGTCACCATGAACGTGGGCGACTACGTCTCGATGTTCCCCGGACTGACCCTGGACACCATGGCCTACGACCACCCCAGCGACTGGATGGGCGCCTGGACGCTCTTCTTCTGGGCCTGGTGGGTGGCCTGGGCGTGCTTCGTGGGCATGTTCCTGGCGCGCATCTCCAAGGGACGCACCATCGGCCAGTTCGTGCTGGGCACCATGACCATCCCGTTCTGCTACATCCTCATGTGGGTCTCGATCTTCGGAAACAGCGCCGTGGAGCAGATCCGCTCCGGTGACGCGGACTTCGGTGAGCTGGCCATGAACTCCCCGGAGCTGGGCTTCTTCACCCTGCTGCAGCAGTTCCCGCTGCCCCTGGTGCTGGTGGCCGTGGCCACCTTCGTGGGACTGCTGTTCTACGTGACCTCTGCCGACTCCGGTGCGCTGGTGATGGCCAACCTCTCCAGCGAGCTGCCCGACTCCGAGACCGACGCCCACCCGGCGCTGCGGGTCGGCTGGGCCGCTGCCACCGGTGTGCTGACCATCGCCATGCTCCTGGTGGGCGGCATCCCCGCGCTGCAGAGTGCCACTATCGTCATGGGCCTGCCCTTCGCCGTGGTGATGATCCTGGTGATGGTGGGCCTCCACCGGGCGCTGGAGGCCGAGCGCACCCGCACCGACGCCCAGCGCGCCAGCGTGACCGGACAGCTGGTCGGGCGGCCCCACGGCGCCGGACGCTCCTGGCGCCAGCGCCTGGGCAGCGCCCTGGGCAGCGTGTCCGTGGCGCAGGCCACCGAGCAGCTCGAGGGCGTGGTGCTGCCCGCCCTGGAGGCCGTGGCCGAGGAGCTCCGGGGCCGGGGCCTGGACGCCCGCGTGCAGGCCAGCGAGCCGCTGGAGTCCGGCCGCGTGAAGCGCCGGGCAGCCCTGGTGGTCCCGGCCGGTGGCGACGCCCTGACCCAGGACTTCCGGTACCCGGTCCAGGTGCGCACGGTGCCCCGACCCAGCTACGGCGCCCGCATCATCGAGGCGGACGACACCACCACCCAGCTGGAGGTGGCCCTGCCCACCGGGGAGTCCTACGACGTCCTCGGGTACGACGGCGAGGCCGTCTGCCACGACGTGCTCGACCACTACGAGCGCTGGGCGGCCACCGGGGCGACGGTCGAGGTGGTGCAGGCCTGAGGCGCCCGGTGCCGACACGCCGCACGCGTGCGGACACGGCAGAGCCCCCGCGGTCCGAGGACCACGGGGGCTCTGCCGTTGCCGGGTGACCGTGCGGTCACCCTCGCGGGTCAGTGACCGCGCGGGGGCGGGGGAGGCGTGCTGCCCCCACCGAAGGGGCGGTCACCACGGTCGTCCCGGTCGTCGCGCAGCGGCTCGCCGAAGGGGCGGTCGCCACGGTCGTCGAGGCGCTCGCCCTGCTGGCCGACTCCCTCGTCCGCCGGGCGGTACTGCACCGGGTTGCCGTCGCGGTCGACCAGGGCCCGTCCGTCGGCGTCGAACGCCTGCTCGCCGGGAGCACCGGCGGCGGGGGTGCCACCGGCGGGGCTGGCGCCACCCATCGGGGCCGACCCACCACGGTCGTCACGCACCGGCTCGCCGTCCAGCGGGCGGCCGAAGTCGCCGTCGTTGCGGAACGGGCGGTCCTGAGTGGTGCCACGGTCGTCGCGCAGCGGCTCGCCGAAGGGGCGGTCCTCACGCACCGGCTGGCCGTAGGTGTCGCCGTCCTGGACGCGCTCGCCGTACTGCGGGCGGTCGCCGTCCAGCGGGCGGCCGTCGCGACGCTCGCCGTCGTCGTGCATGACGCCGTAGCCGGCACCGGCAGCGCCGGCACCCGCAGCACCCGCGGCGCCGTAGCCCATGGCGTTGCCACGGTCGTCGTACTGGCCCGGGGCGGGCGGCGCCTGGCCACCACGCTGGGAGTACGGGGCGGAGCGCGAGAACTGGTCGGAGTACTCACCGTTGGTGTAGCTGGTGCGGCGCTCGCGGTCCTTCTTGCGGCCGAAGAACCACAGCAGACCACCGATCAGCATGAGCAGCAGACCCAGCGGGATCAGCAGGGCCGCGGCCAGGAAGCCCAGACCGAGCTTCAGGAAGTCGCCCATGGAGGCCGGGCCGGACAGTCCATAGCCCTGGCCCTCACAGGTGATGGTGACGTCGCCGTCGCCGGAGGCGGTGACGATGCCCAGGATCTCCTCGCCATTGACCTCGCCGGACGTCCCGGCAGGAGCGCCCTCGATGGTGGCGCCCTCCGCGGTGCACTGGTCGGCACCGCCCGAGGACGGGCCGAACAGCATGCGGGTCTCACCGTCCTCCATGGCGATGGAGGTGCTGCCGTCGATCGACGACTTGTCGTTGACCGCGTCGTTGACCTTCCCGACGCTGGTGGCGCCGAGGACCGCGCCGATGATCCCGAGGATCAACGACAGCACGCCCAGCCAGAACAGGATCTTGCCGAAGAGCTTCATCGGCCGTACCCCTCTCGTGTCGTGGTCCGGGCGTGCCCGGACGGGTGTTGGCGGGGCAGGGTCGCCCCGCACCTGGCGCCCACGCTACCGAGGGCGGGAGTCCCGTGCCCTCCCGGCGCGCCCGAGGGGCCGATTTGGTGAATCCTCACCGACGTCGTATATTCGCCGCACTGTATCCAGAGCGGTGGAGAGATCTGGCTCCCTGAAACCGCAGCAACCCCCCGTCACCGGGTGAGGGTGCTAACGCCAGAATCGATGGAGGAAACCATGCGAATGCACATGCGGACGAGGTCCTGACAGCACCTCTGGTCGTCCCTGCCCTGCCCGAATGTGGCGGAACCCCGCGGACCCAGTGAGCCCTCAGGCCCTCTGAACCCACGTACCCCCCTTTTCGTCGTGCCCGGCGGACAATGGGCTTGCCTTCGCATTCCCACGCGTCCCGACGGGTCTGTTCGTCCTGCCCGAAAGGACCCTCATGATCACTCTGGAGAGCATTTCCAAGACCTTCCCCGGCCGCCACGGCGGCGGCGAGGTCCAGGCCCTGACCGAGGTCTCGCTGCAGATCGATCGCGGCCAGGTGCACGGCATCGTGGGCCCGTCGGGCTCCGGAAAGTCCACGCTGGTGCGCTGCATCAACCTGCTGGAGCGGCCCACGAGCGGCCGCGTCGTGGTGGACGGCCGCGAGCTCACCGCCCTGTCCACCGGTGAGGTCCGGCGGGCCCGCCGCGAGATCGGCATGATCTTCCAGCACTTCAACCTGCTGGACTCCCGGACAGCCGCCGAGAACGTGGCCCTGCCGTTGGAGCTCGCGGGCGTGGGCCGCCGCGAGCGCGCACAGCGCGCCACCGAGCTGCTGGAGCGTGTGGGCCTCGCCGACCGTGCCGGTGCCCACCCCCGCCAGCTGTCCGGCGGGCAGAAGCAGCGTGTGGCCATCGCCCGCGCCCTGGTGACCCGCCCGACCGTCCTGCTCTGCGACGAGGCCACCAGCGCACTGGACCCCGAGACCACCGCCAGCGTGCTGGACCTGCTGCGCGAGCTCACGGCAGACCTCGGCCTGACCACGGTGCTCATCACCCACGAGATGGACGTCGTCACCCGCGTGGCCGATGCGGTGACCCTCCTCTCGGCAGGCCGCGTGGTGGAGTCCGGGACCCTCGCCCAGGTGGCCACGACCCGCGGCAGTGCCCTGGCCGCCCAGCTGGTGCCCCGCCCCGTGCGCGGGCTGGACCCGGCGGACCTGCCGGCCGGCTCCCGCATCGTGACCGTCGACCTGGCCACCCAGGACGAGACCCGCGTGATCGCCGAGCTCACCGCAGCCGGCCACCAGGTGCAGGTGGCCGCTGCCCGCGTGGAGAACCTCCACGGTGCGCGCGTGGGCACGCTCGACCTCATCGTCCGCGATGCGGCCCCGTCCAGCGACCTCCCCGCCGGCTGGACCGCCCCCACCGCCCTGCCCCACACCACCCGACAGGAGCTCTCCGCATGACCACCGACCGCCTCATCTCCGAGCTCCTCGACGGCACCGTGGACACCCTCTACATGGTGGGTCTGTCCTCCCTCATCGGCCTCCTGTTCGGCCTGCCGCTGGGCGTGCTGCTGGTGGCCACGGCCCCCGGCGGCCTGCTGCCGCACCGCACACTGAACGCCGTGGTCGGCGCCGTGGTGAACGCCGGGCGCTCCATCCCGTTCATCATCCTGCTGGTGCTCATCGCGCCGCTCACCAAGGTGCTGGCCGGCACCACCATCGGCCCCACGGCCGCCGCCGTGCCGCTCACCCTGGGCGCCATCCCCTTCCTGGCCCGCCTCGTGGAGAACGCGTTGCGCGAGGTGGACCCCGGCAAGGTGGAGGCCGCCTCCTCGATGGGGGCGAGCCGCGCCCAGATCGTCCGCTCGGTGCTGCTGCCCGAGGCCCTCCCCGGCCTGGTGGCCGGCACCACGGTCACGGTCGTGGCCCTCATCGGCTACTCGGCCATGGCCGGCGCGATCGGCGGAGGGGGGCTGGGCGACCTGGCCATCCGGTACGGCTACCAGCGCTTCGACATGACCGTCACCGTCGCCTGCGTGCTGGTGCTGATGGCGCTGGTGGTGGCCGTGCAGTTCGCCGGTGACCGGCTGGCCCGCATCACCCGCCACTGACCCGGCCCACCCGCTCCGCGCACCCCCGTCCTCACACCCCCTCCCCCCGTACGCCCTGTTTCACCCACCCCTTTTCACCTCCCCGAGGAGACATCATGACCCCGTCCACCCGTTCGGCCTGGACCCCCGCCCGCACCGCCGCCGTCGCGGCCCTCGCCCTGAGCCCGCTGGCCCTCTCGGCCTGCGGTGAGGACCAGGCCGCCGCCGGCGACGACCAGGTGCTGCGCGTGGCCGCCACCCCCACCCCGCACTCGGACATCCTGCGCTGGGTGGACGAGGAGGGCCTGGACGCCGAGCACGGCTTCGAGCTGGAGGTGGTGGAGTTCACCGACTACCTGCAGCCCAACGTGGCGCTGCAGGAGGGCTCGGTGGACGCGAACTACTACCAGCACCGCGTCTTCCTGGCCAGCCAGGAGCAGTCCGCCGGCTACGACTTCGAGATCGTGGCCCCCATCTCCAACCAGCCGATGGGGCTGTACTCCGACGGGCTGGACTCCCTGGACGACCTGCCGCAGGGCGCCCGCGTGGCGGTGCCGAACGACCCCGCCAACGGTGCCCGTGGGCTGTGGCTGCTGGAGGAGGAGGGGCTCATCACCCTGGCCGACACCGGCGACACCCCGCCCACGCCCGAGGACATCCAGGACAACCCCAAGGGGCTGGAGTTCCTGCCCGTGGAGGCCGCCCAGACGCCCCGCTCCGTGGGCGACGCCGAGCTCTCTGCCGTGCCGGGCAACTACGCCGTGCAGAACCAGCTGAAGGTGGATGACGCGCTGGCGGTGGAGGACCCCCGTGACGAGCGCTTCGTCATCAACCTGGTGACCACCTCCGACAACGTCCAGGACGAGCGCATCACCGCGCTGGCCGAGGTGCTCAAGGGCGATGAGGTGGGCACCTACATCGAGGACACCTGGCAGGGCACCGTCGTGCAGATCGACTGAGAGCACCCCCGCCGACGCCCCTCACCCTCATCCCTGCTCACCCACACCCCGACCGACCCCCCGAGGAGATCCCATGTCCCGTTCGCACACCCCCCGCCCCACCCGCCGCGGGGCGCTGGCCCTGACGGCCGCGCTCACCGCATCGATCACGCTGGCTGCCTGTGGAGGTGACGACCAGGACCAGGCCAGCGGCGGCACCGACGGCTCCGAGGGGCCCCGCGTGCTGAAGGTGGGCGTGAACCCGGTGCCGCACGGCGAGATCCTCACCCACGTGAAGGACGAGCTCGCCGCCGATGCGGGTCTGCAGATCGAGGTGGTCGAGTTCACCGACTACGTGCAGCCCAACGAGGCGCTGGACGCTGGCGACCTGGACGCCAACTACTTCCAGCACGAGCCCTACCTGGCCGAGCAGGAGTCCAGCGGCGGCTACGACTTCACCAGCCTGGGCGCCGTGCACCTGGAGCCGCTGGGCCTCTACTCGGAGCAGGTGGAGGATGCGGGTGAGCTCTCCGGGGACAGCCGGGTGGCCATCCCCAACGACCCCAGCAACGCCGGCCGGGCGCTGGAGCTGCTGGCCACCCACGGCGTGCTGGAGCTCGAGGACACCGGTGACGAGCTGGCCACCCCGGCCGACGTGAAGGACGGCGGACCCGAGATCGTGGAGCTCGAGGCCGCCCAGCTGCCCCGCTCCCTGGGCGACGTGGACGCGGCCGTCATCAACGGCAACTACGCCATCGAGGCCGACCTGTCGCCCACCCGGGACTCCCTGGCGCTGGAGGAGTCCGAGGGCAACCCGTACGCCAACCTGCTGGTGGTGCGCAGCGAGGACGAGCAGGACGAGGACCTCAAGAAGCTCGCGGAGCTGCTGACCAGCGGCGAGGTGCGCTCCTTCATCGGCAAGAACTACGAGGGCACGGTCGTCCCGGCCGAGTGATGCTCAGGCCTGCTGGGCCTCGCGCAGCTGCTCGGCGACCTCATCGATGAACTCGAGCGTCGCCGGGCCGCCGGCCACCGGGCCCCCGGCGAGCAGCCCGTCGGCGCCCAGGAGCACCGCCGACGGGGTGCTGCGGAGCTCCAGCATGGTGCGCAGCTGCTGGTCCTCGTCGTAGGCGACCGTCACCCCCTGTGGGCGCAGCGGGTCGTCCACGGCGGTGGGGGTGGTGGTGACCACCAACACCCCCACGTGCTCGAACTCGGCGGCGAACTGCTCCGACCGGGCCAGCGCGTCCTGGCAGCTGCCGCAGCCGAGGCTCACCCACAGCACCAGCTGGGCCTGGGTGCTGGCGAGCTCGCGCAGGCGGACCGGGCCGTCGTCGCCCTTCACCTGCACGTAGGGGATGGGCAGCCGCTGGTAGTCCAGCTCGACCACGTCGTCGTCGTGCCCCTCGCCCGCGGCACCCCCCGCGGCCCCGATGGGGTGAGCACCCCCCATCGGCTGCTGGTCACCGGGGGTTCCGGCGCCGCCGGTGATCAGCCAGGTGAGGGCCACGGCGGCGGCGAGCACCAGGGCCCACCACCAGAGGTCGCCACCGTCCAGCAGGCGGCCGATGATGCTGCCGCCGGTCGCCGCATCGGCCACGGTGGCCACGCCCAGGGCCACGAGCACCAGGTTGCGGACCACGGTGGACCGGGTGACGGCACCCTGCCCCAGCGCGCCGAAGCAGCCGCAGGTGACCGGCACGTCGAAGCCCAGGGCGCGCACGATGAGCACCGTGTAGACGATGCCCAGCACCAGGGCGGCCACGGCGGGCAGCCAGTACCAGCCGGAGGGGAGGAGCAGCAGCGCCAGGGCCAGGGCGATCTCGGCCGGGCCCAGCAGCATCGGGGCCCGGGCGGCGACGAGCCAGCGCGGCAGCCGGAGCTCGTGGAAGGCACTGACGGTGCTGGCGGGCTCCCGCACCTTGGCGATGCCGCTGGTGCCGTACACGGCGGCCAGCAGCAGACCGGCGCCGGCGGCGGCAGCAGGCAGCAGGGACACATCACTCATGGGAGGAGTATCCCGGGCTCCGCCTCCGGGGTGACGCGCAGGGCGGTGTGACGTGGTTCACTGCGGACACGATCTGCCGCAGGAGGAGTCGCGATGACGCGCAACGAACGCCAACCGAAGAGGCCGACCGCCGTCCCGGCCTCCGCCGCCCTGATGGTGCTGGGCGCCGGGCTCTCGCTGGTGTGGGCACTGGGGGCCACCCAGGGGTGGTGGATCGAGACCGCCGGGCTGGTGATGCCCACCGAGGACACCGAGCGACTGCGCGAGGCCGCGGTCCGCGGATGGACCGGGGACGCCGAGCAGATGCGCCAGGTGGTGAACGGCACCTCGCTGGTGCTGGGGGTCTCCTCGGCGCTGATGTGGCTCACCGGCGCGGTCGTCACCCTGCGCGGAGGCGTGCCCAACCGCGGCATCGTGGTGGGCTTCTTCCTCACCGGGCTGATCGCCCTGCTGAGCTGGACCCTGGGCGGGGGCGTGGCCCACAACGCGGCCATGCAGGTGCTGGCCGCGGTGATGCTCGGGGTGGGCGTGGTGGCCACGGGCCTGCTCTTCCTGCCGGCCTCGTCGCGCTGGTTCGACTCGTTCACCATGTACCAGCCGCTCCGGGGCGACTCCAGCGACCACCTGGCCCCCGCCGGGGAACGCCCGCTGGCACCGCCGGCGGCCACGCGCTGAGGGGTTCCCCGCCTCAGCAGGCGAAGAGCAGCTGCCCGCCATCGACCTCGCCGGAGACGGCGGGGTCGACGCTGTCAGCGGCCGAATCCATGAGCACCACGGGGACCAGCGCGCTGCGGCCCCCGGCGTCGATGGCGGCGGGGTCCCAGGAGACCACCGGGTCGCCGGCGGCGACGGAGTCCTTCTCCGTGACGTGGACCTCGAAGCCCTCGCCCTGGAGCTGCACGGTGTCGATGCCCAGGTGCACCAGCACGCCCTTGCCCTCGCCCATCACCACGAAGGCGTGGGGGTGGACCTTCAGCAGCGTGCCGGCCAGCGGGGAGACGACCGTGACCCGACCCGGGGCGGCGTGCGGCCGCAGCGGGTCGATGGCCACGCCGGAGCCCACCATCTGGCTGGCGAAGACCTCGTCCGGCACCTCGGCCAGCGGCACGACCGTCCCAGCGCAGGGCGCGAGGACGTCCGTCACAGGAGGTCCTCGATGTCCTCGGCGATGTTGTCAGCCTGCGGGCCCACCACGACCTGCACCACGGTGCCGGCAGCCATCACGCCGTGGGCGCCCGCGGCCTTCAGGGCCGCCTGGTCCACCTTGGCCGGGTCCTTCACGGTGGTGCGCAGCCGCGTGATGCAGGGTTCGATGTCCACGACGTTGTCGCCGCCGCCGAGCGCGGCCAGGATCTTCTCTGCGGTGTCCATGGTTCCTCCAGGGGGAGTGGATGGGGTGGGGCCGATCATGTCACCTCAGGAGCGGTCGGTCCGGGTGACCTTCCGCAGTCCGCCGGGCGTGTCAGGGTCCAGCCCCATCGACCGGGAGAGCTCCAGGCAGGCCAGCTGTCCCGGCAGCACCAGGCCCAGGGGAGCGAGGTGCTCGGGCAGGTCCGGCCCCGGCACGTGGTGGCCGACGGCCGCGGCGAACGCGGCGTCCCCGCCGATGCCGACCACCGTGGCGCCCCGCTCGGCCACCTGACCGGCCAGGTCGGCCAGCGGCGCCACCATCGGGCCGTCCGCCGGGGCCACCAGGGTGATGGACTCGCTGTCGTCCACCGCCGCGATGGGGCCGTGCCGCAGGTCTGCGTAGGAGTACGAGCGCACCGAGCGCAGGCAGGTCTCCTCCACCTTCAGGGCGGTCTCCAGGGCGGTGCCCAGGCACAGGCCGCGGGAGGTGATCACGAGGTCAGGGCGGTCCTGCCAGGCGGCCACCAGCGGGCCCACCGCCTCGGAGCGGTCGAGGAGCTCCTGCATCGCCTCGGGGATGCGGGCGAGATCGGCCGCCCAGGCGTCGTTCCTTCCGTTCCCCGTGCGCCCGGCGCGGACGGTGCTGGCCACCGAGCCGAGGACCGCCACCGCGGCCAGCTGCGTGGTGTAGGTCTTGGTGGCCGGGACGGCCTGCTCCTGCCCGGCCTGCGTCACCAGGGCGACGTCGGCCCCGGTGGCCAGCGGGGAGTCCTCGTGGTTGGTGATGGCCACGGTGCGCGCCCCGTTGCGGCGGGCCCACTCCTGACCGGCCACGATCTCCTCGGTGCGGCCGGACTGGCTGATGCTCACCACCACGGTGCCGTCCAGGTCCACGTCGGCCCCGTAGTGGGTGGCGATGCTGGGGGCCACGTGACCGGAGGCGAACCCGCATCGGGCCTCCATCAGGTAGCGGCCGTAGATGGCGGCGTTGTCGCTGGAGCCGCGGGCGCTGAACGAGACCCGGCGCGCGCCCTGCAGCAGCGCGGCCAGGTCGTCCCGCGCCCCGGCCAGATGGGTGAGCGTGCGGGCGACCGCAGCGGGCTGTTCGGCGATCTCGGCGGCCATGTGCTGGCCCGCTCCGACACGGGTGTCGGCGTCCATGGAAACTTCCCTCCGGCGTGGTGTCATGGCCCTCTCGGAACTGCTGGGCCCACCGTAGGCCAGTCGGTTCGCCGCCGGTCGGCGCTCGCGTCGCGGCGAGGCACAGATCCCGTGCCTCGAGGACTCACTCACACACCCCTGCAGGACACACAAGGAGTACGACCATGAGCACCGTGGACGACACCGGTCTCGCCGGTGAGCCGCCCGAGGACGGCGAGCTGCTGACGGACAGCGACACGACCACGCACAAGCGTGGCTTCACCGACAGCGCCGCCTTTGCCTGGCTGCAGAAGTTCGGCAAGTCGCTCATGCTGCCGATCGCCGCCCTGCCCGCCGCCGCCCTGCTGCTGCGCTTCGGCCAGCCGGACATGCTGGGCGAGGACGGTCTGGGCTGGGAGACGCCCGCCGCCGTCATCGGTGCTGCCGGTAGTGCCCTCTTCGACAACCTGCCGCTGCTGTTCGCGGTCGGTCTGGCCATCGGCATGACGCGCAAGGCCGACGGCTCCACGGCCCTGGCGGCCGTGGTCGGTTACCTCGTCTTCAAGGGCGTGGGCGACGCGATGAGCCCCTTCATCCTGGGTGAGCCGCCCGAGGGTGAGGAGCAGGAGCTCATCGACTTCAAGGTCTTCGGCGGCATCATCAGTGGTCTGGTGGCCGGCTGGCTGTGGCAGAAGTACCACCGCATCAAGCTGCCGGACTACCTGGGCTTCTTCGGCGGCCGCCGTTTCGTGCCGATCATCACCTCGCTCGTCATGCTGGTCATCTCCGTGCTCATGAGCTTCATCTACAAGCCCTTCGACATCGGTCTGACGGGGCTGTCGGAGTGGGTCGCGGCGAACGACGTGCTCGGTGGCTTCGTCTACGGCACCACCAACCGTCTGCTGATCCCCTTGGGCCTGCACCACGTGCTGAACAACATCCCGTGGTTCGCCCTGGGTGAGTTCGAGCTGGCCAACGGTGAGGTCGCATCCGGTGACATCGCCCGCTTCCTCAACGGCGACCCCACCGCCGGTGCCTTCATGACCGGCTTCTTCCCCATCATGATGTTCGCCCTGCCCGCCGCGGCCATGGCCATCTGGCACGAGGCCAAGCCGGAGAACAAGAAGGCCACCGGCGGCATCATGATCTCCGCCGCCCTGACCAGCTTCCTCACCGGCATCACCGAGCCGCTGGAGTTCGCGTTCATGTTCGTGGCCTGGCCGCTGTACGTGATCCACGCGGTGCTCACCGGCTCGTCCATCGCGCTGACGAACTGGCTCGGCATCAAGGACGGGTTCGGCTTCTCGGCCGGGTTCATCGACTACGCGCTGAACTTCAACATCGCCACCAACCCGTTGTGGCTCATCGGCATCGGACTGGTCTACGCAGTGATCTACTACGTGGTCTTCCGCGTCGTGATCCGCTGGTGGAACCTCAAGACCCCTGGCCGTGAGGACGACGGCCAGGACTCGATGGTGCAGGCCGACACCTCGGCCTGATCCACCGCGACCCGCTCGCGACCCGGCCACGCCACCCGGCCACGCGGTGGACGCAGTGGGTGAGGATGGAGCCATGCTCCTGACCACCTCCCGCGTCTTCGACGGCCACCAGCTCGGCGGCCCGGCCACCCTCCACATCGAGGGTGACCGGGTCGCCGCGCTCGTCCCGGGGGAGGTGGGGGACGACGCCGCGGGCGCGCCCCCCGCATCGGAGAGGGGGGAGACGCCGGTCGAGCTGCCGGCGGGCTGGCTGGTGGCTCCGGGCTTCGTGGACGTCCACTGCCACGGCGGCGGGGGAGCCTCCTTCTCCGACGACGCGGACGGCATCGTCCAGGTGCTCGCCACGCACCGCGCTGCGGGCACCACGAGCTCGATGGCGTCCACGGTCACCGAGTCCGTCGACGACCTGTGCGATCGCGCCCGCACCCTGGCGCCCTTCGCCGCCTCTGGTGAGCTGCTGGGCATGCACCTGGAGGGCCCGTGGCTGAGCCCGGACCACCGGGGCGCGCACGACCCGGCGCTGCTGCAGACCCCCCAGGTGGCCGCGTTCGACCGCATCCAGGCCGCGGCCGGCGGGGCGGTGCGCATGGTGACCCTGGCCCCCGAGCTCGAGGGCGGGCTGGACCTGGTGCGGCACCTCGCGGCGCGGGGGATCGTGGCGGCGGTGGGCCACTGCGACGCCACCCACGAGGTGGCCACGCAGGCGTTCGATGCGGGCGCGACGGCCGCCACGCACCTGTTCAACGCGATGCGGGGCATCCACCACCGTGAGCCCGGGCCCGTGACCGCCGCGTTGGAGGACGAGCGCGTGTGCATCGAGCTGATCGCCGACGGCGTGCACCTGGCCGCGCCGATCCTGTCCGGGGCGATGCGTATTGCCGGCGATCGGGCCGTGTTGGTCACCGACGCCATGGCCGCGGCCGGGCAGCCCGACGGCGACTACCGGCTCGGCGGGCTGGCCGTACGTGTCACCGACGGGGTGGCGCGGCTGGTGGAGGGTGGCGCCATCGCGGGCAGCACGCTGACCATGGCGGAGGCGGTGCGCCACTGCATCGAGCAGGCAGGGGTGGAGCCGCAGGCGGTGCTGCGGGCGGCCACCAGTGCGCCGGCCTCGATGGTGGGCGCGGCCGATGTGGGGCGGCTGGCGCCCGGGACCTGGGCCGATGCGGTGGTGCTCGACGAGACCTGGACCGTGCGCGGGGTGCTGCGCCGCGGCCAGTGGATCAGGCCGTTGGGGTGAGTCGCACGGGCTGCTGACACCCCATGGCGCGGACCGGTGGGCCCACGTCCACCCGCCCCTCCGCAAACTGCCTTCTCCTCGTCCAGCCTGACGTGTGGGCACGGGTCAGGCTGGACGAGGAGAAGGCAGAACCGGGATGGGGTTAGCGCCCACCCGGGTAACGCCCTGCCTGTCGGGTGAGCTGCCGCACCCGATGGAGCAGCCGCTCGGTGGCATCCGCTGCCACCACCTCCCGCCAGGTCACGCGCAGGACGCCGTACCCGGCTTCGCGGAGCGCGTCCTCGCGTCGCTTCTCCGCCACGAGGGCCTCGCGCCCCTGCAGCCCCTCGTACTTCACCGCGCCGTCGAACTCCACCACCACCCGCTCGAGCTCCAGCAGCAGGTCCACCCGATAGGTGCGCTCCCGGGTCGTGATCCGCACCTGGCTGATGGGACGGAGACCGCCCCGCACCAATGCCAGTCGGGTGAGGGTCTCGCCGGGAGACTCGCTCCCGGAGTCCGCGAGGTCCAGCACCGCCCGCAGCTTGCGCACTCCCCACCGGTTGGGCTCGACCAGCTCGCTCACCTCATCGAGGGCGACGAGCCCTCGCTGCAGCGCGGCATCGAGGGGGACCAGGGCTGCAGCAACCGTCGACTCCCTGTCCGATGCGTGTGCCACCAGTGCTCGCGGCAGGTCACTGCTCGTCCAGGTCTCGGAGCAACCGGGCGGGACGATGACCTCGGAAGGTGCATGGTGGGGCAGGAGGCGGAGGGCGCCGGATCCCTGCCGGATGCGGGTGCGTTGGCCACCGAGGTGCACCACCTGGGGCCGGTTGAGCAAGGGGAGGCCCCGCATCGCCAAGGCAGTGCCCGATGCGGCGCACTCCCCGGGGCGTTGCAGGAGGTACCCGAGGGTGCGGAGGCGGTGAACTGTTCGAGGGTCGTCCGGACGACCCCCTCGGGCGACGATGCCGGGAGCCGGACGCCAGCACAGTCCGAGCCGGACAGCGCGCGCCAGCGAGGAAGGGGACACGTGGACCTTCTCGAGCCGGGAGAGCGTGGTGACGCCGTCCCGCCACTCCGCGTGGTCGAGGAGGTGCACAGTGCCGGGTTCGGGGGGCTTGGATGCACCAGCCTGCGCTGTGGGGCTCTGACGGGTTGGTCCTGGAGTGGTCTGCCGGTCCATGGGTGCAGCGTCGCGCCCCATCGGCGCTCCGGGCCGGGGACGGTCGGTGGGGCTGTGGAGGAGGGGTCGCTGTCGAACGGCCGACCACGGTGCTCCACGCACAAACTGTCGTCTCCTCGTCCAACCTGACGTGCTGACACGGGTCAGGTTGGACGAGGAGACGACAGTTTGCGGGGGTGGTGCGGGGGTGGCGGGGGTGGGGGCGGGCCCGGGGGCCCTCAGGCGTCGAGGTCCTGCTCCACCAGGGCGGCGATCTTCTCGACGGCGGCCTCGTCCTCGGACTGGACCGTCACCTCATCGCCCTTGGCGGCGCCCAGGGTCATGATCATGAGGCTGGAGGAGGCGTCCACCGGGTCACCGTCGCCCAGGGCGATCTCCACGTCGGCGTCGATCTCACCAGCGGCAGCGGCGATGACGGCGGCGGGGCGGGCGTGCAGGCCGACGGCGGAGCCGACGGTGACGGTCTTGCTGGGCATGGGGGGTCCTCCAGGGTGTGTGGGCCGCGGCGGGCGGCAGGTCAGTGGGGGACAGGGTGCCACGGGACAGGGGGTGCGACGCGCTGACCGGGCCGCCCCGCCGGTGGCTCCCCCGGAGGGCACACTGGGAGCTCGTACCGCGCGGCCCCCATCACCGCGTGCTCCCACACACACCCTGGAGGAAACCCGTGCCCAGCGCCCCCGCAGCCGCGACCCGTCCGCTGACCGGCACCCCCGTGGTGCCCGGGGTGGTGCACGCCCCCGTGGTGTGGGCACGACCCCGCCCCGAGGCGCCCACCAGCGGACCGCAGCTGCCCGAGCCCGAGCGGGCCGGGGAGGCCGAGCGGCTGGCAGCGGCCATCGAGGCGGTGGCCGGCCGGTTGGAGCAGCGGGCAGCGGCGGTGAGCGGTGCCGCCGCAGAGGTGCTCACGGCGACGGCCGGCATCGCGCGCGACACCGGGTGGGCCAAGCAGGCGCGCAAGAAGGTCCAGGCCGGTGAGTCCGCACCCGTGGCGACGACGCACGCCATCGGGGGCTTCATCGAGACCTTCGAGAAGCTCGGGGGAGTGATGGCCGAGCGCACCACCGACCTGCGCGACGTGCGGGACCGGGTGATTGCCGAGCTCACCGGTGAGCCCGAGCCGGGGGTGCCCACGCCCGCCGAGCCGTCCGTGCTGTGCGCCGAGGACCTGGCGCCGGCCGACACCGCGGGGCTGGACCCGCAGCGGGTGGTGGCCATCGTGACCAGCGCCGGCGGGCCGACGAGCCACACGTCGATCATTGCCCGGCAGCACGGCATCCCCTGCGTGGTCGGGGTCGCGGGCCTGGAGGAGCTGCCGGCGGGGCAGGCGGTGCTGGTGGACGGTGGGGCCGGGACCGTCGAGGCGGGGATCGATGCGGACGAGGCGGCCACCCGGGTGGCGGCGGACGCCGACCGGCGCGCCCGCATCGAGGCCTGGAGCGGGCCCGCGCGCACGGCCGACGGGACGGACGTGGAGCTGCTGGCCAACGTGCAGGACGGGGCCGGGGCGCGGGCGGCCGCGGCCGGGCACGCGCAGGGAGTGGGGCTGTTCCGCACCGAGCTGCTCTTCCTGGACGCTCGGACCGAGCCCACCGTGGCCGACCAGGCGACCCGCTACGCCGAGGTGTTCTCCGCCTTCGCCGGGCGCAAGGTGGTGCTGCGCACCCTCGATGCGGGGTCGGACAAGCCGCTGGCCTTCGCGACCCTGCCCGACGAGCCCAACCCCGCCCTGGGCGTGCGCGGGTACCGGCTGGTGCAGGTGGACCCCGGGCTGCTGGAACGGCAGCTCGATGCGGTGGCGCAGGCCGTGACCGACGCGGGGGTGGACGCAGGGGACGCCTGGGTGATGGCGCCGATGGTGGCGACGCTCGCCGAGGCGCGGACCTTCGCGCGGCAGGTGCGCGGGCGGGGGCTGCGGGCCGGGGTGATGGTGGAGGTGCCGGCCCTGGCGCTGCAGGCCGAGGCGCTGGTGCGTGAGGTGGACTTCGTCTCGATCGGCACCAACGACCTGGCGCAGTACACGATGGCCGCCGACCGGATGGCCGCCTCGCTGGCAGACCTGACCGACCCCTGGCAGCCCGCGGTGCTGCGCCTGGTGGAGCACGCGGCGCGGGCCGGGGCCGATGCGGGGACGCCGGTGGGCGTGTGCGGCGAGGCGGCTGCCGACCCGGACCTGGCCTGCGTGCTGGTGGGCATGGGCGTGAGCTCGCTCTCCATGGCGGCCGGTGCGGTGAGCGCGGTGGGCGAGCGGCTCTCCCGCGTCACCCACGCCCGGTGCCGCGCGGCGGCGGAGGCGGTGCTCACCGCATCGGACCCCCTCCGGGCGCGGGAGGCGGCGCAGACGGCGCTGGCATCATGAGCGGGCCGGGCGAAGGGGTTGCCCGGCGCAACGAGGAGGGACGATGACGACCTACGGCATCCAGAACAGGCAGAGCGTGGCGCGTCCGCGGTCGGTGGACGTGGCCGTGAAGCTGATGTGGTTCGGCGCCGCACTGGAGGTGGTCGACTTCGTGTTGTCGCTGCTGATCATCTTCCACGTGTTCGACCCCGCCAGCAGGCGCGACCCCGAGTTCGAGCGGCTTCTCCCGTTGACGATCATCGGGGCGATCATGGCCCTCTCCTGGTTCCTGATCGCCGTGAGCCTGTGGGCCGTGCACGCATGGGCCAACGGCAAGGGCATGCACTGGGCCCGCATCACCGGCACCGTGCTGGGACTGCTGACGGTCGCCGCATCGACGTGGATGGTGGCGAACACCAGGTGGGCGGGCCTCAACCAGGTCGACCTGGTGATCGAGCTGGGGACGATCGTGCTGGCCGTCGTCCTCATCTGGTTGATGTGGCGTGGTGAGAACCGCGCGTTCTATGCGTGACAGCCTGTCTGCCTGACAGGGGGACCCGCGGCGGCGAAGGGCCGCCCGACGCGAGGAGGAGGAACGATGGCGATCTACCGCATCCGGAACGGGCAGAGCGTGGCTCGCCCGCCGTCGGTGGACCTGGCCGTGAAGCTGATGTGGCTCGGTGCCGCACTGGAGCTGCTCGGCTGGATGGCGGGGCTCCTGGTCGTGCTCGGCGTGCTGGGGGCGTCCTCCGGCGGAGAGCTGTTCACGACCGTGGAGGGCGTCACGATGGGGGTCGGGGGAGCGATCCTGTCCCTCATCCCCGCGCTCATCGCGGTGGGCCTCTGGCTCCTCCACGCGTGGGCCAACGGTCAGGGCATGAACTGGGCGCGCATCACCGGCACCGTGCTGGGTGTGCTGGCGATCGTCTCCTCGACGTTCTCGCTCCTCAGTGGGGTGTTCGTGGGGGTGGACGTCCTCACACTGGTGGGCCACCTGGTGACCATCGTGCTGGCCGCCGTCATCATCTGGTTGATGTGGCGAGGGGAGAACCGCGCGTTCTACGCGTGAGCGTGCTCCCTGCGTGACAGGGGGATCCACGGCGGAAATCTCCGCCCGTGGTCGGGCGTGGCGCGGTGTCGGGCGCGGCGTGAGGGCGTGACACTGGGGGCGAGAGGGCAGCGACTGGCGCGCTGACCCCATCGACATCCCGTCCACATCCACACACAGTCATCGACGAAGGGAACCCCATGACCTACAACCAGCCGGGTGGCTTCCAGCCCGCCCCCTCCCTCGACGAGCACCCCGGCCAGCGTGGCCCGGTGACCCGTCCCAAGGCCCTCGACCTCGCCGTGAAGCTCATGTGGCTGGGCGGAATCATCCAGCTGCTGGGCATGGTGCCGGCCTTCTTCATGGGCGACCAGATGCGTGACGCGGTGCGTGAGCAGCTGGAGGCCTCCGGGCAGGAGGTCACGGAGTCGGTGATCGACGCCAGCGTGACCTTCGGCATCGTGTTCGCCGTGATCTTCGGTGTGCTGGGCGCCCTGCTGTGGTTCCTGCACGCGTGGGCCAACGGCAAGGGCATGAACTGGGCGCGCATCACCGGCACCGTGCTGGGTGTGCTGAACATCCTGTTCACCCTGGTGGGCCTGGTCATGCCGAACGCTGCGCAGACGGGCATCCTGCCCACCCTGATCTCACTGCTGGTGGCCGCGCTGTCGCTGGTGATCATCGTGCTGATGTGGCGCAAGGAGAACAACCCGTTCTACAACGCGCGACGCTGAGGGGGCCGGCGGGTGCGTGCCACCCGCCGGGCCGACAGTGCACAGCGCCCGCCCTCCGCAGTGGAGGGCGGGCGCTGTGGTGTGTGACGGCGCTGGCTGGGTCCTTCTCCGGCGGGCGCCTCAGCACTCGATGACGTTCACCGCCAGTCCGCCCCGGGCGGTCTCCTTGTACTTGACCTTCATGTCCGCGCCGGTCTCCCGCATCGTCTTGACGACCTTGTCCAGGCTGACGATGTGGGAGCCGTCGCCGCGCAGCGCGGTGCGGGCGGCGGTGATGGCCTTCACCGAGGCGACCGCGTTGCGCTCGATGCAGGGGATCTGCACCAGACCGCCGACGGGGTCGCAGGTGAGGCCGAGGTTGTGCTCCATGCCGATCTCGGCGGCGTTCTCCACCTGCAGCGGGGTGCCGCCGATCACCTGGGCGAACGCGCCGGAGGCCATGGCGCAGGCCGATCCGACCTCGCCCTGGCAGCCGACCTCCGCGCCGGAGATGGAGGCGTTCTCCTTGAAGATGACGCCGATGGCGCCGGCGGTCAGCAGGAAGTCGATGACGCCCTGGTCGTCGGCGCCGGGGACGAAGTCGACGTAGTAGTGCAGGACGGCGGGGATGATGCCCGCGGCGCCGTTGGTGGGGGCGGTCACCACGCGGCCACCGGAGGCGTTCTCCTCGTTGACGGCCAGGGCGTACACGGTGATCCAGTCCATGCCGTGCAGGGGGTCGTTGGACTCCTTGCCGGCCTCCTCCAGGGCCTCCCAGAGGGCGGGGGCGCGCCGGGGCACCTTGAGGCCGCCGGGAAGAGTGCCCTCAGCGTGCGTGCCGTTGTGGACGCACTCCTTCATGACCTCCCAGATCTTCAGCAGGCCCTCGCGGACCTCGGCCTCGGAGCGCCAGACGGTCTCGTTGGCCATCATGACCTCGGGGATGGTCATGCCGGTGTCGCGGCAGATCTCCAGGAGCTGGTCGCCCGTGGTGAAGTGATGGGGCAGGGGGGTGTCGTCCTCGACGATGGCCGAGGAGCCGTCGGCGTTCTCGTTGACGACGAAACCGCCGCCGACGGAGTAGTAGACGTGGTCGCTGAGCACCTCGCCCGCCTCGTCGTAGGCGGTGAAGGACATGCCGTTCGGGTGGACGGGGAGGGACTTGCGACGATGCAGGACGAGGTCGCTGTCCTCATCGAAGGCGATCTCGTGCTTGCCCAGCAGGGACAGGCGCTTCTCGCGGCGGATGGTCTCCAGGGTGCCCTCGACGGCGCGTGGGTCGCAGATCTCGGGGCGCTCGCCGGCCAGGCCCAACAGGACGGCCTTGTCGGAGCCGTGGCCGACGCCGGTGGCGCCGAGGGAGCCGTAGAGCTGGGCGTGGATGCGGTGGGTGCGGTCGAGGACGCCCTCGCTCTCCATGCGCTCGGCGAACTGGACGGCGGCGCGCATGGGGCCGACCGTGTGCGAGCTGGAGGGGCCGATGCCGATCGAGAACAGGTCGAACACGCTGAGCGCCACTGTCACTCCTTTGTGGGGTAGGCGGTGCCCTGGGTGGTGGGCAGGGGCCAGTGTCTCACTTCCGGGGTGCGGTGGCGGGTGGTTGGGGCTTGCGGGTGGCGGATGCGGGTGGGGTTGGGATGTGGGGGTTGTGGGGGGTTGTCCACAGGTGGGGTGGTCGTGGCGGCGGGACCCTCTGCTCGTCCACATGTTCTAGTTCGGGGTTGCGTGTGTCGGTTGTTTGTACTATGGTGGGGGTGTTGGCAGGAGGCGGGGATCCTCCAGCCGAACCGAACGAGCAAGGGGGTGGTTCCCGTGGCAGCCCAACCCACAATGAGTGGTGGACTGGCCACGGGCGCCCCTGGAGCGCGCGTGAGGCCAGGCTCTGGGGGTGTGGTGTCGGGGGCGGGGCTGCGGGTCGCGCGGGCACTGGAGAGTCTGCACGCGGGGCTCGATGAGCTGCTCGCCTCGATCGCCGAGCTCTCTGCACCGGCAGACACCCCCTCAGCCGCCCTCGGGGATTCCGACACTGGCGGTGGTGGCGGTGGTGGGGCCGGGGTGCCGATGGACCTGGTCCGTGCCCTGGATGAGGAGACCTTCCGGGCCCGCAACCGGTTGGACTCCGCCCGCCTGCGGTTGGGGGCGGTCGCCCGCACCGAACGCGAAGCCGGCCGCGGCCGCCACCTGGACGAGGCACAGTTCTTCGCCTCCGGAGGCCGCATGGACGGACCCTCCGCAGCCAAGGATGCCGACCTGGCCGAAGGCCTGGGCAACGCCACCCCCGCACCACCAGCTACCAGCCCTGATGCTCCAGCTCCACCCCGGAACTGTGACCGTTCTCCGGTGGGGGTGGCGTTGGATCAGGGGTGGATGTCCAAGGAGCACGCCCTGGTCATCCACCACGCGTTGGCCAAGGCCCCGGACTGGGTCACTGTCGAGCAGCGCCACACGATCGAGGTGCACCTGGTCGACCGTGCCCGCACCCTGCGCCCTTCCTCGTTGCGGCGTGCGGCACGTCGCCTCCTGGAAGCCCTCCCGGTCCCCGCGCGCGTGGTCGATGAGCACGAGAACGCCCTGATCACCGCCGAGGAGGACCACGCCTACGCGAACGCGTCCTTCACCGTCCACCACACCGGCCACGGCATCTCCTACGGCAAGTTCGCCCTGCCCACCCTGCAGGCCAAGGCCCTGGAGAAGAACCTGGCCTCCCTGTCCTCACCCACCCGCCGCAAGAACCAGCACCACACCACCGCAAGCAGCCCGGGTAGCACTGGTGCCACGAGCGCCACGGGCGCGGACTTCGAGGCGGGTGAGGTGGCCAAGGACTGGGCCACCATGAAGGGCCAGGCGTTGGTCGAGCTGATCGACCACCTGCCCACCGACCGGCTGGGAACCAGGACCTCGTACACGGTGATCGTGTCCACCGACCTCGAATCCCTCCGCGGTGAGACCGACCGGGCGGGCACGACCGACACCGGCCAGAAGCTCTCGGCCGGACAGGTCCGCCGCCTGGCAGCCCAGTCCGGGATCATCCCGACCGTCATGGGAGGAGAGTCCCTCCCGTTGGACCTGGGAACACAACGGCGCTTCTTCACCGAGACCCAACGCATGGCCCTGGCCCACCTCTACAGCGAGTGCGCCGTCGAGGACTGCGACCGACCCTTCGCCTGGTGCCAACTCCACCACGCCACCCCCTGGGCCTCGACCCGCGGAACACCCCCCGGATGGGCACCACCCGAACCACCACCCCACAGCACCGGGCACCCCGACGGACACACCGAGCACTGCGGCGGAGCAGCCGAGCACCCCGGCGACCCCGGACACCCCGACGACACTGGGCAACCGGATGCCCCTGGACCCCTGGGACAGACGACAGCGGCCTCGCGGGGAGCCAGGGGGCGGACTGACCTGTCCAACGCCATCCCGGTCTGCGGACGCCACAACCGGATCATCGAACTACCCGGCGTCACCCACCACATCACCCACGACCACGCCGGCGCAGCCACCATCCACATCCACGACTGAACCCCGGACCGCTCAGAGAGGACCACCATGCCCAGCCACCCCACCTACGGAGTCGAGCTCGGCTGCCGCACGAGGTGGGGTTGGCTCGGCCACTGGGTGTCCAGAACCTGTGCTGCTGGGGCCCGGGTGACGGCAGGAGAGGACACGTGCAGCGGCTGTGCTGCTCCCCAGCCCTCGCGGCACGGGCGTACCATGAGGCGCCAGCATGCCGAGGGACCAGGAGACATGGGGATGATGTCGTTGCCGAGCCGCCGCTCGTCGCGGGGCCGTCCGGTGGCGCCTGTGAAGGCCGGGCTCGTGGTGACGCCTGCCTCGCGGGGAGGCCTTCTGGCCCGCGGGTGGCAGCGATCGACCGGTCTGGTGGCCGGTGCCGTGCTGACGAGCACGTTGGTTGCCGGGTGCGGGGGGATCTCCATCGGCATCGGCGGAGACGACCCGACCGAGGAGTCCAGTCCCACCGACGCCAGCATCAGCACCGAGCCCAGCGAGTCCGAGACGACCACTGACGAGACGAGCACCGAGGAGACGGACCCTGCGGAGACGTCCCCCGAGGAGGAGTCACCCAGTTCCGATCAGGAGTCCCCGAGCCCCACGGACTCGGACCCCGCCACCGACGGGGAGAGTGACCCGGACCCCACCTCCGACAGTGACGCTCCGAGTGAATCGGAGGGCGGCCCGTCGATCGGGCCGATCGTGCCGACCGATGGGTCGGACCCCGAGAACGACCCCGGTGAGGACACCTCGCCCGACGACGGAACCAGCCCCTCTCAGGGCGAGTCCAGCTCTGAGGCGGACGATGATCCCAGCCCGTCCGACGACCCGGCGGAGAGCCCCGGAGACGATGGGGACCAGCCCGCCGACTCGCGGGGGAGGGTGGTCGAGGAGCCCGGCATCCCGCATCGCGGCGAGGCCTACCGGTGGGAGTCGGGCCTGGTGGCCCACATCACCACCGGGGAGTCGTTCGTGCCCTCCAGCGCCGCGGCCGGAATCGACGGGTTCAGCCAGTTCCTGCTGTTCGAGGTGACCCTGACCAACCGGTCCCCCCAGGAGTTCCGCCTGAGCGACTTCCGCATCGGTGGGCAGAGCGCAGGGGAGCAGGCCTCACGGGTCTTCGATGCGGGCAACGGCATCAACTCCCTGCCCGCTCAGGACCTGGGCATGGGGGAGACCACGACCTTCCCGGTCGTGTTCGGTGTGCGCGACCCCGACGACACGGTGCTCGACGTGGTGCAGGCCTTCGAGCTGAGCGACCGCATCGTGTTCCTGCCGCCCAAGGACTGATGCGTCCCCGGCGTGCTCGCGGCCAGCACCGCTCAGCGGTAGAGGGCGTCGATCTCGTCGGCCCACTTCTCGGCCACCACGGCACGACGCACCTTCAGGGTCGGGGTGAGCTCGCCGCCCTCCATCGTGAACGGCTCGTCGGCCACGACCACCTTGGTGATCCGCTCGTAGCGGGCCATCTCCGCTGTCAGCTCGGTGACGCGCTCGGTGATGGCCTCGGCCACCTCATCCGCCGAGGCGTCGGGGAAGGCCTCGGCACACGCCGCCGCATCGGGAGAGATGACCGCCGCCAGGTAGGGCCGGCCATCACCGACCACCATCGAGTACTCGATGAGGGAGTCGCTGTCCAACACCCCCTCGATGGCTGCCGGGGCGATGTTGCGACCGCCGTCGGTGACGATGATCTCCTTCGAGCGTCCCGTGAGGGTCAGGTACCCGTCGTCGTCGAGCCGCCCGAGGTCACCGGTGCGGAACCACCCGTCATCGGTGAACGCGCCCTCGTTGGGGTCCGACCCGTCGGCGTTCGGGAGGTAGCCGGCGAAGACCCCGTCGCCACGGACCTGGATCTCACCGACACCCGGGGTGTCGGGCCCGTCCGGCTGGGGCGCGATCCGCACCTCCATGCCGTGGATGGGGCGCCCCACCGTGCCGAAGCGCCAGTCGCGCACGCCCGGGCAGGAGATCACCGGAGAGGTCTCCGACAGCCCGTAGCCCTGGGAGACCAGCAGGTCGGCAGCCAGCAGGAACTCCTCCGCCTCGCGGCGCAGCGCCGCACCGCCCACGGCCATGCAGGTCTTGGGGCCGCCCAGGACGTCCCGGATGCGGTGGAGCACCAGTCGGTCGGCCACCTGGTAGGCGGCCTCCGCCCAGGGCTCCACCCGCTGCCCGCTGCGCCGGCGCCAGTTGCGCCGCAGACCCACCCGCAGGGCCCAGTCGAACAGGGCCCGCGTGATCCAGGAGCCGTCGGCGTTCGCGTGGGCACCGGCGTACACGCGCTCGTAGAGACGGGGGACGCTCACCATCACCTGGGGCTCGGCGGCGGCCAGCAGCGGCTGCACCTCCTTGGGGTTGCGGCAGTAGGCGATGGTGAGCCCCTGCTGCACCCCGAACGCCGTCCAGGCCCGCTCCAGCGCGTGGGAGAGGGGCAGGAAGCTCAGTGAGCGCTGGCCGGGGGTGAAGTCGAACCGCTCGGCGATGGTCGCGAACTGGGTGGTGAGGTTGCGGTGGGTCAGGGGGACCGCCTTGGGGGTGCCCGTCGTGCCCGAGGTGTAGAGGACGGTCGCGAGGTCGTCCAGGGTGGCGGTGTCGATGCGGTGAGCCACCTCCTGCTGGGTACTCGCCGGGGCGGCGTGGCCGGCCTGGATGGCCTCCTCCAGGTCGACGACCTCCGCCCCCAGCACCTCGGCTGCGTTCTCCCGGGCAGACCGCGAGCACTCGATGGCGAGCACCTGCCGCACCTGCTCGCCCCGCAGGAGCTCAGCCACCCGGGCGAGCTCCTCGTCGCCGAGCACCGCCACCACGTGCGCCGCGCTGTGGCGCAGGACGTAGGTCTTCTGCTCGGTGCCCGAGGCCAGGTGCACCGGCACCACGCTGGCACCGGTCGACATCGCGGCGTAGTCCACGACCGTCCAGGCCGGGCAGTTGGGGGAGACGATGGCGACCCGGTCGCCAGCCTGCACCCCGGTGGCCACCAGGTGGGCGGCCAGCCCCAGGCAACGGTCGGAGAGCTCGGCGTAGGTCCACTCCTGCCAGACGTCGTCCACCAGCTCCCGCTGCGCCACCACTCCGGGGTGTGCCGCTGCGGTGTCTCGGAGGTGCTGGGAGAGGGGCGCGAGCGTCGGCATGCGCTCAGGGTACGGCCACGCCCCGCGGCGTGCCCGGCCACGCGCCGCGGCGAGCCGGCGTGCGTACGGCGCACGTGCCGCAGCGTGGAACCATGACGCCATGAGGCCCGATGGTGAGGCGTTGCGCCGGATGCAGTGGGTGGCCACCGGGCTGCTGGCCCTGGCGGCCCTGGTGTTCCTGCTGACCCCCGAGGACGGGCCGTGGGGCTACCTCCACGCCACCGCAGAGGCCGCGATGGTGGGCGCGATCGCCGACTGGTTCGCGGTCACCGCCCTGTTCCGCCACCCGCTGGGCATCCCGGTGCCGCACACGGCGATCATCCCGCGGCGCAAGGACGAGATCGGTGCCGCGCTGGAGTCCTTCGTGGCCACCAACTTCCTCACCCCGGACACGGTCACCGAGCGGTGGGTGCAGGCGGGGGTGAGTCGCCGTGTGGCCGGGTGGGTGTCCGACCCGGACCACGCCCGCACGGTGGTGACAGAGATGCTGCCGGCCCTGCGTCGTGCCCTGCGGGCGGCCGACAACGAGACCGTGCGCGAGCTGGCAGCCGAGCAGCTCCTGCCCCGGCTGGCCCAGGAGCCGTTGGCCCCCCTGGCAGGACGCTGGCTGCAGGAGGTGCTGCGCACCGGCTCGCACCACCGTCTGGTGGACCTGGTGGTGGACGAGGCGGTCCAGTGGCTGGAGGCGAACCCGGACCGGGTGCAGTTCATCGTCCGCACCCGGGCCCCCTGGTGGTCGCCGCAGTGGGTGGACGATGCGGTGGTCTCCCGCATCCACGCCGAGCTGCTGGGCTGGGCGAAGGACGTCCAACGCAGCCCTGACCACCGCATCCGGGCCAGCGTGGACGACCTGCTCGGTGACCTGGCAGGCGACCTCCAGCACGATCCGGCCACGGCCGAGGCGATGGCCCGCATGCAGGAGCGGATCCTCACCGACCCCTCGGCCGCGGGCACCGTGGCCGAGCTGTGGGAGGGCCTGGCCACCGTCCTGACCGAGTCGCTGGCCGACCCGGACGGGCCCCTCCCACGCCGGCTCGCCCTGGCCCTGGCCGACGGGGCCGGTGCCCTGGCCGACGACCCCCGGGCCTGCACGGTGCTCGACCGCCGCAGCGCCGAGGTGGTGGCCGGGCTGGTGGAGCGCCACGGTCAGGAGGTGGCGAGCGTCATCTCCGGCACGGTGGAGCGCTGGGACGCCCACGAGACCTCGCGCCTGCTGGAGTCCTACGTGGGGCGGGACCTGCAGTTCATCCGGATCAACGGCACGGTGGTCGGCGGACTGGTCGGGTTCACCCTGCACACCCTCACCCAGATCCTGTGAGGCGAACCGTAGACTCCTCCCCGTCCCGCTCCTTCAGCCCACACCCCAGGGGGTGCCGATGCTCGCGTTGATCCTGGCGCACTTCGTGGCTGCCCTCTGTGCCCCGATGTTGGTGCGTGCGCTGGGATCGAAGGCGTTCCTGCCGCTGGCCCTGCCCTCGCTGGCCTCGGTGGTCTACCTGGTCTCCCGGGCGCCGGCGGTGCACGCGGGCTCGACCGACCACCCCCACCACGAGGTGGGGCAGGGGCAGGCCGGTCTGCCCCCGGCGGTGACCGAGTCGTGGACCTGGGTGCACCAGCTGGGCATGAACCTGGACTTCCGCCTGGACGCCCTCAGCTGGGTGCTGGCGATGGTGGTCGTGTTCATCGGCACGCTGGTGCTCATCTACTGCGTCGGCTACTTCGAGGACGACGAGAAGGGGCTGGGCCTCTTCGCCGGCTCCCTGACGGCCTTCGCCGGGGCGATGCTGGGACTGGTCACCACCGACAACATGCTGGTGCTGTACGTGTTCTGGGAGATCACGTCGGTGCTGTCCTTCCTCCTCATCGGGCACCGCATCACCTCCCGCCACTCGCGCTCCGCGGCCATGGAGGCCCTGGTCATCACGGCCAGTGGTGGTCTGGCGATGCTGGTCGGCATCATCGGACTGGGGGAGGCCTCGGGCACCTACTCCATCAGCCGGCTGATGGCTCACCCGCCCGAGGCGGGTGTCCTGGTGACGGCCTCGGTGGCGCTGCTCCTGGTTGGGGCGATCACCAAGTCCGCGATGCTGCCCTTCCACTTCTGGCTGCCCGGTGCCATGGCCGCACCGACCCCGGTGAGTGCCTACCTGCACGCCGCGGCCATGGTGAAGGCCGGCATCTACCTCCTCGCCCGGTTCGCCCCGGCGTTCGCGGACCTGGACGTCTGGAAGTGGACGGTGCTGCTGCTGGGCGGACCGACGATGCTGCTGGGTGCCTGGCGCTCGCTGCGACAGGTCGACATCAAGCTGGTGCTGGCCTACGGCACCGTCTCGCAGCTGGGCTTCCTGGTGCTGGTGGTGGGGCACGGCACGCAGGACGCCGCGCTGGCCGGTCTCACCCTGCTGGTGGCCCACGCGCTGTTCAAGGGTTCGCTGTTCCTGGTGGTCGGCGCCATCGACCACTGCACCGGCACCCGTGACCTGCGCCGCCTCTCCGGTCTCTCGCGCAGCATGCCGGTGCTGTTCGTCACCGCGTGCGTCTCCGCGGCCTCCATGGCGGGCCTGCCGCCGCTGCTGGGCTTCGTGAGCAAGGAGGGTGCCTTCACCGTCTTCAACCCGCTGGAGCACGGCTGGTTCACGGTCGAGGGCGCCGCCTTCGTGTTCATCCTCGTCGGTTCGATGATGACCTTCGCCTACTCGGCGCGCTTCCTGTGGGGTGCCTTCCGCACCCAGCGCACGAAGCCGCTCACCGAGGTGCACGCCCCGGGCTTCTTCCTGCAGTTCAGCCCGGCCCTGCTGGCCGTGTGCACGATCGTGCTGGGCCTGACGAGCAAGACGGTGCTGGAGCCCTGGCTCGGCAACTACTCCGGCTGGTGGCCCGCATCGGACCACCCGCTCCACCTGGGCCTGTGGCACGGGTGGACGCCGGTCCTGGCGTTCACGGCGCTCACCTTCGCCGTCGGTGTGGTCCTGCACCTGCGTCGCCGCCAGATCAACGCCTTCCAGCGCGGCGTGGCCGCCCTGGACCTGCCGGGCGCCGAGCGCGCCTTCCTGGTCTCGATGCGGGGCGTCGACCGGATGGCCCTCTCGGTCACCGGCGCCTCGCAGCGCGGTTCGCTGCCGGTGACCCTGGGGTTGATCTTCGCCGTCAGCGTGGCCGTGCCGGTGGGTGTGATGGCCGTGCAGGAGGTGCCCCTGCCCGCGCAGTACAAGGTCATGGACTCCTGGGCCCAGCTCGGGGTCGCGCTGGTCACCGTGGGCGCGGCCCTCTGGGCGGCGCTGTCCACCCGCCGCCTGCGGACGGTGATCCTGGTGGGTGTCACCGGGTACGGCACCGCTGCGCTCTTCATGCTCTACGGCGCCCCTGACCTCGCCCTGACCCAGTTGATGGTGGAGAGCATCTCCATCGTCATCTTCATCCTGGTGCTGCGGCGCATGGCGGGACGCTTCCCGGACACCCCGCGGCCCATGGAGCGCCTGGCCCGCATCGCCATTGCCGTCGGGGTCGCCGGGGTGCTGGCGATCGTGGCCCTGGTGGCCGCGGCCTCGCGCATGCACCCGCCGGCCAGCGGCGGCCTGCTGGAGACCGCCTACACCAAGGGCGGCGGTCACAACATCGTGAACGTCATCCTGGTGGACACCCGAGGCTGGGACACCATGGGTGAGATCGCCGTGGTGCTGGTCTGCGCCACCGGTGTGGCCAGCCTGGTCTTCCTGCGCGAGGAGGTGCTGGAGACGGCCCGCGCCGCGGCCTCGGTGTCCCGCACCCGCCGTGCGGTGCACCACGAGCCGGACACCGAGGGGAGCCGCTGGCTCGCCGACGCGAGCCGCATGAAGGCCACGCGCCGTTCCGCCGTGCTCGAGGTCGTGACCCGTCTGATCTTCCACGGCATGCTGGTGTGGAGCCTGTTCGTCCTGCTCGTGGGTCACGACGCCCCCGGCGGTGGCTTCGCCGGTGGTCTGATCGCCACCCTGGCCCTGACCGTCCGGTACCTGGCCGGCGAGGGCGACGAGCTGCGGGCCGCTGCGCCCATCCTCTCCGGCACGCTGATGGGTGGCGGGCTGTTCCTGGCCGTCACCACCGGTGTGCTGGGCATGGTGGCCGGCGGCGAGCCGCTGCAGAGCTGGGTCTTCGACCTGGACTTCCCGCTGCTGGGCAACCTGCACCTGGTCACGCCCGCGTTCTTCGACATCGGTGTCTACCTGGTGGTGCTCGGCATGGGCGTGGCCCTGCTCACCAGCTTCGGTGAGGGCGTGGACCGGCAGATCGCGGCGGAGCGGAGTGAGGGCGACCGTGATGCCCTCAGCCGTCACGCCGACGACGAGTTCATTCGTTACGGCCTGCGCCACACCGACCGACCCATCGAGCGACCGGAGGTCGACGCATGAGTGCGGCCATGGCCCCCTCCCTCGCCCTGATCGTCGCCGGTGCCGTCCTGGCCGGTGCCGGGGTGTACCTGATGCTCGCGCGCTCCATCGTGCGGATGCTCCTGGGCTTCGTCCTGGTGGGCAACGGGGTGAACCTGCTCTTCCTGTCCGCGTCCGGCCCTCCCGGCAGGCCGCCGCTGGTGGAGGAGGTGCCGGCCGCCGAGATGGCCGACCCCCTCCCGCAGGCGATGATGCTGACCGCCATCGTCATCTCGCTGGGGCTGGTGTCCTTCCTGCTGGCCCTGGCCCACCGGTCGTGGCAGCTCAGCGGCACCGACCGGGTCACGCACGACCCGGAGGACCTGCGCATCGTGCTGCGGGCCGACCGGGCCGACATGTCCGGTTCGGACTTCGAGGGCGACGACGACCTCACGCCGGACGACATCGGCGACGACGACGTCGACGACACCGGTGACCACTACATGGAGCAGGCGGTGCTGCGCTTCCGCGAACGCCGCCGGGAGATCCGCCGCCACCGCAGCAAGGCCTTCCAGCCCCGTGATGACGACCAGCCGCCCGTGGACTCGACAGGAGGTGCGCGGTGAACGACCTCAACGTCTCCTTCATCGCCCCGCTGTTGGTGATGCTGCCGCTGCTGGCCTCCGCGGTGACGCTGGCGGCCGGACGTCACACCACCGTCCAGCGCGTCATCTCCACCGCCGTGGTGGCGGCCTGTCTGGTCGGGTCGGTGGTGCTGTTGTGGGCCGCGGACACCGACGGCCCGCAGGTGGTGCCGACGGCGGCCTGGATCCCGTACGAGGGCATCGTGCTGGTGGTCGACCGGCTCTCGGCGCTGATGCTGATCGTCGGCTTCACCGTGATCCTCGGCGTGCTCTGGTACTCCAACGGTGAGGGGCGCGAGTCCTTCGACCAGGAGGCCGGGGGCAAGGCACCCCTGCCGATCTTCCACCCGTCGTTGCTGGTGCTGGCCGCCGGTGTGGCCACCACCTTCGTCTCCGGCGACCTGTTCCACATGTACGTGGGTTTCGAGGTGCTGCTGGGTGCGAGCTTCGTGCTGCTGACCCTGGGCGGCACCGCCTCGCGCGTGCGGGCTGGTGTGACCTATGCCTTCGTCTCGCTCCTGAGCTCCACCGTCTTCCTGTTCGCCGTGGCCATGGTCTACACGGCCACCGGCACGGTGAACCTCGCCCAGGTGGCCGAGCGCATGGCGGACCTCCCGCAGGGCACGCAGGTGCTGCTGCAGTCGCTGCTGCTGGTGGGCTTCGCGGTGAAGGCCGCGGTGTTCCCCATGTCCAGCTGGCTGCCGGACTCCTACCCGACGGCCCCGGCCCCCGTCACCGCGGTCTTCGCCGGTCTGCTGACCAAGGTGGGCGTCTACGCGATGATCCGCACGCAGACGCTGATCTTCCCCGGAGGCATCCTGCAGGACCTCCTGCTGTGGGCGGCCCTGTTGACGATGGTGGTGGGCATCCTGGGCGCGGTGGCCCAGACCGAGGTCAAGCGCATGATCAGCTTCACGCTGGTCAGCCACATCGGGTACATGCTCTTCGGCCTGGCCATCGGGACGGCCGCGGGCATCGCGGCGGCGATCTTCTACGTGATCCACCACATCCTCATCCAGGCCACGCTGTTCCTGGTGACGGGCATGGTGCAGCGTCGTACCGGCGTCAGCACGCTGGACCGTCTCGGCGGCCTCATCCGCACCGCTCCCTGGCTGGCCCTGCTGTGGTTCATCCCGGCCATGAACCTCGCCGGCATCCCGCCCTTCTCCGGCTTCATCGGCAAGGTGGGCCTGATGCGGGCGGCCGCGCAGATCGGCACGGAGATGATGTGGGTGCTCATCGTGGGCAGCGTGGTCACCTCGGTGCTGACGCTCTACGCCATCGCCAAGACCTGGGCCAAGTCCTTCTGGGGTGCCGAGAGCAAGGAGGAGGGGATGGGCCAGCGTGCCGAACGCATCGGCCCGGGCCTGTTCATCCCCACCGGCACGCTGGTGCTCCTCGGTGTGGGCCTCACCGTCTTCGCCGGCCCCATCTACGGCATCTCCGAGCGGGCGGCCGCCGACCTGGTGAACCGGCAGACCTACCTGCGCTCCGTGGCCGAGGTGGCCGACTGGACGGCCGAGGAGTATCCGGAGCCGAAGGACGGTGACCACTGATGCTGCGTCGCATCCAGCTGTTCCCCCTGCTGTGGCTGGTGGTGCTGTGGATCATCGCCTGGGGCTCGTACTCGCCGATGATCATCGTGGGCGGCCTGGTGCTGGGGCTCATGGTCACGCTGGCCTCCCCGTTGCCCCTGATGCGGGTGCACGGCACCTTCCGCCCGTGGTCCTTCGTGGTGCTGGTGGTGGTCTTCCTGCGCGACCTGGTGGCCGCGGTCGTCGAGGTGACGATGCTGGCGGTGGTGCCGGGGCGGCGGACGGATGCGGCCATCGTGGTGGTGCAGTTCCAGGCCGACGAGGAGCTCTTCCAGACCATCACCTCGGAGCTCATCACCCTGGTGCCGGGGACGATGGTGATCGACCTGGACGACGCCACCGGCATCGCCCACGTGCACTGCCTGCGGGTGCGTTCGGCCGAGGACGCCGAGAGCCTGCGGCAGGACTGCCTGGCCCAGGAGCGCCGGGTGCTTGCCGCCTTCGACGCCGACTACCGCCGGGAGGACCGATGAACGAGATCGCGACGTGGCTGATGTGGGGCGCCGCGGCCGTGCTCATCGCGGCCTCGGCCCTGGCGCTGGTCCGCATCGTGAGGGGCCCCACCGTCCTGGACCGGATGGTGGCCTCGGACCTGCTGGTGAGCATCCTGCTGGGCTTCTTCTGCCTCATGGGTGCCTGGTGGGGCCTGGCGCAGGCGGTGACCCTGATGGTCTCGCTCTCGCTGGTGGTCTTCCTGGGGGCCGTGGCTGCGGGTCGCTACGCCGCCCGCGACCGTGACACCGGGTGGGCGCGTGACGAGCGGGTGGACATGTCCGCGGACGGGAGGCCCTCGTGAACGACGCCCTGCAGATCGCCGGCGGTGTGATGCTGCTGCTGGGTGCCCTGTTGTCGCTGGTTGCCGGGATCGGCCTGGCGCGCTTCCCCGACGTGCTCACCCGGATGCACGCGGCCACCAAGCCGCAGACCCTGGGCCTGGTGCTCATGGCCGTGGGCTTCGGCCTGGTGGTCCGCGAGTGGGCGGTGTGGGGTGCGCTCGCGCTGGCCGTGCTCTTCCAGTTCCTCACCGCGCCGGTGGCGGCGCACATGATCGGCCGTGGTGCCCTGCGCACCGGGCAGGTGCGCCTGCCGGTGTACGAGGACCCGGGGGCGCCCACCGCCACCCGAGACGATGACTGACGGGCCGCAGCAGGAGGGCTCCACGCACGGTTCGACGTCCGGGGGCGGCCGGGGGAGCGGGCCGCAGGGTCAGGATCAGGGGCACGGCCAGGGCGGTCGTGGTCGTGGTCGTGGGCGAGGGCGCGGTCGCGGCAGGGGTCAGCGTTCCGAGGGCCAGCGTTCCGAGGGCTCGCAGCGTTCGGACAGCCAACGCTCCCGCGGCCCGCGGGGCAGGGGACGTGGCCCACGTCGGCTGACCCCGGAGCAGGTGGAGGCCCGCCGCGCGTCGGTGCCCGCACTGCGCTGGCCGGACCTGCCGGTCGTCGACCGCAAGGACGACCTGGCCGCCGCCATCCGCGAGAACCAGGTCGTCGTGGTCGCGGGGGAGACCGGCTCGGGCAAGACCACCCAGCTGCCCAAGATCTGCTTGGAGCTGGGTCGCGGAGTCACCGGAATGATCGGCCACACCCAGCCCCGCCGCATCGCCGCCCGGTCGGTGGCCGACCGCATCGCCCACGAGCTCGGCGTGGAGCTGGAGGACCCCCACGGCCCGGTGGGCTACCAGGTGCGCTTCACCGACATCTCCTCGCCGGCCACGCTGGTGAAGGTCATGACCGACGGCATCCTCCTGAACCAGATGCAGCACGACCGTGAGCTGAGGGCCTACGACACCCTCATCATCGACGAGGCGCACGAGCGAAGCCTCACCATCGACTTCATCCTCGGGTACCTGCACCAGCTGCTGCCGAAGCGCCCCGACCTGAAGGTGATCATCACCTCGGCGACGATCGACCCGGAGCGCTTCGCCCACCACTTCGCCGATGCGCAGGGCAACCCTGCCCCCATCGTCGAGGTCTCGGGACGCACCTACCCGGTGGAGATCCGCTACCGACCCCTCAGCCTCGAGGACACGTCGAACGTTGCCGCGCTGGAGGACCCGGAGGGCTACGACGAGACGGTCTACGGCGAGGACGACATCGACCAGGTCACCGGCATCCAGCAGGCCGTGCAGGAGCTGTGGACCGAGGACGTCCCCGCCGACGACCCGCGCCCACAGGACCGCGACATCCTGGTCTTCTGCTCCGGCGAGCGGGAGATCCGCGACGCCGCGGAGGCGCTGGAGGGGCTGAAGCTCCCGGGTACGGAGATCGTGCCGCTGTACGGCCGGCTCTCCTCCGCCGAGCAGCAGCGGGTGTTCGCCCCGCACTCCTCGCGGCGCGTGGTGCTCGCCACCAACGTGGCCGAGACCTCGTTGACCGTGCCGGGCATCCGGTACGTGGTGGACACCGGCACCGCCCGCATCTCGCGCTACAGCCAGCGGCTGAAGGTGCAGCGGCTCCCCATCGAGAAGATCTCCCAGGCCTCGGCCAACCAGCGCTCGGGGCGATCCGGTCGCGTCAGCGCGGGCATCTGCATCCGCCTCTACTCGCAGGAGGACTTCGAGGCGCGCCCGGCGTTCACCGACCCGGAGATCCAGCGCACCTCGCTGGCCAGCGTGATCCTGCAGATGGCCCACCTCGGGTTGGGCGACGTGCAGCGGTTCGGCTTCGTGGACCCGCCGGACCCCCGCCAGATCACCGACGGACTCCGCCTGCTGCACGAGCTGGGTGCCGTCACGCGCGAGACCGCATCGCGGGGCGGGGTCGTGCGCCTGACCCCCGACGGACGTGAGCTCGCCTCCATCCCCGCCGACCCCCGCCTGGCCCGCATGCTGCTGGAGGCCCACCGGCGCGGTGCGCTGGCCGAGGTGCTGGTGATCGTGGCCGGCCTGTCCATCCAGGACCCGCGGGAGCGCCCGGCCGAGAAGCGCGAGCGGGCCGACCAGCTGCACGCCCGGTTCAAGGACGAGAACTCCGACTTCGTGGCCCTGCTGAACCTCTGGCAGTACGCCCGGGAGCGCAAGGGCACTCTCTCCGGCTCGGCCTTCCGCCGGCTGTGCCGCAACGAGTTCCTGCACTACCTGCGCCTGCGGGAGTGGGTGGACGTGCACCACCAGCTGCGCAGTGTCGTCAAGGGGCTGGGCTGGCAGGACTCCTCGCTGGGCCTGGAGTCCGACCGCACCCGGCAGCGAGACCACGGGTTCGCTCCGGTGGACCCGGCGAAGGCCGAGGTGGTGCACCGCAGCCTGCTGCCCGGTCTGCTGAGCCAGGTGGGTCTGCGGGACCGGGAGACCCGCGACTACCTGGGAGCCCGCGGTGCGCACTTCTCCATCCAGCCCGGGTCAGGGCTCTTCCGCACCCGCCCGGACTGGATCATGTCCGCCGAGCTGGTGGAGACCACCCGCCTCTGGGCGCGCACGAACGCCACCGTGGACCCGGCGTGGGTCGAGGAGGCCGCCGAGCACCTGGTGAAGCGCCAGTACTCCGAGCCGCGCTGGTCGGCCAAGCGTGCCTCGGCGGTGGCTGATGAGCGGGTGACCCTGCTGGGCATCCCGCTGGTGGCCGGCCGCCAGGTGGGTCTGGCGAAGGTGGACCCCCCGTTGGCGCGGGAGCTGTTCATCCGCCACGCCCTGGTGGAGGGGGACTGGCAGACCGGCCACGCCTTCTGGGGGCACAACAAGAAGGTCCTCGCGGAGGTGGAGCAGCTCGAGGCCCGCTCCCGCCGGCGGGACCTGCTGGACGACGAGGCCCTGTTCGCCTTCTACGACGAGCGTCTGCCCGCTGAGGTGGTCTCCGCCGCGCACTTCGACAGCTGGTGGAAGAAGCACCGCCGCACCGAGCCCCACCTGCTGGACCTGTCGCTGGAGGCCGTCACCGGTGAGGACAGCACCACCGTGGACCTCGCGGACTTCCCGGCCACCTGGGCGCAGGGTGACATCGAGCTGCCGCTGACCTACCAGTTCGAGCCGGGCACCGAGGCCGATGGGGTGACGGCCCACCTCACGCTCAGCCAGCTCAACCGGGTGCGCGACGAGGGCTTCGACTGGCAGGTCCCCGGGCTGCGCGAGGAGCTGGCCGTGGCGCTGCTGCGGTCCCTCCCGAAGGCGGTGCGGCGCTCCTTCGTGCCCGCCCCGGACCATGCGGCGGCCGCGCTGGGTGACCTGGCCGGGCGCCTCGCCGGTGACCCCTCCGCGGCCTCGTCGGAGCCGATGCGGGGGAGTGGGACCTTCGCTGCCGCGCTCGCGGACGCACTGACCCGGCGCACCGGGACCCCGCTGAACCCGGCGGACTTCGACGCCTCGGCCGTGCCGGCGCATCTGCGGATGACCTTCCGGGTCACGCAGGACGATGCGGGTGCGCAGGGTGGCAAGGACCCGCAGGGCGGCCAGCGCGGCAGGGGCGGCCGCCGACGCCGCCCGGAGGTGCTGGGGGAGGGCAACGACCTGACGGCCCTGCAGGCCCAGCTGGCCGGCTCGCTGCAGGAGGCGGTGGCGGGAGCGGCGGCCGGGCTCATCGCATCGGGTCTCACCGAGTGGAGCATCGACGACCTGCCGGCCCACTTCGACGACGGCGGGGTGCAGGGGTGGCCCGCGCTGGTCGACGAGGGGACCACGGCCGGGGTGCGGGTCTTCGCCGACCCCCGGCAGGCTGCCCACGAGCACGCGCTGGGCCTGCGGCGGCTGGTGCTGGCGGGCTTCAACCCGCCGTGGAACCGCATCCTGCGCAGCGTGGACAACCAGACCAAGCTCGCCCTCGGCGCTGCCCCGCACGGGTCCACCCAGGCCCTGCTCGAGGACGCCTTGGCGGCGGCGGTCGACTCGGTGATCGCCGAGCGGCTGGCCACGGCCGGCACGGTGCGCACCCGTGAGGCCTTCGAGGAGGTGCGGGCCACAGCGGTGCAGCAGGCCGCGCCCCGCATCCTGGAGATGGTGGCCGCGGCGGGCAAGGTGCTGGCGGGCGTGCCGGCGGTCGAGCGGGCGGTGGGGTCCATGACCGCGCCCCGGCTGGCGCCGCTGCGGGAGGACCTCGAGGCGCAGCTGCGCGGCCTGGTGCACCCCGGCTTCCTCACTGCGGCCGGGTACGCGCAGGTGCGGCACCTGCCGCGCTACCTGCAGGCCATGGAGACCCGTGCGGCCAAGGCCCCCACCGACCTCGCGCGGGACACCGACCGGCTGGCCGTGGTGCAGACCGTGGAGCGGGAGCGGGCCGACCTGCTGGCCGGGTTGGACGAGATGGAGCGGCTGCGGCCGGACGTCCGCGACCTGCGCTGGATGACCGAGGAGCTGCGGGTGAGTCTGTTCGCCCAGCAGCTGGGCACGGCGCACGCCGTGAGCGAGAAGCGCATCTACGCGGCCATGGACGCCGTGGAGAAGGCGCTGGAACAGAGCCGCGGCGCGGGGCGTTGACCCGACACGGTCGCCCGCGGCAGACGGCGGTGCACCGCCTATCGTGGCACCACGTATCCACCAGGGAGGACCCGTGCAGGAACCCACCGAGCTGTTCCGGATCGAGGACCCGGCCGACATCGACCCCCGGTCGGTGCGGACCGACACCATGTGGCTGGCCACCGGGGGCCTGGTCGACGCCGGAGACGTGGAGAAGAACGCCGTGGCCCACGTGCTGTCCACCATGGAGTCGCGGGTGGTGGCGACCTTCGACGTGGACGCGCTGCTGGACTACCGCGCGCGCCGGCCGCTGCTGACCTTCCAGCGGGACCGCTACATCTCCGTGGACATGCCCACCCTGACCGTGCACCGCGTGACCGACCCGACGGGGCGGCACTTCCTGCTGGTCAACGGCCCGGAGCCGGACTACCAGTGGGAGCGCTTCCTGGCGGCCCTGCTGCTGCTGGCGCAGCAGTTCGGCGTGCGGACCCTGGTCTCGGCCAACGGTGCGCCCATGCAGGTGCCCCACACGCGTCCCACCGGCCTGACGGCCTACGCCTCGGACGAGCGCCTCATCGCCGACCACGCCTCGGTCTTCGGCACCATGCAGGTGCCCGGCCACGTGGACGGACTGGCCCACGTGCGCTTCGCGGAGGCGGGGCTGGACACCATCGGCTTCGCCATCCACGTGCCGGGCTACCTGGCCGACCGGGAGATGCTGGACGGGACCGTGGCGGCGCTGCACGCGGTCTCGGAGGCCACCGGCATCGAGGTGCCCATGGACGACCTGGAGAAGCGGGCCGAGGTGAACCGCCGGGAGCTGGACGAGCTGGTGGAGTCCAACCCGGAGGCGCTCGAGGTGGTGCGCACCATGGAGCAGCAGTTCGACGAGTTCATGAGCTCCCAGCAGCGCCGCAGCCTCACGGCGCACGAGGTGGCCAAGCTGCCCAGCCCGGACGAGATCGCCTCGGACCTCGAGCAGTGGCTGGCCTCCGGCGCCACCATGGAGGACGCCCCCAACGAGCCCGGAGACGAGCCGGGAGACGAGCCGGAGGACGAGGGTGAGCCCGGCGCCAGCACCCAGGGCGGGGGTGACGATGCGGGGGAGCGCCCCGCATCGGACGCCACCCGGCGCGAGGGGGCGGATGACGCCTCCGACGAGCCGTCCCAGGACCCGGACGAGGGGCCTCGCCGCGATGACGACCCTTCCGCGGGTCACGGCGGCTCCTCGGTGTGGGACTGAGTTCTCGGATAGATTCGACCACCGGACCGTATTCGCCTGCCCCCGAGGAGGAGCAATGGGCATTTTCTCGTCCAACAAGGACAAGGAGCTCGAACGACGGGCGGCTGCTGCCGCCCAGACCGAGGACCCCGGCCTGCTCGACAAGGCCGCCCACGGACTGGCCGACCGCCTGCTGAAGGTGGGCATCGACGGGGTCGGCCCCGTCAAGGGCGCCCAGAAGGTGGCCGAGGAGGCCCTCGTCGCCGCCAAGGGTGACGTGGAGAAGGCCGAGAAGATCGTGGCCAAGGAGCACTTCCGCAAGATCGGTGGGGGAGGTTTCGTCACCGGACTCGGCGGCCTGCTCACGCTGCCGGTCGCGCTGCCCGCCAACGTGCTGGAGTTCTACCTGCTGTCCACCCGCGCCATCGCGGCGATCGCCCACCTGCGCGGACACGACGTGCAGCAGCCGGAGCTCCGCTCGGCCATCCTGCTGACCCTGGTGGGTGCGGACGCCCGGGACATCCTCACCTCGGCGGGCATCCCCGGCACGCTGGTCTCCGGTGGTCGTCTGGCCTCCCTGGCCAGCCGCCAGCTGCCGGCCCCGGCGCTGATGGTGGTCAACAAGGCCGTGGGCTTCCGCATCCTCGCCCAGACCGGCGAGAAGGTGCTGACGCGTCTGGGCAAGGCGATCCCGCTGGCCGGTGGCTTCATCGGTGCGGCCCTGGACGTCTACCTGTTCAACCGCATCCTCGACCACGCGCGCGAGGAGTTGCCCCGCGTCTGAACCCAGCGGGCGGCCCCCAGCTCGTGGAGCGGCTCCCAGCGCCCGTGAGGGCGACCGTCCGTCAACAGCCGAGCAGGTCTGCTCGGCGGGCGCGGTCGCTCACCCACACCGCCGGCCCCGGCCCCACCCACGAGGTGGGCCGGGGCCGGTGGCATGGGGGCATGACGACGATCCCGAGAGTCCGTGACCTTCCCGACCTGCTCACCGTGGTGCCGCTGCTGGCGGGGTTCACCCCCTGCGATGCGGTGGTCCTGGTGTGCCCGACCCCCGAGGGGAGGGTGGCGCTGCAGCGGGTGCCGCTCCCGCCGCCGGACCACTGGAGCCACGCGCACCTGGATGCCCGCGACCTCGTGCAGAGCGTGCTGCCCGCCCTCGTGCACGCCGACCTGCGGCGGCTCACCCTCATCGGCTACCTGTCCGACCCGATGGACCAGGACTACGTGGGCGAGCTGCTGCACCGGTCCGCCGAGTGGCTGGCGGACACCGGCATCGACGTGATGGGGGTGGCGCTGGTCTGCGAGGGCTCGTGGTGGCGCCCGGACTGCCCGTGCGAGGACCCGGAGTGTGGTGAGCCGCAGCCCGTGCCGAGCCTCCACGAGTCCGCGGCGGCCACGGCCCTCATCGCCGAGGGAGCCGTGGTGCACGAGTCCCCGGAGGCACTGCTGGCGCCGTGGGTCGAGTCGGACGCCGAGCAGGTGTCCTCCTGCGACCTGGCCGCGGCCACGAAGCGCTGGACCGGTCGCAAGGGCACCGCGCGGCTGCGGCGGGAGGCCCTGCAGCAGTGGCGACGGGTGGTGCACGAGCCGGGGGCGGAGTTCAGTCAGGAGGATCTCGCTGCCGTCCTGTGGGCGGCGCGGTCCGTGCCCGAGCGCGACGCCCTCATCGCGTGGCTCACCCCGGGTGACATGCCGGTGGAGACTCTGGACCCGGACGCCTGGGCCGCCGTCCAGGAGGCCCTGGGGGAGCCGGCCTCCGTGGCGCACGAGGACCGGTGGACGGGCTGGCCGGTGACGCAGAACCTGCGCCGCCTGACCGGCGCCGTGCCGGCCACCTGCGGGGCTCCGGTGGCCTGTCTGGCCGGGTTGTGGGCGTGGTGGCACGGTGACGGCATCGTGGCGCGCTTCCTGCTCGAGCGGGCGCTGGACGCCGAACCCGGACACACCCTCAGTGGGCTGCTGCTGCGTCTGGTGCACCACGGCATCCCGATGGAGGGCAGCCCGTCCCGCCGGGCGGGCTCCGGATGTGATGCACTGGACACGACTGGGCGCCTAGGCTGAGCCCACTGGCCACTACCTGCAGGAGAACCCCACCATGGCAGTCATCGTTGGATACATCGCGTCGGACGAGGGCCGCGCCGCCCTGAAGCACGGCGTCGCCGAGGCGATCCGTCGCAAGGAGCCGTTGCAGGTCGTCCACTCCGCGCGCACCGGCAAGGGTTCGGGTGCGGACTCCACCCGCGCCTTCGTGCGGGAGCTCGAGGCCGCGGAGAAGGCCCTCGAGGAGGCCGGTGTGGCGCTGGAGCGACTGGACTTCGACCGGGGCAACGAGCCGGCGGAGGACCTCATCGAGGTGGCGGAGTCGGCCGAGACCAGCGGTCAGGAGGCCGTCATCATCATCGGTCTGCGGCGTCGCACCCCGGTGGGCAAGCTGCTCCTGGGGTCCAACGCCCAGCGCATCCTGCTCGAGGCGCCCTGCCCGGTGATTGCCGTCAAGGCGGTCTGAACGACCGTCGTCCCCTGCCTGTCAGGACCACCCCGCGCGACAGAGCGCGGGGTGGTTTTTTATAATGGTCGTGTTCCACCAGCTCGGCGAGAGAGCGGATGAGGAGAACGGCCCCGGCCGAACGCCTCCAGACGCCTCCTCCGCACGTCATCGATCGACAGCCACCCACTCCTCGGTGGCCCCGTCGACTCCCCATGATTCCGTGCCCGGTGGTTCGTCGCGCCCTGAGATGCCACCCCGGAAGGATCCGCTTCGTGACTCCCCCCACGTCCGAGAAGTCCGCAGAGACGCCCACCGTCAGCGAGCCCGTGACGGCGGTCCTGGGCAAGCAGCTGCTGGACAAGCCGGGTCTCATCGAGTTCGTGGAGCGTGCCGTCGACAACGGCAAGGTGGCCACGGACAAGGTGCAGCAGGCCATCGAGGGTGCCTCCCTGACGCCCACCCAGGCGCAGCGTCTGCTCAAGAACCTCCGCTCGCAGGGCGTCGAGGTGCACTTCGACCAGGAGACCGCGGCGCGCCTGGCCCAGGAGCAGCGTGGTGTGAAGCCGCGTGCCTCCCGGTCGCGGACCACCAGGTCGACGACGGCCAAGACCGCGACCGCGAAGTCGACCACCGCCAAGTCGACCGCTGCCAAGAGCACCACCGCCAAGTCGACCGCGGCCAAGTCGACCACCGCGAAGTCCACCGCGGCCAAGTCCACTGCGGCCAAGTCCACCACCGCGAAGTCCACCGCGGCCAAGAGCACCACCGCCGCGTCCGGCACGTCGGCCAAGGGCACCGCCAGCACCACCCGCAAGGCCACGACGGCCGCCAAGGGAACCGCGGCGAAGTCCACGACCGCCAAGGGGAGGACCGCGGCCAAGGGGACCACGAAGTCCGCTGCCGAGACCAACGCCCGCAATGCCGCGGCCGACGCGCCGGAGCTGGACGAGATCGCCGCCGAGGACGAGGCCGAGGAGCGCGCGGCCCTGGCCGGCAAGGACACCGTCGAGCTGGTGGCCGGTGAGACCTCGCAGGCCGCCCCGCAGAAGGCGGAGTCCACCGAGGAGGAGTCGGAGTCCCGCGGGTTCGTGCTGCGCGCGGACGACGAGGACGACGCCCCGGCCCAGCAGGTCGTCACCGCCGGCGCCACCGCCGACGCGGTGAAGGACTACCTGAAGCAGATCGGCAAGGTCGCGCTGTTGAACGCCGAGCAGGAGGTGGACCTCGCCAAGCGGATCGAGGCCGGCCTGTTCGCCGAGCAGCGGCTGAACTCCGGTGACAAGATCGATGCCAAGCTCAAGCGCGAGCTGTGGTGGGTGGCCTCCGACGGCAAGAACGCCAAGAACCACCTGCTCGAGGCCAACCTGCGTCTCGTGGTGTCGCTCGCCAAGCGCTACACCGGGCGCGGCATGCTCTTCCTGGACCTGATCCAGGAGGGCAACCTGGGCCTCATCCGTGCGGTCGAGAAGTTCGACTACACCAAGGGCTACAAGTTCTCCACCTACGCCACCTGGTGGATCCGGCAGGCCATCACGCGCGCCATGGCCGACCAGGCCCGCACCATCCGCATCCCGGTGCACATGGTGGAGGTCATCAACAAGCTGGCCCGCGTGCAGCGCCAGATGCTCCAGGACCTGGGCCGCGAGCCCACCCCGGAGGAGCTCGCCAAGGAGCTCGACATGACCCCGGAGAAGGTCGTCGAGGTGCAGAAGTACGGCCGTGAGCCCATCTCGCTGCACACCCCGCTGGGCGAGGACGGCGACTCGGAGTTCGGTGACCTCATCGAGGACTCCGAGGCGGTGGTTCCCTCCGATGCGGTGAGCTTCACCCTGCTGCAGGAGCAGCTGCACTCGGTGCTGGACACCCTCTCCGAGCGCGAGGCCGGCGTGGTCTCCATGCGCTTCGGCCTGGCCGACGGTCAGCCCAAGACGCTCGACGAGATCGGGCGCGTCTACGGGGTCACCCGTGAGCGCATCCGCCAGATCGAGTCCAAGACCATGTCCAAGCTGCGCCACCCCAGCCGCTCCCAGGTCCTCCGGGACTACCTGGACTGACGGGCTGGACTGACGGGCCCGTCGCGGCGGCGTCCACCCACCCGAGGTGGGGTCACGCCGCCGTCTGTCGCACCGCACCACAGGGCGCCACCTCCGATGGGGGGTGGCGCCCTGTCGTGTGCGCGCTCGGCCCTGCGTGGGGGCACCCAGGCCCGGGCCACCTGCGCCCGGCCCCACACCCGGGGTTCCCGGGCATGGGGCCCTGCTCAGCGCGAGGCGGAGGCGGGGAACAGCTGCCGGCGGGTCCGGTCGATGAACGACTCGTCGTCGTCCACGGACACCAGCACCCTGCGTCGGAGCTCGTCGGCCGCACCATCCGGACCAGCGTCCGCCGCCGTGCCGGTCGCTGCGCCGCTGGCGTCGGTCGCAGCACCGGTCGCCGTCTCGGTGGACCCATCGCTCGCGGGGCGCCCGTAGCGGGCGGCCTCGGCACGCTCGGCCAGCTCGGCCAGGGCATCAGCATCCACCGCCGGCCGCTGTCCCAGCACGGCCTTGGCCTGGGCGCGCACGGAGTCCGTGGACCGGGTGCTCACACCGCGGTCCAGCAGGTCCAGGCGCAGGGTCTCCCACGCGGCCGACCAGGGCGACTGCTCGCCCTCGGTGACCCGGCTGCGTGCCTGGCGCGCGCGCCACGGCAGGTAGGCCAGGGCCAGGGCCGCCAGCAGCAGCACCGCCAGCACCGCCAGCAGCGTCCGCCACCACCCGGACGACTCGGCGCCGTCCTGGTCGTCCTCGGCCTGCGAGGACGACGGGGAGGGCGAGGCCTCGGACGGCGAGGGGGACGCCTCGGACGGCGAGGGCGAGGCCTCGGACGGCGAGGGGGACGCCTCGGACGGCGAGGGGGAGGCGCTCGGCTCGGCGCCCACCGGCTGGCTGTAGGCCGGCGCAGCAGCGGCCCGCTCGGACGGGGTCGGCTCGAACCGCAGCCACCCCACGCCCTCGAAGTACAGCTCCGGCCACGCGTGCGCGTCGTTGCGCTGCACCAGCCGCTCCGGCCCCACGTCGGAGCCACGGCCCACGTCGCTGGAGGTCTGGTCCCCCGGGAGCATGCCGATGGCCATGCGTGCCGGGATCCCCTGCTCGCGCGCCATCATGATCATCGTGGTGGCGTACTGCGTGCAGTAGCCGCGCTTCTCACGGAGGAAGGCCTGCACCATCGACTCACCGTCCTGCGGCTCCGCGGCGTCGAGGGAGTACTCGAAGTCGCCGTTGCGCAGGAAGGACTGGATGGCCCGTGCCTTGTCCAGCGGGGCGTCGTCGGGGTCGACGACCTGGGCGTTCGTCTCGGCAATGGTGCCGGCGATCTGCTCCGGGACGGCCAGGGCGGCATCCGGGGCGCTCGCTCCGCCCGAGGACTGCGGGAGCTCCTCCGGCACGGTCGGCTCGAGTGCGGTGCCCTCGTAGCGGCGCGCGTCCTCCCCGATCCACACCGCATCGGTCACCGGGTCGCCGGTGACGGCCACGGGCGAGCGCAGGTCGACGGGGAACGAGGGCGTGGCCAGGAAGGGCGCCGGGATGCCGTTGGCCGTCACCGCGAAGGCCTCCTCGGTGGCCTCGAGCTCGCCCGCCCAGTCCACGCGGGGGAGCCGGTCGGGGACCACGTCCTCCACCGCGCGGGGATCGGACAGCACCTCGGCCGCGGCCCGTCCCTCCTGGGGCGACCAGCGGTCGTCGGCGAAGCGGTCGGTGGCCGTGATGCGCAGCGGGCCGGGGGAGGAGCTCTCCGAGTGCCAGAGGATCACGGGGCGCTCGTCGTCGCTGCGCAGGTCGGACTCGAGGTCGAGGGTGTCGGTGAAGTCCACCGTCGCCAGGGAGCTGTCCTCCGCCAGCCCCCGGCCCACCAACCGCTGCTCGCGCTCGGGGAGGACGGCGGGGACCACCAGGGCCACCACGACGCCGATGGTGGTGAGCGCGGCGGCCGTGGACAGCATGGCCCCGCGTCCGGGCGCCCCCAGGATGCCTCGGCCCCGACCGCTGGCCGGCGCCGTCTCCGCGGAGTGGTGCAGGGCGAGCAGCCCGGCCCAGGTGGCGGCGATGAGCAGGAACCACCACCACGGCTCGTGGGTGGTGCGGTTGGCGGCCAGGGTGACGAAGACCAGCAGCGGGGCGACGGCCCCCATGAGCACCGACCGCAGGGTGTGCACGGCGGAGTCGGTGAACACCACCAGCAGGGCGATCACGCACAGCAGTGCGAAGGTGAGGGCCTCGTGGACCGGCACCGGGGCCGAGCTCTCCGCGAGCAGCTGACCGGTGGTCCGGAACTTCTCGACCACCGCGCTGACCGTGCGGGGCGTGGGGAGGAGGCCCGCGGCCAGCGTGTCCGCGAGGAAGCCGCGCAGCAGGAGGACCACTGCCGCGACCACTTGGGCCACGGTGGCCAGGACGGTGGAGCCCGTGAGCAGACGCACCACGGCGGCGAGAGCCACCAGACCCACGGTGAGCGCGACGGCCTGCCCCCACCACCCGCCGTCCTCGAACAGCTGGCGCGCCGGCCAGATGGTCAGCAGGCACAGGCCGATCACCAGGGCGGCGGAGAGGGGCTCGGTGCGGTCCCAGAGACGGCGGAGCACTCCACCCTCGGCGTGCTGGGCCGGGGCGGTCCCCGGAGCGGTCGGGGTGCTCATGCGGTCTCACCTCGGGAGGTCGCGCGCGTCAGGAGGTCCATGGCTCGGCGCAGCGCCGCATCGGAGGGGTCGGAACGGTCGCCCCCCGCCGGTCGGCCGGGTGCTCCGCCCTCGTCTCCGAGCTCGGACCAGGAGGCCACGCGCCAGCCACCCCGGCGCAGGGCGAAGGCGGCGGTCTCCCGGCGGTCGGAGGGTGTGCCTCCAGCGGGCTCGGCACCCACCAGCAGGGCGGTCCCGGGGTGCCGGGGGTGACGCTCGCCCAGGGCACCGGTGTCGGCGGGGGTGTGGCCGGCGGTCACCAGGAAGGGCAGCCCCCCGGACCGGGTGGCGGCCAGGGCGTGCTGGGCGAAGTCCTCCGGACGCCGGTCACGGGGGGCCACGGCGGCCAGGTGCGCCAGGGCGTCGGGGGTCCGCACGGCGCGCTGGTGGAGACCATCGGTCATGCCGGCGGCGGTCAGCAGACGCACCTCCAGGCCGGCGCGGGCTGCGGACTCCACCAGCGTGGCGGCCACCCGCACGGCGGCCTCGAAGGCCGGCGGGCCGGGGTAGGGGCCGGTGGAGCCCTCGGGAGCTGCCCCCCAGGGGGCCCCCTCGTCCACGCAGATCAGCAGCCACGGCTTCACCTCGGTGTCGTCGTGGCGCACCATCAGGTCGCCGGTGCGTGCCGTGCTGCGCCAGTGGATGCGGCGCACGTCGTCCCCGCGCCCGTACTCACGCACCGCTGCTGCGTCCACCGCATCGGTCGTGGGGCGCATGGTCACCGTGCGCTGGGCGGCGTCCTGCACCAACCGACGCACCCTCGCGCCGGGGTAGTCGACGGTGCGCGGCAGCACGGTCACCGTCAGTGCCTCACCCGACTCGGTGAGGGCCTGACGGGTCAGGCCGAAGGGGTCGGAGCGGTCCATCAGCACCGGGCCCACCTCGTAGCGGCCGCGGTGCGTGGGTCGCACGGTCACCTGCTGCACGGTCTCCTGGGAGCGTACGGCGAGGGTGCCCAGCTCGATCGTGGGCCCCCAGGTGCCGTGCACCGGCAGGTGGGCCACCACCGGCGCGCCGGGCAGGGGGGCGGTCGAGCGCGTGGCCACGCGCAGGTCCACGGGGTCGCCGGCGCGCGGCGTCGCCGGCGTGGCGTCCAGGTCGGTGTGCGTGGTGCGCACCGAGCCCAGACCCAGCAGCCAGGCCAGGGCGGGCAGCGCGACGAGCAGCACCCCCAGCCGGCTCAGGTCGCCGAGCCCGAAGTACTGGCCGACGCCCACCAGCAGCAGACCGGCGAGCACCAGCACCCACCCGCGCAGGGTGAGCCCCGGCACGCGACGGGACGATGCGGAGGCGGAGGCAGCAGCCATGGAGCCCGGCCGCTCAGGCGCCGGTCCGGTGCACCTGCACCGTGCCCAGGATGCGGCGCACCAGCTCGGTGGTGTCCACGTCGTGCTCCACGATGAGGCGGTGCGGCAGGGTCCACGGGGCCACGCGCTGGACGTCGTCCGGAGTCGCCGCATCGCGCCCCTGCAGGGCGGCGTGGGCGGTGGCCGCGCGCAGCAGATGGAGGGAGGAACGGGGCGAGGCCCCCAGGATCACGTCGGGGGACTGGCGGGTGGCGGACACCAGGTCGACCACGTACCCGCGCAGGCCCTCCGAGGCGTGGACCTGCCGGGCCGCGGCCACCAGGCTGCGCAGGTCGTCCACGCTCATCACCGGTCGCAGGTGGGCGAGGGGGTCGTCGCCGGTCTGCTCGCCGAGCATGGCCATCTCCGCCTCGCGGGTGGGATAGCCCAGGGAGGTCTCACAGGTGAAGCGGTCGCGCTGCGCCTCCGGCAGGGCGTAGGTCCCCTCCATCTCGATGGGGTTCTGGGTCGCCATCACCAGGAACGGCTGCGGGAGGGGGCGGGTCACCCCATCGACCGTGACGTTCTGCTCGGCCATCGCCTCCAGCAGCGCCGACTGGGTCTTCGGCGAGGCGCGGTTGATCTCGTCGGCCACCACCACGTTGGCGAAGACGGGACCGGGGTGGAACTCGAACTCGCTGCGGTCGGAGCGCCACACGCTGACGCCGGTGACGTCGCCGGGGAGGAGGTCGGGGGTGAACTGGATGCGCCCGACGCTCCCACCGGTGGCGGTGGCCAGGGCACGGGCCAGCGTGGTCTTGCCGACCCCCGGGACGTCGTGCAGCAGCAGGTGGCCCCCCGAGAGCAGCGTCACCAGGACCGTGTCCAGCACCTCCTCGTGCAGGTGGACCACCTGGGAGACGGCACGGCGCAGTGCGTCTGCGCCGGCCCGGACGTCCGAGACCGAGCGGGACGGGAAGGGAGTCGACATGGGCCCATCGTGCCTCACCCCCCTGACAACCCGCAGCAGCACACTTCCCCCACTTTGCTCCACCTCGTGACCCGGATGCGCGAAATCTGGCCTGTTCTCGTCGTGGGGCCCGGTCTGTGAGGGGCGACGGCGCGCTGGGGCGGCCGGCCGGACCCCATCAATAATCCGCATGAACATGCGGCAAACCACAACGCGGTGTGCGGAGGGGAGCGAGGGGGTGGGGTGGTGGAGCAAAGTGGAGTAGGGTGGCGCCAACCCAGCGACGACTCCACCGGCCCCGTGCCGATGCCAGAGCACCCCCAACCAGGAGACGAGGTGAGTGCCGATGTTCCTCGGGACGCACACGCCTCGCCTCGACGAGAAGGGGCGGCTCTTCCTCCCGGCCAAGTACCGCGACAAGCTCGCGCACGGCCTGGTGATCACGCGTGGTCAGGAGCGTTGCCTGTACGTCTTCCCGATGGCGGAGTTCGAGCGGATCGCCACGACCATGCAGTCCACCCCGGTGAGCAGCAAGGCCGTGCGTGACTTCCAGCGCGTGTTCCTCTCGGGAGCCTCCGACGAGGTGCCGGACAAGCAGGGGCGCATCGTGATCCCGCCGACGCTGCGGGAGTACGCCGGGCTGAGCCGCGAGTGCACCGTCATCGGTACCGGCAACCGGGCCGAGATCTGGGACACCGCGGCCTGGGAGAGCTACCTGGAGAGCACCGAGCAGTCCTTCGCCGAGCAGTCGGAGGAGGTGGTCCCGGGGCTCCTGTGACGTCCTGCTGGGTCGGCCCCCGCCGCGCCGCCCCCGGCACACCTTCCCCGGTGCCGGGCGCAGCCGGAGGGGACCCGCCCGGCAGGCCATCCGGGACGCATCCCGCCGCCACCCGTCCGGCCATCCACTTCCAGAAACAGCCACCGACCAGCCACCGACCAGCCGACCCGATCACCCAGGAGAGGAGGAGCCATGGCCCCCAGCGACGGCCAGCCGCCCACCAGCACACGCCACGTGCCGGTGATGCTCACGCGCATCCTCGACCTCCTGGCCCCGGCTCTTGACGGGGTGGACGGGGCGGTGCACCTGGACGGGACGCTGGGCATGGGCGGTCACACCGAGGCAGTGCTCGAGCGCTTCCCCAGGGTGCGGGTGGTGGGCATCGACCGCGACCCGCAGGCCATCGAGCTGGCCAGCGAGCGCCTCGCCCGGTTCGGTGACCGCTTCACCGCCCACCACGGCACTTACGACGAGGTGGGCCCTGCACTCGAGCGGGTGGGCGTCCAGCGCGCGCACTCGATGCTGTTCGACCTCGGCGTCTCCTCGCTGCAGCTCGATGAGGTGGAGCGCGGCTTCTCCTACTCGCGGAACGCCCCGCTGGACATGCGCATGAACCCGACCGTCGGGCAGTCCGCGGCGGACGTGCTGAACACCTACGGCCACGGCGACCTCGCCCGCGTGCTCAAGGAGTACGGCGAGGAGCGCTTCGCCGGCAAGATCGCCTCTGCGGTGCTCCGGGAACGGGAGCAGGAGCCGTTCACGGACTCGGCACGCCTGGTGGAGCTGCTGGAGCGCACCGTGCCGGCGGCCTCGCAGCGCACCGGGGGGCACCCCGCCAAGCGGACCTTCCAGGCCCTGCGCATCGAGGTGAACAGCGAGCTGTCCATCTGGGCCACGACCGTGCACCGCGCCCTGGACCACTTGGAGATCGGCGGGCGCCTGGCGGTGCTCTCGTACCACTCGTTGGAGGACCGCCTCACCAAGCAGGCCTTCGCCGCGGGTGCCACCTCCAGTGCGCCGGAGGGCCTCCCCGTGGAGCTCCCGGAGCACGCACCGTGGCTGCGCCTGGCCACCCGGGGCGCCGAACAGCCCGATGAGGGTGAGCGCGCCATCAACCGTCGATCCAGCTCTGCCCGCCTGCGCGTGGCCGAGCGCACCCGCACCACCGACCGTCCGTCAGGGAGGGGGAACTGATGACCACAGCACCGTGGAGTGGACCGCGGGGCCTGCGAGGCCTGCGCGGACGGAACGCAGCGCGCCCGGTGTCGGCACGGGGAGCCCGGGGAGCCCGGACCACCGCACCGGTGGTGCCCGGCCTCCGCCCCGCCGAGTGGGGCCGTGCCGTCGGCACCGCGGCGGGGACCGGTGTCCGGTCTGCCCGTGGCTACGTCACCACGTGCTCGCGGAAGGCGTTCGCCATCCTGTGCGCCGTCATCGTGGTGGGGGCCATGGTCGCCTCCCTGGTCTTCAACACTGCCCGGGGCGAGGGTGCCTTCCAGCTGGCCGAGGCCGAGTCCTCGCACCGGCAGGCCACCGAGACCCGGCTGTCGCTGGAGGCGCAGGTGGACGAGATGAGCTCGCCCGAGCAGCTCTCCGCGCGCGCCGAACAGCTGGGCATGGTGCCGGCTGGCACGATGGGCTACGTCGACCCCGGGAGCGGGGCCGTGCTGGGTGAGGCCGAGGCCGCGCCGGATGCCCCGGCGACCGGTAGCGGGCCGGACAGCGGGTCCGGTGCTGCCGCGACCGACGACGAGCCGGACGCCTCCTCCTCGGAGAAGAGGAAGGAGTCGGCGGACGAGGGCGACACGTCCGACAAGGACAAGAAGGCCGACGAGCAGGACAAGAAGAACAAGGACAAGAAGAAGGACGACGCGCCCCAGAAGTCCGAGAAGGACGCCACGGTCACGAAGGACGAGCAGGCCAAGCAGAACGACAAGAGCGACAAGAGCGACCAGCAGGACAAGAAGAACGAGAAGGCCACGAAGCCCGCGGAGCCCAGCTCCTCCGACTGACCAGCGAGAGACCACCGCATGACCGTCACCCAGACCCGCCGCCGCTCGCGGCGCCGGACCAGCAGCGCGGCTCCGGGCCACCCGGTCCGTCGGGCGCGCTGGTTGCTGGTGGTGGCCACCTTCGTGTTCACGCTGTTCATCGGCCAGCTCTTCCGCCTGCAGGCGCTGGACGGGCCGGCACTTGCCGAAACAGCCCTGGCCTCGCGCATGCACACCGAGCGGGTCCCGGCGCTGCGTGGCTCGGTGACGGACGCCTCGGGCACCGTGCTGGCCCGGAGCGTCTCCACCCGTCACGTGACGGTCGATCCGGAGCTGCTCCGCGACTACAAGGGCAACGACGCCCGCGGCATCGACAAGGGAGCGCAGGGCAGCGCTGCGGCGCTGGCCGAGGTGCTGGACCTGGACGCCGGCGAGCTCGAGAAGCGCATCGAGGACGCACCCGGCCGCTTCCTGTACGTGGCGAAGGATGTCACCCCCACCGAGTGGCGGGCCGTCCAGGAGCTCCGCCTGCCGGGGGTGCGGTCGGAGCCCTCCAGCGTGCGGACCTACCCCCTGGGCTCCACGTCGGCACCCCTCATCGGCTGGGTGAACGCGCAACAGGTGGGTTCCGGCGGCATCGAGGCCGTGGCGGAGAAGACGCTCTCGGGCACCCCGGGCACCATCGCCTACCAGCGTTCGGCCGCCGGCGGGCGGATCGCGACCACCGCCGTGGACATCAGCGAGGCACAGCCGGGCCGCGACGTGCAGCTCACCATCGACGCCGACATCCAGTTCAAGGCCGAGGAACTGCTCGCCGAGCGGGTGAAGGACATGGGCGGCATCTCCGGCACGGCGGTGGTCCAGCGCACGAACGGCGACGTCCTGGCGGCTGCCTCGTACCCCGGGTTCGACCCGAAGGGGAAGGTGGAGGACCCGCGTGACCGGGAGAACCCCATCTTCACGGAGGTGTTCGAGCCCGGCTCCACCGGCAAGGTCATCACCGCCGCCGCTGCCCTGGAGGAGGGTCTGGTGGCCCCCGAGACCAAGCTCGTCGTGCCCAACCGACTGCCCCGGGCGGACAAGGACTTCAAGGACTCGCACGACTTCCCGGGGAACCGCTACCTGACCTTCGCCGGGGCGCTGGCGACCTCCTCCAACATCGGCACGATCATGGCCGGCGAGGACCTGGGCCGCGACCGCCTGCACCAGTACATGGAGGCCTTCGGCCTGGGGGAGGGCTCGGGGCTGGGCTTCCCGGGGGAGTCGTCCGGCATCCTGGCCGACCCCGACGCCTGGAGCGACACCCAGTACTTCACGGTGATGTTCGGCCAGGGCGTCTCGTCGACGGCCATCCAGCAGAACACGGTCTTCCAGACGCTGGCCAACGACGGTGTGCGCGTGAAGCCGCGCCTCGTCGCCGCCACCCGGGAGGAGGGCGGTCAATGGGAGGAGACCGAGCGCGATGCGGGGCAGCGCGTGGTGCGTCAGGACACCGCCGATGCGGTGACGCGCATGCTCACGGCCGTCCCCACCGAGGAGGGCACCGCCCCGCAGGCGGCCGTCCCCGGGTACGCGGTGGCCGGCAAGACCTCGACCGCCCAGCGCTACGACGCGGAGAAGGGCGGGTACGACGGGGTGACCGCATCCTTCGCGGGCTATGCGCCGGCGGACGACCCGGAACTGGTGGTGAGCGTCACGGTGCAGAAGCCGGAGGTCTCGCCCTGGGGTGGCGTGGTGGCCGGTCCGGTGTTCTCCGAGCTGATGGGTTTCGCCCTGCGGCAGGAGGGTGTGGCGCCCTCCTCCCAGGAGGCCGAGTACCCGCCGCTGAGCTACGACCCGAACGAGATCGTCTCCCCGGACTCGGGGGAGAATGCAGTGTCCCCGCCGGCCGAAGACCAGGAGCAGACCCCGTGATCCAGCTGACCACCCGCCAGCTCGCCCAGGTGGTGGGCGGCTCCCTCAACGGTGACGGGGACCTGGTCGTCGATGGCCCCGTGGTGACGGACTCCCGTCTGGCCGAGGCCGGTTCGTTGTACGTTGCGCGCCGTGGCGAGAGCGCCGACGGCCACGACTTCGTGGACGCTGCCCTGGCCCACGGGGCCGTGGCCTCGCTGGCCGAGCGGGAGGTGGCGGGGACCCACGTGCTGGTGCCCGACGTGCAGGAGGCCTTCGTGCGCCTGGCGCGCTGGATGGTGGACGAGCTGCCCCACCTGCAGGTCGTGGCCGTGACCGGCTCCTCGGGCAAGACCTCCACCAAGGACCTGTTGGGGCAGGTGCTCGCGCAGGCGGGTCCCACCATCGCCCCCATCGAGTCGTACAACTCCGAGGTGGGCGTGCCGCTGACGGTGTGCCGTCTGGAGCCCACCACGGAGTACCTGGTGGTGGAGATGGGCGCCTCGGGGCCCGGCCACATCGCCTACCTGACCGCCATCGTGCCGCCGCGCGTGGGCATCGTGCTCAACGTGGGCTCGGCACACCTGGGTGGTTTCGGCAGCCAGCAGGGGATCGCCGACACCAAGGCCGCCATCGTGGAGGGGCTGCCCCAGGACGGTCTGGCCGTGCTGAACGCGGACGATCCGCTGGTGGCGGCCATGTCCGAGCGCGTCACCTCCGGTCAGGTGCAGTACTTCTCCCTCGATGCGGGGCGCGCGGCGGCCGACGAGCGGGTCACCGCCTGGGCCGAGGAGCTCTCCCTGGACGAGGCCGGGCGTGCCCGCTTCACCGTGGCCCTGCGCGGCCCCCAGGGGGTCGAGCGCCACCCGGTGCACCTGCGTGTGCGGGGGGCCCACATGGCCGCCAACGCGCTGGCCGTGCTGCTGGCCGTCCGCCACGTGGGCATGGACACCGCCGGCGCGGTGGGTGCCCTGTCCCGTGCCGAGGCGATCAGCCGCTGGCGGATGGAGGTCACCGAGCGACCCGATGGGGTGATGCTCATCAACGACGGGTACAACGCCAACCCCGAGTCGATGCGGGCAGCGCTCACCGCACTGCGTGACATGGCCCACGGTCGGCGCACCTGGGCGGTGCTGGCTGGGATGCTGGAGCTGGGCCCGGACTCCGCGGCACGGCACCGCGAGGTGGGTCTCCATGCTGCCGAGGTGGGCGTGGACGTCGTGCTGGTGGTCGGCGACACGGCCGCGCCCATCGCCGAGGGAGTCCGCGACTTCGCCACCGCGGCAGGGCAGGATGGGCCCGTGGTGATCAGCGTGCACGATTCCGAGGAGGCCCGCACCGTGTTGGAGGACCAGCTGGTGGCGCAGGACGTCGTCCTGTTCAAGTCCTCCCGGGACTCCGGGATGCGGGTGCTCGGTGACCAGGTGGCAGGAGTGGTTGCGTGATCGGCGTCGTCGTCGCGGCGGCGGTCTCGCTGCTGGTCGTGCTCCTGGGGATGCCCGCCTTCATCCGGTACCTGCAGGCCAAGCGCTACGGGCAGTACATCCGTGACGACGGTCCCACCTCGCACCACGTGAAGCTGGGGACGCCCACCATGGGTGGCTTCGTGATCGTGGTGGCTGCCGTGCTGGGCTACGTCGCAGCCCTGCTGGCCCGGTGGGAGCCGCCGTCCTGGACGGGGCTGCTGGTCATGTTCCTCATGGTGGGCATGGGGGCCATCGGGTTCGCGGACGACTACCTGAAGATCGCCCGCAAGCACAACCTGGGCCTGACCTCGGTGCAGAAGCTCATCGCCCAGTTCACCGTGGCCACCGTCTTCGCGGTGCTGGCGCTGCGGTACCCCAACGAGCACGGGGTCACACCGGCGAGCACCGCCATCTCCTGGGTGCGTGACACCCCCCTCGACCTGGCTGCGGCCGGCGCCGTGGGCGGGGTGCTGCTCTTCGTGGTCTGGGCCGGCCTGATCATCGCCGGCATGTCCAACGGCACCAACCTCACCGACGGTCTGGACGGGCTGCTGACGGGCCTGGCGGCCATCGTCTTCGCCGCCTACACCCTCATCGCGTTCTTCCAGTTCTCGCAGAACTGCTCGATGGTGGACACCTCCGCCTGCTACACCGTGCGCGACCCGCTGGACGTGGCGATCATCTGTGCCTCGGTGGCCGGTGCCTGCATCGGCTTCCTGTGGTGGAACGCCTCGCCGGCCAAGATCTTCATGGGTGACACCGGCTCGCTGGCCCTGGGTGGCGCACTGGCCGGTGTGGCCATCGTGACCCGTACCGAGCTGCTGGTGGTCGTGATCGCCGGTGTCTTCGTCATGGAGACGGTGTCGGTGATGATCCAGGTGGCCTCGTTCAAGTCCACCGGCAAGCGCGTGTTCAAGATGACCCCCATCCACCACCACTTCGAGATGCTCGGGTGGCCCGAGGTGAACGTGGTCATCCGCTTCTGGATCCTCGGCGGCCTGTTCGTCGGCGCCGGCATGGCGCTGTTCTACACCGACTGGCTGGTGCGCTGATGGCGCGGCTGGTGCCCCTGGAGACGGGTTTCGCCAGCCCGGAGCCGCGTGGTGGTCGCCTGACCAGCCGGGAGGCCGACTGGGCAGGGCTGCGCGTCGTGGTGGTGGGCCTGGGGGTCAGCGGCTTCGCGGCCGCCGATGCGCTGCTGGAGCAGCAGGCGGCCGTCACCGTGCTGGAGGGCAAGGAGCCCGAGCCCGGCACGCAGCTGGGTGAGCGTGCGCGACTGCTGGGCATCCTCGGTGCCGAGCTCGTGACCGGTGAGGCCGCCGTGCCGTGGTTCGCCACCGGCCCGGAGGCGGTCGAGGACTGCGCCGCGGCCCTGGCCGAGCAGGGCACCGAGGTGGTCGTCACCTCGCCGGGGCTGCGCCCCTCCACCCCGCTGCTCGAGGCCGCCCGCCGGGCGGGCATCCCGGTCTGGAGCGAGGTCGAGCTGGCCTGGCGGATGCGCCCCGCGCAGGGCGCCGCCCCGTGGCTGTGCGTCACCGGCACCAACGGCAAGACCACGGTGGTGCGCATGCTCACCGCGATGCTGGAGGCCAACGGCGAGCGCGCCGTGGCCGCCGGGAACGTCGGCACCCCGATCATGGAGGCCATCCTCGACCCCACCCCGTTCGGGGCGATCGCCGTGGAGCTCTCGAGCTTCCAGCTGCACCACACCTGGACGGTGTCGCCCCAGGCATCGTGCGTGCTGAACCTCGCGGCCGACCACGTGGACTGGCACGGCAGCATCGAGGCCTACGCCGGCGACAAGGGACGCATCCACCACAACGCGCAGGTGGCCGCCGTCTACAACCTGCAGGACGACGTGACCCGCGCCCTGGTGGAGCAGGCCGACGTGGTGGAGGGCTGTCGTGCCGTGGGCTTCGGCCTGGGGACCCCCGGTCTGTCGGAGCTGGGCCTGGTGCAGGACGTGCTGGCCGACCGAGCCTTCGTGGAGGACCGTCAGCGCTCTGCCGCCGAGCTGGGCACTCTCGAGGACCTCACGCGCGACGGCGTGGCGCCTGCCCCGCACCTGGTGGCGAACGCCCTGGCCGCCGCGGCGCTGGCCCGCGCGCACGGGGTGCCGCCGGCGGCCGTCCGGGCCGGGCTGCGGGCCTTCCGCGCCGACCCCCACCGGATGGAGACCGTGCTGGTGGCCGGGGGCATCACCTGGGTGGACGACTCCAAGGCAACCAATCCGCACGCCGCGGCGGCCGCGCTCACCGCGAGCGACCGCATCGTGTGGGTGGCCGGGGGCGACCTCAAGGGGGCGGAGGTCGACGAGCTGGTCAGCGAGGTGGCCGACCGGCTGCAGGCCGTGGTCGTACTCGGCAAGGACGCTGCGGTGATCGCCGCGGCCGTCGCCCGCCACGCCCCCGAGGTGCCCGTCGACCACATCGAGCACACCGATCCCCGTCGTGCCGTGGCCGATGCGGTGACGGCCGCCACCGCGCGCGCCACCGCCGGCGACATGGTGCTGCTGGCCCCGGCCGCCGCGTCCATCGACATGTTCTCCGACTACGGCGAGCGCGGGGACCTGTTCGCCCAGGAGGTCCGCCGCCTGCACGGCGGGCAGGCGGGCGACGGACGCGACCGGACTGATGGCTGAGGCGACGCACGTGGGGGCGGACGTCTCGCGCTGGGAGCAGTTCACCGATTGGCTGCAGCGGCCGGTCACCGTGGCACGCCTCGCGGTCGCGGCGCCCCTCGCCCTGCTGGTGCTGGGGCTGGTGATGGTGCTCTCCGCCTCGTCGGTGACCTCCTACTCGGAGTCCGGCTCGAGCTACGCCGAGGGGGTGAAGCAGGCCACCTACGCCGGCCTGGGCCTGGCGGTGGCCGCGGTGATCGCCCTGGTGCCGGTCCGGTGGATCCGGCGACTGGCCGTGCCCGCCCTGGTGGTGACCATCGCGCTGCAGGTGCTGGTGTTCACGCCGTTGGGTGTCGCGGCCAAGGGCAACCGCAACTGGATCCTCGTGGGCGGGCAGACCCTGCAGCCCTCGGAGTTCCTCAAGCTCGGTCTCGTGGTGGGTGGTGCCTTCCTGCTGGCCCACAAGGTGCCGCGGCTGCGTGAGTTCCTGCACCTCATGGTGCCCTTCGTCGTGCCGGTGGTGGCCGTCTGCCTGGGGCTGGTGCTGGCGGGCCGGGACCTCGGCTCGGCGCTGGTGCTGCTGGCCATCGCCGTGGGCATGCTCTGGGTGGCCGGGGTGTCCATGGTGTGGATGGGGGCAGGTCTCGCCGTCGCCGTCGCGGCCGCCGCCACGCTGGCGCTGACCTCCGGCAACCGCATGGGGCGCATCGCGGCCTGGTTGAACGACTGCTCCGGGCCGCACCAGGAGAACTGCTACCAGAAGGTGCACGGGGAGTACGCCCTGGCCGACGGGGGCTGGTGGGGCGTGGGCCTGGGTGCGAGCCGCGAGAAGTGGTTCTACCTGCCGGAGCCGCACAACGACTTCATCTTCGCCGTCATCGGTGAGGAGCTCGGCATGCTCGGCGCGTGCGGGGTGATCCTGCTCTTCGCGACCATCGGCTTCGTCTGCTACCGGGTGGTCGCCGGCACGCGCGACACGTTCACCCGCATCGCCACCGCCGGCATCATGGCCTGGGTGCTGGGGCAGGCCATGATCAACATCGGCTCGGTCATCGGCCTGCTGCCCATCATCGGTGTGCCCCTGCCGTTGGTCTCCTCCGGCGGGTCGGCGCTCATCGCCACGCTGGCGGCGATGGGGCTGCTGGTCGCCTTCGCGCGCGATCAGGTGCCGGCCACCGCGCGCGCCCGGGCCCGGCGTGCGCGACGCACGCGGGCTGCGGGCACCACCACGCGCACGCGGTCCGCCGGGCGCACCACGCGCACGCGCTCCGCGGGGACCACGCGCTCTGGCGGGCGCACCGGCGGCACCCGACGGGGCGCAACAGGCGGGCGCACGGTCACCCGCGGGCGCCGCCGGTCCTGAGAGACTGGCGCCGACCACCCGGGCGCGGCGTCCGGGTCCTGACACACGCAGTTGGAGGCACCCATGACTTCCCTGACCTCGGTCGTCCTCGCAGGCGGGGGCACGGCAGGGCACGTGTCACCCCTCATCGCCACGGCCGACGCCCTGCGCCGCGAGCACCCGGAGGTGGGGATCACCGTGCTGGGGACCGTCGAGGGCCTGGAGGCCCGGCTGGTGCCCGAGCGGGGCTACCGGTTGCGCACCATCCCCAAGGTGCCCTTCCCGCGGCGTCCCGGGGGTGCCGCGTTGCGCTTTCCCGGGGCCATGAAGCGCGCGGTCGACCAGGCCGGCCAGGTGCTCGACGAGACGCAGGCGCAGGTGGTCGTGGGCTTCGGGGGATACGTCTCCACCCCGGCCTACCTGGCGGCACGCAACCGGCGCATCCCCATCGTCATCCACGAGCAGAACTCGGTGGCGGGGCTGGCCAACAAGCTGGGGGCGCGCCTGACAACTCACGTGGCCACCACCTTCAGCCAGACCAGGCTGCGAGGTTCCCGACTGGTGGGCATGCCGCTGCGCGAGGAGATCTCGGGTCTGGACCGTGCCGGCCTGCGGGCCGAGGCACTGGCGGCGCTGAGGCTGTCCGACCACCGGCCGACGGTGCTGGTCACCGGCGGGTCACTGGGGGCCGCGCAGCTCAACGAGTCGTTCGCCCGGTCGGCCGACGCCCTGCTGGCTGTCGGGGTGCAGGTGCTGCACCTGACCGGGGCGGGCAAGGTGCCGGAGTCCCTGGCCGGGCGCGACGACCGCGGCCCGGGGCCGCGGTACGTGGTGCTGGAGTACTGCGATCGCATGGACCTGGCCTACGCCGCGGCCGACCTCGTGGTCTGCCGTGCGGGTGCCAACACCGTGACCGAGCTCGCCACCGTGGGCCTGCCCGCGGTCTACGTGCCACTGCCGATCGGCAACGGCGAGCAGCGGCGCAACGCCTCCGACGTGGTGGCGGCAGGTGGCGGCATCGTGGTGGACAACGATGCGGTGACCCCCGCCTGGGTGACCGGTGAGCTGACCGCCCTCGCCACCGACGCACCGCGCCTGGAGGCGATGTCGCGGGCAGCGGCCTCGCTGGGATCGGGTGCTGCAGCCGGTGAGATGGTCCAGATGATCCGCGGGGCCGTCCGATGAGCCCGGCCGTGCAGGTCCCGGAGCAGGGTGGCGAGATCGCCGGGGTGCCCACGCGTTTCGACTTCCGGGCCGAGCTGCCTCCGTTGGACGCCTGGCAGCGGATCCACCTGCTGAACGTGGCGGGCTCGGGTGTCTCCCGCATCGCGCGTCTGCTGGCCGCCCGCGGGGTGGTCGTGAGTGGGTCCGACCCCGCGGACCTGCCCGTGATGGCCTCCTTGCGAGAGGCGGGCATCGACGCGCAGGTGGGCTGGGACGCCGGCCGGGTGGCCGACGTGGACGCCGTGGTGGTCTCCAGTGCCACCAAGGAGGAGGTGCCGGAGCTGCGTGCCGCCCGCGAACGGGGGCTGCCCGTGCTGCACCAGGCCCAGGCACTGGCGCTGGCCACCCAGGGGCGGCGCCGGATCGTGGTGGCCGGGGCCAACGGCAAGACCTCCACCTCGGCCATGGTCACCTGGGCGCTGCGTGCCGCCGGCCGGGACTGCGGGTACGCCATCGGAGCGGAGCTCGTGGGCCGGGGGCGCAACGCCGAGGTGGGGACGGCGCCCGAGTTCGTCATCGAGGGTGACGAGTCGGACGGGTCCTTCGTCACCTACGGCCCCGAGGTGGCGGTGCTCACCAACGTGCGCCCGGACCACCTCGACCTCTACGGGAGCTTCGAGACGGTGCAACGGGCCTATGACGAGTTCCTCGAGACCGTTCCTGATGGGGGAGTGCTCATCGCCTGCTCGGACGACCCGGGCGCCCGGGTCGCTGCGGACCGGCAGCGCGACCGGTTGCGGGTCATCACCTACGGCTTCGGCGTGGAGGGCGAGCCGTCGCCGGATCTCCACCTCGGGGCGCCATCCCATGCAGGGATGGTGTGGGAATCCTCTCTGCGAGACGGCATCTCTGGTAGAACCGTCAACCTGAAGGTTAAGGTTCCGGGTGCTCACAACCTGCTCAACGCGGCCGCTGCCCATGCGGTCGTGGTGCACGCCTCGGGTGCCGCTCGGGGCGGCGCGGGCGACCCCGCGCCGGACCTGGAACTGGAGGCCGCGAGCCTCGCAGGCCTGGCCGACTTCGCCGGGGCCAGCCGACGCTTCCAGGTGCGGGGTGAGGCCGGGGGTGTGGTGGTCGTGGACGACTACGCCCACAACGGCGACAAGGTGGCTGCCGTCGTCCGCACCGGGGCGGCACTGGCCCACGAGACGGGCCACCGGGTCGTCGTCGCCTTCCAGCCGCACCTGTTCTCCCGTACCCGGGACTTCGCCGCGGACTTCGCGGCGGGGCTCGACGCGGCCGACGAGGTGCTGCTCCTGCCCGTCTTCGGGGCCCGCGAGGAGCCGCTGCCGGGTGTCTCCAGCCAGCTCATCGCCGACCGGCTCACCACCTCCCACCGCGCGGTGGACTCCCTGGAGGCCCTGCCCGGGGTGGTGGCCTCGGTGGTGCGGCCCGGGGACCTGGTGCTCCTGGTGGGGGCCGGCAGCATCACCACCGCCGGGCAGCCCGTCCTCGACGCCCTGCGTGCCGCCTCGTGAGCCGCCGGCGGGCACCGGCACGCCCGGCCGGTCGCGGCCGAGTGGTGCGTCCTGAGCCGGGAGGCCGCGGCCTGAGCCCGTGGTGGTGGGTGGGTGGCCTCCTGGCTGCGCTCCTGGTGGCCGGTGCGGCCTGGGTCGCCTACGGCTCCACCTGGTGGGTGGTCCGCTCGGTGGACGTCCGCGTGGAGAGCCCCGAGGCCACCGCCCCCTGGTCGGAGCAGGTGGCCGACCCCGCGCAGGTGCAGCGCGCCTCGGGCATCCGCCTGGGAGATCGCGTGGCGACGCTGCCCCGGGAGGAGGCCCGGCAGCAGCTGGAGGACCTGCCGGGGGTGGCCCGGGCCGAGGTGGGCCGTGGCCTGACCGGGTCCGTGGTGCTGGAGCTGCACCTGGAGGAGGCAGTGGCCGTCCAGGCGGCAGGAGGGGAGCGGAAGGTGCTGGCTGCGAACGGTGAGGTGATCACCACCCTCGAGGGTGCGGATGCCGCGGGTGATGGTGATGGTGAGGGCCTGCCGGAGCTGCAGCTCGCCGAGGGTGTGCCCGGGGGTCAGGCCGACCGCGCGGTCGCCCGGGCCGTGGGCACCCTGGCCCTGCTGTCGGACGAGACGCGCCGGGAGGTGCGGGAGTACCGCGCCTCCGAGTCGGGTCTGACCACGCTGCTGCCCGACAGTCGGGTGGTCCAGTGGGGTCACGTGACCGACGCGCAGGACCTCGACGAGCGCGAGCGGAGTGTGCGCGCCATCCTCTCCGAGCAGCCGCCGGCGCCCGGCGCGACGATCGACGCGACCCGGTCCGGCAGCGTGGTCGTGCACGAGGGGTGACCCCAGCGGGTGACCCCCGGGAGGGGATGACCCTCAAGTGAACGATGAGAGTGGCGCGTCGCGAGGGTCCGACATAGGGTTCAGCCAGACCCGGGGACGGGTGTCGACGGCGTACAGTGCACCTCATCGGTGAACGGTTCCCGCGAATCCGCCTCACCCATGCGGTGGACCGAGTGTCACCGTGAAGTAGAAGTTCACCCCACGTCCAGGACCGGGGTGGCGACACAGACCTGGCAGCCGTCCCGGCGCCCGACACAGGAAGGCCAGCCCTCCATGGCAAACCCGCAGAACTACCTCGCCGTGATCAAGGTCGTCGGTATCGGCGGCGGCGGTGTCAACGCCATCAACCGCATGATCGAGGTGGGCCTCAAGGGCGTCGAGTTCATCGCCATCAACACCGACGCGCAGGCGCTCCTCATGAGCGACGCCGACGTGAAGCTCGACGTGGGCCGCGAGCTCACCCGTGGCCTCGGTGCCGGCGCCGACCCGGAGGTGGGCCGACAGGCCGCCGAGGACCACGCCGATGAGATCGAGGAGGTCCTCAAGGGGGCCGACATGGTCTTCGTGACCGCCGGCGAGGGTGGCGGCACCGGCACCGGTGGCGCCCCCGTCGTGGCCCGCATCGCCCGTTCGCTGGGTGCCCTGACCATCGGTGTGGTCACCCGCCCGTTCACCTTCGAGGGCCGTCGCCGCGCGAACCAGGCCGAGTCCGGCATCGGGTCCCTGCGGGAGGAGGTCGACACCCTCATCGTCATCCCCAACGACCGCCTGCTGTCGATCAGCGACAAGGGCGTGACGATGCTGGACGCCTTCCGCTCGGCCGACCAGGTGCTGCTCTCGGGTGTGCAGGGCATCACCGACCTCATCACCACCCCGGGTCTGATCAACCTCGACTTCGCCGACGTGAAGTCGGTCATGCAGGGTGCGGGCTCCGCGCTCATGGGCATCGGCTCCGCCCGCGGCGAGGACCGCGCGGTCGAGGCCGCCGAGCTCGCCATCTCCAGCCCGCTGCTGGAGGCCAGCATCGACGGCGCCTACGGCGTGCTGCTCTCGGTGCAGGGTGGCAGCGACCTGGGTCTGTTCGAGATCAACGAGGCCGCCCGCCTCGTGCAGGAGGCCGCGCACCCCGAGGCCAACGTCATCTTCGGAACGGTCATCGACGACTCCCTCGGCGACGAGGTGCGGGTCACGGTCATCGCCGCCGGGTTCGACGGTGGCGAGCCCACCCCGCGCGAGGACGCCGGGCAGGGCGCCGCGGGCCGCGTGCAGCAGGCCCAGCAGGGTGCTGGCGAGCAGGCGGCCGGTGGTCACCTGGGGGCCGGTTTCGGCGGGCAGTCCCGCCCATCCGTGCAGCGCCCGGCGCAGCAGGGCGGCACCCAGCAGCGCCAGCAGGCCCAACGCCCCGCCGGGCAGCAGGCCCAGCAGCGCCCGGCCACGCCGAATCGTCAGCAGCCCGCCGGCCAGCAGGCCCAGAAGGCACAGCAGGGCCAGCAGGGTGGCCAGCGCCAGGCCGACCTGGACGTGCCGGACTTCCTGAAGTGAGCACCGCGGCCCCCGGCCGCACCGTGTGACCCCGAGGGCGGATGCTCCGCCCCGTCCGCCGCAGGCCCTTCCACCGAGCTGGAAGGGCCTGCGGCGTGTCCGGGTGTCGGAGAGGTCACAATGGTCGCGACCGTGCCCGCGATCGAAGGTGCCCCGTGACCCCGTCCCGATCCACCGCCCCCGTCCCCGCCCCCGTGTGGTGGCGGGAGTCGTTGCCCCCCGCGGACGACCTGTGGGGGGTCGAGTGGCTGTTCACCCGCCGGGCCGTGGACCACTTCCCGGGTCAGGGGGCCATGGCCGGCTTCAACCTGGGCGACCACGTCGGCGACGATGCGGGGCGCGTGGCCGCTCACCGCCGGGCCCTGGCCCACGGGCTGGGCGTGGCCCTGGACGACCTGCACTGGATGAACCAGGTGCACGGGGCCGCGGTGCGCGTGGTGGACGCGGAGTCGGCCAGCCACACCCCGGCCGGCTCGCACGTGCTGCCCGAGGGCGACGGCCTGGTCATCGATGCCGCCGGACGCCACGCCGCGGGCCTGGAGCCGGGCGTGGGTCTGGTGGTGGTGGCCGACTGCACGCCCACCCTGCTGGTGGACCGTGAGCGTGGGCTGTGTGCCGCCGTCCATGCCGGCCGTCCCGGCATGCTGGCGGGTGTGGTGGAGCGCACCGTGGAGACGCTGCGATCGCGGGGGGCCGAGCGGCTCGAGGCCGTGGTGGGGCCGTCGGTGTGCAGCCGGTGCTACGAGGTGCCGCAGGAGATGCGCGACGAGGCCGAGCGCCACGAGCCGGTCGCGGTGGGCCGGACCTCCTGGGGGACCCCCAGCATCGATGTGGCGGCCGGGGTGGTGGAGCAGCTGGCCCGGCTCGGGGTGTCCCTCCGTGAGTGGGTGGCCGGGTGCACCCTGGAGGACGAGGACCTCTTCAGCTACCGCCGCGACGGCCGGACCGGACGCCTGGCGGGGGCCGTGCGTCTGCTGCCCCCCTCGGCCGGGGGGATGTCGTGAGGTCCGATGCCCTGGCCCTGCCCGCGGGCGCCGACGCCCGCACCGCGGAGCTGGCCGACGGCCTGCGGGCGACGCTCGCCCGCATCGAACGGGCCTGTGCGGACGCCGGCCGGTCTCCGCAGGAGGTCACCCTGGTGGTGGTGACCAAGTTCTTCGGTGCCGAGGACGTGGCCCGGCTGGTGCGTCTGGGCGTGCGGGACGTGGGGGAGAACCGCGACCAGGAGGCCAGTGCCAAGGCCGCCGCCTGGCCCGGCCTGCTGCCCGCCGAGGAGCGGGACGTGGTGGACGAGGTGCGGATGCACTTCATCGGGCAGGTGCAGAGCAAGAAGGCCGGCTCCGTGGCCGGTTACGCCGACCTCGTGCACTCGGTGGACCGCCCCAAGCTGGTGGGAGCGCTGGACCGCGCGGCGCAGCGGCACGACCGGTGTTTGGCTGTCTGCGTGCAGGTGGACCTCGACCCGGTGGTCGAGGGGGGAGAGCCCGATGCGGGTCGCGGCGGCGTCCACCCCGACGACCTGCTGGACCTGTGTGCGGCCGTGGAGCAGGCCGAGCGGCTCGAGCTGGCCGGCCTGATGACGGTGGCCCCGCCGCAGGTGGAGCCCTCCACCGCCTTCGCGGCGCTGGCCCGGGTACGGGCCACGGTGCTGGCCGAGCACCCCGGGGCCACCATGCTCTCGGCGGGCATGAGCGGCGACCTGGAGGCCGCGGTCGCCGCCGGTGCGACACACGTGCGGGTGGGCTCGGCAATCATGGGGGCACGTCCGACGCTGGGCTAGCCTTGCCCCACCACGCCGACCGGGACCGCGCCTCGCAGGGGCTCGAGGTCTGGGGGTGGCGCGCACGAAACGTCCACGATTGCCCGTCAGGACCAGCCGGGAGCTAGGAGCGACACATGGCCGGTGTCTTCAACAAGACGATGGAGCTGTTGGGCTTCGCCGAGATCGACGAGCGTGACCGCTACGACGACTACGACCAGTACGACGACGAGGTCGAGCGTGACGAGGTGGAGCGCGAGCCCCGCGGCACCCACGGCCGGGAGGACAGCGGCGCGCACCGCCTGGAGGACGACGACCGGCGTCCGCGCGAGGAGCGCGGGCGTGCCGTGGCGCCCGTCCCGGCGGACCGTCGTGAGCGCGCTGTCGCGCCGCAGCCCTCCGCCCGTCCCGAGTCCCGTCGATCCGCAGGAGTTCCCATGGGCGGCATCCACCGCATCACCACCATCCACCCGGCCACCTTCAACGAGGCCAAGCTCATCGGCGAGAGCTTCCGCGAGGGCGTGCCGGTGATCATGAACCTCACCGACCTGTCCGACGGTGACGCCAAGCGCCTGGTGGACTTCGCGGCCGGGCTCGTGTTCGGCCTGTACGGCTCCATCGACCGCATCACGAACAAGGTCTTCCTGCTGTCGCCGGAGGGTGTCTCCTCCGAGGGTGGGCAGGGCGACCCGACCGGCCAGACCGGCCAGACCAGCTCCGACTGACCCGTGCTCGTCGTCCTCGCCGTCGTCCACCTGGCACTCTTCCTGTTCTTCTGGGCCCTGTTGGTCCGGATGATCTTCGACTGGGTGCAGTCCTTCGCGCCGCACTGGCGCCCCTCCGGCCCCGCCCTGGTGCTGGCCGAGGGCGTGTTCACGGTCACCGATCCGCCCCTGAAGGGACTGCGCCGGGTGATCCCCCCGCTGAACCTGGGGGCGATCCAGCTGGACGTGGGCTTCCTGGTGCTGGCGATCGGCACGCTGATCCTGATGGGGATCGTCAAACCCCTCACCTGAGCCCGCACCCTGCTCGTCCACATGATGGCCCTGTCCGCCCGGACGGGGCCGTCGTGCGTGGCAGACTCGACCAGCGACGTCGATGCGAAAGGCCGAGGATGCCCCTCAACCCTGATGACCTGTTCGAGCACGAGTTCGACGAGACCCGGTTGCGCCCCGGGTACGACAAGAGCCAGGTCAACGACTTCCTGGATGGCGTGCAGGCGGAGCTGCGCCGCCTCATCGCGGAGAACGAGTCGCTGCGCGATCGCCTGCACGGGCACAGCGAGGCGCCGGAGTTCGCCGGCGGGTGGGAGGGGCCCGTGGAGCCCATCACGCACGGGGGGCCGGGAGCCGGCTCGATGGCGCAGGCTCCCGCCGACGACGGGTTCGTCCCGGCCGGCGGCCCTGCGGCCCCGGCCGGCTCCGCGGAGCATGCGCGGCAGGAGGCCGACCAGCGGATCATGGCGGCCATGCACGCCGCGGAGAGCGCCGAGTTCGACGCGCACCACCGCATCGAGGAGGCGCGACGGGAGCAGGCGGAGGCCGAGGCCGCGCTGGAGCGGGTGAAGGAGCGTGTGGCGGGGCTGACCGTGGCCGCCGACCGGGTGGAGTCGGCGGGCTCCGAGGGGGCGGAGGCGGGTGAGCTGCTGGCGGCTGCGCAGCGCCTGCACGACGAGCACGTGTGGGCGGCGGAGGAGTCGGCCCGCGCGCGGGAGGAGCACGTGGAGCGCCGACTCACGGAGCTGGAGCGGCGCATCACCGATGCGCGGGAGCGCCTGGCGGAGGCCGACGCGATGCTGCGGGTGCGGGCCGACGAGTTCGCCGCGTGGGCCGCCGAGCAGCGGCGCTTCCTGGCGGCACCCTCGCGGGGTCGGACCGGGGCGAGCTCGCTCTGGGGATGAGAGGGCATCGCACCCGCCCCCGGTGAACTCCGGTGGAACAGAAGGTGACGATTTGGGCACGAAACCCCTGTGTGCTTTGTCTCACTGCGACAACGGCCTATGGTTCCCGCAATCGTTCCGCGAGGGAACGCCACGCCCGGTCACCGGGTCGTCCGCATGCGCCTGTCGAGGGTGCGGGACGCCGGTGCTCGACGAACCGAGGAGTAGCGGTGGCCACGACGACCGCGAGCAAGAAGGCACCGGCCAAGGCGGCTCCTGCCGCCAAGAAGGCGCCGGCCAAGTCCGCCACGAAGAAGGCCCCTGCCACCAAGACCCCGGCGAAGTCCGCACCGAAGAAGGCCACGGCCAAGAAGGCGGCCTCCACCGGGGCGTCCGCCAAGAAGACGACCACCGCTGCTGCCAGCAAGCCGGCGGCCAAGGCCGCCGCCGCCAAGACCCCCGCCAAGGGCACGGCGACGGTCGGGGAGCGGCTGACCGGTCGCAAGGCGGCCAAGCCCAAGGCGCTGGTGGTCGCGCAGGCCGAGGAGCCCTGGTCGAAGACCGAGCTCAAGGAGGTGCGCACCGAGCTGGAGCTCGAGCTGAAGCGCCTCACCCAGGAGCTGGAGCTGGCCGAGCAGGACCTGCTGGACCTGGTGAGCAGCAACATCGACGCGCAGGGGGACGAGGCCGATGCGGGCTCGTTCAGCAACGAGCGTCAGCACGAGATGACCCTGGCGGAGAACTCCCGTGCGCTGCTGGTGCAGACCACCACGGCGCTCGGCCGCATCACCGACGGCAGCTACGGCCAGTGCGAGGCGTGCTCGGAGCCGATCGGCAAGATGCGGCTGCAGGCCTTCCCTCGTGCGACCCTGTGCATGCCATGCAAGCAGCACCAGGAGCGGCGCTGAACGCGCCCCACACCACGTCGTCCGACCGTCCGACCCGCCACCGGGGCCATCTGCCCCTGGTGGCGGGTCTCGCCGCCGTGTGGGTGGTGATCGACCAGGTCACCAAGGAATGGGCCCTCGCCCGGCTCGACCGGGGGGAGGTGGTCCCCGTGGTGGGTGAGCTGTTGCAGCTGAGGCTGGTGTTCAACCCCGGGGCGGCCTTCAGCCTGGGCACGTCGGCCACACCGGTGTTCACGGTGCTGGCCATCGTGGTCTCGCTGGCGATCCTCTGGTTCAGCCGACAGGTCGTCAGCCCCGCCTGGGGAGTGGCCCTGGGGCTGATCGCCGGCGGCGCGGGCGGCAACCTCATCGACCGGCTCGTGCGGGCGCCGGGCTTCGCCCGCGGTCACGTGGTCGACTTCCTCGCCCTGCCCCACTGGCCGGTGTTCAACGTGGCCGACATCGGCGTCACCTGCGGGGCCGCCCTGGTGGTGCTCCTGGCGCTGCGCGGCATCGAGCCCACCGCCGTCGAGACCATCGAGAACCCGCAGGAGCGCGCATGAGTGAGACACGCACGGTCGTGGTCCCTGACGGCCTGGAGGGCGAGCGGGTCGATGCCGGTCTGTCCCGTCTGCTGGGTCTGTCCCGCAACAAGGTGGCGGACATCGCCGCCGAGGGCGGGGTGCTCATGGGCAGCAGGACCCTGGGCAAGGGGGACCGTCTGCTGGCGGGGGAGCTGGTGACGGTGACCCTTCCGGCGGAGAACCAGGCGCCCCCGGTGCTGCCCAGCACCGAGCCCATCCCGGGCCTGCGGGTGGTCCACGAGGACACCGAGATCATCGTGGTGGACAAGCCCGCCGGCGTGGCGGCGCACCCGAGCGTGGGCTGGAAGGGCCCCGACGTGGTGGGTGGACTCGCCGCGGAGGGCTACCGCATCAGCACCTCGGGGGCCGCCGAGCGGCAGGGGATCGTGCAGCGTCTGGACGTGGGCACCTCGGGGCTGATGGTGGTCGCGAAGTCCGAGCGCGCCTACAGCGTGCTCAAGCAGGCCTTCCGCGACCGGGTGGTCGACAAGACGTACCACACGCTGGTGCAGGGACTCCCGGATCCGCTCCAGGGCACCATCGATGCCCCCATCGGCCGCCACCCGGGCCACGACTACCGGTTCGCCGTGATGTCGAACGGGCGCCCCAGCATCACCCACTACGAGCTGCTGGAGGCCCACCGGGCCGCCTCGTTGCTGCAGGTGCACCTGGAGACCGGGCGCACCCACCAGATCCGCGTGCACTTCTCGGCGATGGGCCACCCCTGCGCGGGCGACCTGACCTACGGCGCCGACCCCACCCTGGCCAAGCGGCTGGGGCTGGTGCGGCAGTGGCTGCACGCGGTGGAGCTGGGCTTCACCCACCCCGGGTCGGGGGAGTACGTGCGCTTCAGCAGCGAGTACCCGGACGACCTCCAGGCGGCCATCGACCAGCTGCGGGGCTGACCGCATCGGTCCTGCGCGAGCGCCGGGTGAGCGTCCGGTGAGGCTGTCGGTGGGGCGACCTAGAATGACCGGCGATGAGCGCGCCTGGGTCTTCTGAGAACTTCGTCCACCTGCACAACCACACCGAGTACTCGATGCTGGACGGTGCGGCGCGCATCGACGACATGTTCGCCGTCGCCGATGAGATGGGCATGCCTGCCATCGCCAGCACCGACCACGGCTCGGTCTTCGGGGCGTATGAGTTCTGGTCCAAGGCACGCAAGTTCGAGGCCAAGCCGATCGTCGGGGTGGAGGCCTACCTGACGCCGGGCACGCACCGCACGGACAAGACGCGGGTGAAGTTCGGCGACGGCGGCCGCAACGACGTCTCCGGCTCGGGCGCGTACACCCACATGACGATGTGGGCCGAGACCACCGAGGGCATGCACAACCTGTTCCGGGCGTCCTCTCTGGCCTCCATCGAGGGCTTCTACTTCAAGCCGCGCATGGACCGCGAGCTGCTGGACCGGTACGGCAAGGGGATCATCGCCACCACCGGCTGCCCCTCGGGTGAGGTGCAGACCCGGCTGCGGCTGGGGCAGTACGACAAGGCCAAGGAGGCCGCGGCCGAGTTCCAGGACATCTTCGGCAAGGACAACTTCTTCTGCGAGCTGATGGACCACGGGCTCGACATCGAGCGCCAGATCCGCGCCGACCTGTTGAAGCTGGCCAAGGAGCTGGACCTGCCGCTGGTGGCCACGAACGACCTGCACTACACGCACAAGGACGACGCGAAGGCCCACGGCGCCCTGCTGTGCGTGCAGTCCGGGTCCACCCTGATGGACCCCAACCGGTTCAAGTTCGACTCCGACGAGTTCTACCTGAAGTCCGCCGCGGAGATGCGGCACCTGTGGCGGGAGGTGCCGGAGGCTTGTGACAACACGCTGTTGATCGCCGAGCGGTGCAACGTGGAGTTCACCGAGGGTGAGGGTCGGTACATGCCGGTCTTCCCGTGCCCCGACGGACACGACGAGACCAGCTGGTTCATCTCCGAGGTGCAGACCGGCCTGGCAGCGCGCTTCCCCGACGGGGTGCCCGACTACGCGCTCAAGCAGGCTGCCTACGAGCAGGACGTCATCATCGGCAAGGGCTACCCGGGGTACTTCCTGGTGGTGGCCGACTTCATCAACTGGGCCAAGGAGAACGGCATCCGCGTGGGGCCGGGGCGTGGCTCGGGCGCCGGGTCCATGTGCGCGTACGCGATGGGGATCACCGACCTCGACCCCATTCCGCACGGCCTGATCTTCGAGCGCTTCCTGAACCCCGAGCGCGCCTCGATGCCGGACTTCGACGTCGACTTCGACGAGCGCCGTCGCCCCGAGGTGATCAAGTACGTCACCGAGAAGTACGGCTCGGACCGGGTGGCCATGATCGTCACCTACGGCACCATCAAGGCCAAGCAGGCCCTGAAGGACGCCAGCCGGGTGATGGGTTTCCCGTTCGCCACCGGGGAGAAGCTCACCAAGGCCATGCCGCCGGCGGTGATGGGCAAGGACATCCCGCTCTCGGGGATCTTCGACGAGGACCACCCGCGCTACGCCGAGGCCATCGACTTCCGCGAGCTGCACGCCAACGACCCGGAGGCGCGCGAGGTCTTCGACACCGCCGTGGGGCTGGAGGGCCTGAAGCGGCAGTGGGGTGTGCACGCCGCCGGCGTGATCATGGCGAGCGAGCCCCTCATCGACCTCATCCCGATCATGCGGCGCGAGGCCGACGGGCAGATCATCACCCAGTTCGACTACCCGTCCTGCGAGACGCTCGGCCTGGTCAAGATGGACTTCCTGGGGCTGCGCAACCTCACCATCCTCGACGACGCCATCAAGAACATCGAGATGAACCGTGAGGAGACGATCGACCTCGATGCGCTGAGCAAGGACATGACCGACCCGGCGGCCTACCAGCTGCTGGCCCGCGGTGACACGCTCGGCGTCTTCCAGCTCGACGGTGGTGGCATGCGCTCGCTGCTGCGCCTGATGCAGCCGGACAACTTCGAGGACATCTCCGCAGCCCTGGCGCTGTACCGCCCCGGTCCGATGGGGGCCAACGCCCACACCAACTTCGCGCTGCGCAAGAACGGCAAGCAGCCGGTGGACTACATCCACCCCGAGCTCACCGAGGCGCTCGAGCCGATCCTGAAGATGACCTACGGGCTGATCATCTACCAGGAGCAGGTGATGGAGATCGCGCAGAAGCTGGCCGGGTACACCCTGGGCAACGCAGACCTGCTGCGCCGCGCGATGGGCAAGAAGAAGAAGGAGGTGCTGGACGCCGAGTACGTCAACTTCGAGAAGGGCATGCTCGAGAACGGCTACTCCAAGGATGCGGTGGAGACCCTGTGGGGCATCCTGCTGCCGTTCAGTGACTACGCGTTCAACAAGGCGCACACGGCGGCCTACGGCGTGGTGTCCTACTGGACGGCCTACCTCAAGGCGAACTACCGCGCCGAGTACATGGCGGCGCTGCTCACCAGCGTGCGGGACGACAAGGACAAGTCCGCGCTGTACCTGGGGGAGTGCCGGCGCATGGGCATCAAGGTGCTGCCGCCGGACGTGAACGAGTCCATCGCGAACTTCGCGGCCGTGGGGCAGGACATCCGCTTCGGTCTGGAGGCCATCCGCAACGTGGGCGGCAACGTGGTGCGCGCCATCGAGGCCACCCGCCAGGAGAAGGGCAAGTTCACCTCGTTCGAGGACTTCCTGCGCAAGTGTCCGGCCGTGGTGTGCAACAAGCGCACCATCGACTCCCTCATCAAAGCCGGAGCCTTCGACGACCTCGGGCACCAGCGGCAGGCCCTGGCGACGGTGCACGAGGCGTACGTGGACGCGCTGGTGGGGGAGAAGAAGGAGCAGGAGCGCGGGCAGGAGTCGCTCTTCGCCTCCCTGATGGGCGACGGCGGTGAGGGGGCCGACAGCATCGGCGGCATGCCGGCGATCCCGGACCTGGAGTGGGACAAGCAGACCCTGCTGGCCTTCGAGCGGGAGATGCTGGGGCTGTACGTCTCCGACCACCCGCTGTTCGGCATCGAGCACGCGTTGAGTCGGGCGAGCGACACCAGCATCGCGCACCTGAACTCGGAGGACGGCCGGCCCGACGGGGCGGAGGTCACCATCGCGGGGCTGATCACCCAGGTGGTCACCAAGCGCAACAAGCGCGGCGAGCTGTGGGCGATCGCCACCGTGGAGGACCTGGAGGGGTCCATCGAGTGCCTGTTCTTCGCCCGCACCTACATGACCGTCTCCACGATGCTGACGCAGGACGTGGTCTGTGTGGTCACCGGGCGGGTGAAGCGGGGGGACGATGCGGTGTCGATCTTCGCCAGCGACCTGCGCCTTCCGGACCTGGACGACGGTCCGCGGGGACCGGTGATGATCCACATGGCCATGAACCAGACCACCGATGCGGTGGTGAGCAAGCTCCGGACGGTGCTCGGTGAGCACCCCGGGCCCACGGAGGTGCAGATCCACCTCACCCAGCCCGGGCGGCGCGTGGTGATGCGGGTGGAGGACGACCTGCGGGTGACGGCGTCGAACTCGCTGTTCGGCGATCTGAAGGCGCTGCTCGGGCCGGGCTGCCTGCCGGTGGGGTGAGGGTGTTGCGCACCGTCCACCTGTTCCTGGGGCTGGCAGGTTCCGGCAAGTCGACGCTGGCTCGTCAGCTCGCGGCGGACGGTGCGGCGGTGCGCTTCACGCTCGATGAGTGGATGATCCGGCTCTACCCGGGGCTGGGCATCGACGCACCCGAGTACGGGGAGCGCGCCTCGGCTGCGCGCGAGCTCATCTGGTCCGTGGCGGAGCAGGTGCTCGTGACCGGCGCCGACGCCGTGCTCGACTGGAACAGCTGGTCGCGCGAGCGCCGCGCCTGGGCCGTGGAGCGAGCCGGAGCCGTGGGGGCCCAGGTGGTGCTGCACGTGCTCGGTGCATCGATCGACCTCGCGAGCAGCCGGGCGGCAGACCGGACCGCAGCGGGCGCACCCCACAGCCACGCCGTGACCCGTGCGGGGAATGTCCACCTGGAGCGCCTCATCGAGCCGCCGGACGAGAGCGAGGGGCTGGTCATCGTCCGGCACTGAGCGGCTGCACACCGCGACCGGGGCCGTCCGGCACACGATGTCCTGTCTCACTCACTGCGCCACGGTGCTGTGCGGCCCTGGCTCAGCGGAGCTCCGCGGCGAACCCCGCCACGGCCTCGGTGAGCTCGCGCAGCACCTCGAGCTCACGCCGCCAGTCACCCGTGTGCCACCCGTGGTCAGCCCCCTCGATGCGGTGAGCCGGCGCCTCGATCCGTGCGACCGCCGCGTCGTCCCACGTCGCATCCTCGGTGCCGGCGACGAGGAGCGCCGGGGCAGTGGCCCGGGCGAGATCACGGACGCAGCCCTCATCGGTGAGCAGGGGGGTGGTCCACACCGCCGGGATGCCGTGGTCAGCGACCCAGCCGGCCCCCATCGTGCCGATAGACTTGCCCACCACCAGGTCGGGCAGGCCGGACTGGCCGGCGTCCCACTGCGACAGGACGCCCTCGACCACGCCGCGGGCGTCCTCGCGCGACCCGCCGGACAGGGACCACTGTGCGTGCCACACGTCCCAGCCGTCCAGGGTCAGGGCCCGCATCGGCAGGGCGAGCCCCGGCATCGACGCGTTGTACCCCGCACCGGGCAGCACCAGGACGCGGCGCGCACCCGGGGAGGACTCGCCGGTCCCCGCCCAGCGGGTGAGCTCGCCGGCCATCAGACGGACCCCTGCTTCTCCACCACGAGGATGCGGGCCGGGCCCTGCGGGTGGGCCACGTGCTCGTCACCGACCCCAGCGATGCAGATGCGCCCCGGGGTGAGGCGCTCCACGTGCTCGGTGCCGTCGGAGCGGTAGTGCATGTCCACGATGCCATCGAGCACCACGAACACCTCCGTGCCGTCGTTCACGTGCCAGATGTAGGGCTCGTCGGTCCAGTGCAGGCGCACCGAGGCGCCCTCCACCAGTGCCAGGTCCTGGGCGCCCCAGGCGCGGTCGGCGGTGTACTCGGCGGCGGAGAGGAAGCGCATGGCGCAACGGTAGCGGCGGAGCGTTCCCGTCGGTCCGCCCGTAGGCCACCTGCCCCGCCGACTGACCGTAGGGTGAGCCGCATGTCTGCTGTCACCCCGCCGGTTCCCCCGGGCCCGCCCGTCGCGCCCCGTCGTCCGCTCGAGCGTGAGCACCACGGCCAGCTGTTCACCGACGACTGGGAGTGGCTGCGCGACACCGAGGACCCCGAGGTGGTCGCCCACCTGCAGGCCGAGAACGCCTGGACCGACGCCCAGCTCGCGCCGCAGGATGCGCTCCGCGAGCGCATCTTCGGCGAGATCAAGGCCCGCGCCCAACAGACCGACGTCTCCGTCCCGTCCCGCCACGGCCAGTGGTGGTACTACACGCGCACCGTGGAGGGCCAGCAGTACCCCCTCCACGCCCGCGTGGCCGCCACCGGCGAGTACGCCACCGACCGACCCCGACTCGATGCGGGGAACGTCCCGGCGGGCGAGCAGGTGCTGCTCGACGGCAACGCCGAGGCCGGGGACTCCACCTTCTTCTCCCTGGGCGGTTTCACCGTCAGCCGCGACGACGCCCGCCTGGCCTTCGCCGTGGACACCGCCGGCGACGAGCGGTTCGCGGTCACGGTGGTGGACCTGGCCACCGGCGAGCGCATCGACGAGTCGATCACCGGGGTCGGCTACGGGCTGTGCTTCAGCCACGACGCCACCCAGCTCTACTACGTGCGCGTGGACGAGTCCTGGCGCCCGCACGAGGTGTGGCGACACACCATCGGGGCCGACCCGGCCACCGACGAGCTGCTGCACACCGAGTCCGACGAGGCCTGGTGGATGGGGCTGGACTCCTCCGGTGACGAGCGGTGGGTGCTCATCGGCAAGGCGTCCTCGGACTCCAGCGAGTGGTGGTTGGTGGACGCCACCGACCCGGCCTCCCAGCCGCAGGTGGTGCAGCCCCGGCAGGACCGGCTGGAGTACGACGTCGACGTGGCCGGCCGCGACCTGCTGCTGGTGCACACCCTCAACACCCGCGAGGGGGAGCTGGCCACCGCCACCGTGGACGCCCCGGGGCTGGAGCACTGGCAGCAGGTGTCCCCGCCGGCCGAGGGGGAGCGCCTGCTGGGGTGCGAGCTGTTCGAGCACTTCGCCCTGGTCTCGCTGCGCCGCGACGGGCTCACGGGCCTGCGCCTGCTGCCCCGCGGTGGGCAGGGCGAGCCCGCCACGGCCGATGACGGCCTGGCCCTGGGCGCCCCGGTGGACGTCGTGCCCGATGAGGCGCTCTACACCCTCGGCGCCGGCACCAACCCCGAGTTCACGGCCACGACCCTGCAGGTGGTGACCGAGTCGTTGGTCACCCCGCCCACCACCAGCGAGTACGACCTCGCCCCCCTGCTGGCCGGCGACCCGCTGCCTGCACCCACGGTGCTGCGCCAACAGCCGGTGCTCGGCGGCTACGACCCGGCCGCCTACACCCAGGAGCGCCTGTGGGCGACGGCCCAGGACGGCACCCGCATCCCGATCTCGCTGGTGCGGCGCAACGACGTGGAGCCCGACGGCACCGCCCCCGGCCTGCTCACGGGCTACGGCGCCTACGAGGTGTCGAACGACCCGGACTTCCGCATCAGCCGCCTGTCCCTGCTCGACCGGGGCGTGGTCTTCGCCATCGCCCACGTGCGCGGCGGCGGCGAGATGGGCCGCGCCTGGTACGAGGCCGGCCGCATGGAGCACAAGGCCAACAGCTTCACCGACCTCAACGCGTGCGCCCACGCCCTGGTCGATGCGGGGTGGGTCGATGCGGGGCGTCTCGCCGTGGAGGGTGGGTCGGCCGGGGGCCTGCTGCTGGGTGCGGCGATCAACCTGGAGCCGGACCTCTACCGGGCGGCCCACCTGGCGGTGCCCTTCGTGGACGCGCTCACCACCATCCTCAACCCCGAGCTGCCGCTCACCGTGGGGGAGTGGACCGAGTGGGGAAACCCGCTGGCGGACTCCGCGGTCTACGACCGCATGGCGTCCTACACCCCGTACGAGAACGTGCGGCAGGCGCAGTACCCGGCCATGCTGGCGACCACCAGCCTCAACGACACGCGCGTGGGGTGCGGGGAGCCGACCAAGTGGGTGCAGGCGGTGCGCTCGCAGGTGACGAACGACCCCATCGAGCGTCCCGTGCTGCTGCGCACGGAGATGGTCGCCGGCCACGGCGGGCGCTCCGGCCGGTACGACGCCTGGCGCGACCGGGCGCTGGAGCTGGCCTTCCTGCTCACCCACATCGGGGTGGAGTCGTGACCGAGCACGATGCGGGCAGCGGGCCCGACGTCGTGCTCCCCGAGGGGCGGGAGATCACGCGCCTGCAGGTGTTGAGCACCATCTGGTCGGTGGTGGACCACGCCTCGGGCATGCAGGACGACGTCCCCGCCCTGTGGGCACGGTGCGCGACCGACGCGGAGCCCACCCGGGTGATGCGGCTCCACGCGTCGGGGAGCGTTCCGCCGGCGGCCGCTGGGGGTGAGGGCGGATCCGGTGCGGCTGACGCGCTGCCGGAGGAGTCGCTCACGGTCACCGACGAGCAGGCCGGGTACCGGTTCGCGTCGCGGCTCATCTCCTCGTCCATCGCCGAGCACGTGGGTCAGGCGCTGATGCTGCACGCCGGCGCCCTCACCGCCCCGGGCAGCAGTCGTGCGATCGCCCTGGTGGCCGCGTCCGGCACGGGCAAGACCACTGCCAGCCGGGTGCTGGCCCAGGCGGGATGGGGGTACCTCACCGACGAGTGCGTGGCCGTGGGGGAGGACCTGGTCATCCAGCCGCTGCCGAAGCCGCTCTCCATCGTCACCGACCCGGCCGTCGGCGGGCACCTCAAGCACCAGGTGGGTCCCGACGAGCTGGGCATGGCCCTGCCGGAGCACCCCGCATCGTTGGGTGGGCTGGTGCTGCTGCGGCGTCTGCGCACCCAGGAGGAGGTGCAGCAGGATGGAGGCACGCTGCCGCGGTTGGAGCAGGTCGACCTGGCCGAGGCGCTGGGGCGTCTGGCGCCGCAGAGCTCGGCGCTGAGCCGCACGCCCGGGGGGCTGGGCCGGATGGTCGAGGTGGTCCGCGAGGTGGGGGTGGTGGAGCTGGTCTACGCCGAGATCGAGGAGGCCTCGGACCTGCTGGCCGAGTGGGTGGCGGGTCAGGTGCACCATCCGCGGCGCGCGGCGGACGAACCGAACGTGCTCGTCGGCGGGGCCCCGTGGGACCAGGTGCCCGAGCGGTCCACCGACGACGAGCCGCTGCCGTCCACGGCCCGGGTGGAGCGCGTCGACTTCTCCACCGCGGTGCTCACCACCGACGGCCAGGCCGTGGTGATGACCGGGTCGGAGGTCACACAGCTGGGTCCGTTGGGTCGGGTGCTGTGGGAGCAGCTCGGCGAGCGCCCCCGCTCCCTGGCCGAGCTCCAGGAGGTCCTGGTGGAGACCTTCGGGGAGCACCCGCAGGCGTCCCTCATCACGGCCGACGCGCTGGCGTCCCTCCGGCGGCAGGGTCTGGTGCGCGTGGTCTGACGCGCCCACGCGACCGCCCGCTGCCCGCGAGTGCGGACAACGGGCGGTCAGCGGTGCTGTCCCTGGGGGAATCGTTGTGCCCCAGGGGATCATCCTCAGATGTGGTAGTAGAGCTCGTACTCGTACGGGTTCGGGCGCAGGCGCATGGGCTCGATCTCGTGGGTGCGCTTGTAGTCCACCCAGGCGGCGATCAGGTCGTCGGTGAACACGTCACCCTCGGTGAGGAAGTCGTGGTCGGCCTCCAGCGCCAGCAGTGCGTCGTCCAGCGAGAAGGGCAGCTGCTCGATGGCGTCCTGCTCCTCCGGCGGCAGCTCGTACAGGTCCTTGTCCACCGGCTCCGGCGGCTCGATGCGGTTGCGGATGCCGTCGATGCCGGCCATCAGCTGCGCCGCGAAGCACAGGTACGGGTTGGACGACGGGTCCGGCACGCGGAACTCCACCCGCTTGGCCTTGGGGGAGGACCCGGTGATCGGGATGCGGATGCAGGCCGAGCGGTTGCGGGCCGAGTACACCAGGTTGACCGGGGCCTCGTAACCGGGGACCAGGCGCCGGAACGAGTTGATGGTCGGGTTGGTGAACGCCAGCAGCGCGGGGGCGTGCTTGAGCAGACCACCGATGTACCAGCGCGCGGTGTCCGAGAGCTGGGCGTACCCGTTCTCGTCGTGGAACAGCGGCTCGCCGTCCTTCCACAGGCTCTGGTGGGTGTGCATGCCCGAGCCGTTGTCGCCCATGACCGGCTTGGGCATGAAGGTGGCCGAGCGGCCGTCCTCCCACGCGGTGCCCTTGACGACGTACTTGAACTTCATCATGTCGTCACCGGCGTGGAGCAGGGTGTTGAACTTGTAGTTGATCTCCTGCTGCCCGGCGGAGCCCACCTCGTGGTGGCTGCGCTCCACCTCGAGGCCCACGTCCGACAGGTTGGCGCAGATCTGGTCGCGCAGGTCGGTGTAGTGGTCGGTGGGGAACACCGGGAAGTAGCCACCCTTGGTGCTCACCTTGTAGCCCTGGTTGCCCCCGAGCTCCTCGGCCCCGGTGTTCCACGCGGCGGCCTCGGCGTCGACGGCGTAGAAGGAGCTGCCGGGCTTGGTCTCGAACCGCACGTCGTCGAAGACGTGGAACTCGGCCTCGGCGCCGATGAAGACGGTGTCGGCGATGCCCGTGGTCTTCAGGTACTCCTCGGCGCGCTTGGCGATGGTGCGGGGGTCGCGGCCGTAGGGCTCGTCGGTGAAGGGGTCGACGATGGAGTAGTTCATGACCAGCGTCTTGGCGTCACGGAAGGGGTCGATGTACGCGGTGGCGACGTCCGGCAGCAGCTTCATGTCGGACTCGTGAATGGCCTGGAAGCCGCGGATGGAGGAGCCGTCGAACATCTGACCCTCGGACAGGGCCTCGGCGTCGACCGTGGAGGCCGGCACGTTGAAGTGCTGCATCACCCCGGGGAGGTCGCAGAAGCGGATGTCGAGGAACTCCACCTCCTCGTCGCGGATGTAGTCGATGACCTCTTGCGGGCTCTTGAACACGTCGGTGCCCTCCTGGGAGCGAGATGTGACCGTCAGCGTGCGGCCGGGACCGCCGGTGACGAGGTGACTGCTCCAGCCTATCCACTGGCCTTTGCCGTGGCGTCACCTCCGTGTTACGGGCTGGTTACGTGTCGTGTCTCGCGATCCGATGGGGTGCGCGTGGCGGCTCCGGTGGCGATCCGTACCCTGTGCGCGTGGACAGACGTGAGATCGGCTCGTGGCTCAGCGGACCCCGTGCGGCGCTGCCGGAGGACCAGCGCCCGCCTGAGCAGGACCACCCGGGGCAGCGGCTGGGCCTGCCGGCCACGGGGCCCGGGTCCATCGCACCTCTCCTGCGGCGGTTGGTGGCGTTGTTCATCGACTGGTTCGCCTGCCTGGCCATCACGGCGGCCACCTGGGGTGATCTGCAGGCCGGGGGCACCGGACAGCTGGTGACCCTGGGCATCTTCGTGCTGGAGAACATCATCCTGGTGGCCACGCTGGGTTCCACCCTGGGCCACAAGGTGATGGGCCTGCAGGTGATCCGCCTGGACGACCGGCCCGTCAGCCTCCTGGACTCCATCTCCCGGGCGCTCCTGCTGGGGCTGGCGGTGCCGGCGCTGATCTGGGACCGCGACCTGCGCGCGATGCACGACTGGCCGCGTCGCACCGCCATCGTCCGGGGCCGCTGACCCGGCGCCCCTGCCTCATCCCCTGGTTCAGGGGCGCACGTAGATCCGCCACCGCGCGAGCAGCACGGCCAGCGCCACCCAGACGCCCACGAACACCACGCCGTACAGCCACCGGCCCGGGTCGCCCCCGCCCCCGAGATCCACGATGCGGTCGGCCAGCGAACGCTCGCCGGACCGCGCCCAGTGGAGCGCCACGTGCGAGCCGAAGTAGCCCAGCAGCGCATTGCGTCCCAGCGCCACGGGCACCCGGACCAGCACACCCTCCGAGGCCCGGGAGCGTGCGTCGAAAACCAGGTAGGCCGCCAGCAGCACGAGCACTCCGGGCACGGCGGTCAGCAGGGCGAAGGAGGGGGTCCAGATGCGCTTGACGGCAGGCAGTCCCAGCAGCTGCAGCAGCACCGACCCGGCCACGCAGAGCCCCACCAGCACCAGCACCCGCTGCGTGATGCGGCGGGCCGCCCCCGGCTCACCGCGCAGGTCCCGCAGCCAGGCACCGGCGACCAGCCCCACCCCGGCGGTCACCAGCGCACCGGACAGGGCCACCAGTCCCTCCGGGTCGTGTCCGGCGGCTCCCGCGTGGTAGGCGTGCTGCCCCATCCAGGGCAGGTCGATGCTGCGCGACGGATTGCACTCGGGGGTCAGGCCGCCGCACCGTGCGGCCCACACCCTGTGCAGGGTGATGGTGCCGGCCAGGGCCACCGTCAGGGCCACACCCCAGTGGCGGGGCGTGCGCAGCCGAGTGCTGAGCAGTGCCACCACGGGCACCAGCACGGCGTAGAGCTGCAGCGGCCCCATCAGGCGGAACTCCTCCAGCGGCGGCCAGTCCAGCAGCACCCCGTTGTAGAGCAACCCGCAGGCCCAGAGCACCAGCGAACGACGCAGCACCACCAGTGGGCGGCTGCGGTGGGCATAGGCGAAGGCGAGCCCGGCCCCGGCCAGCACCACGAAGCTGGGGAACACCAGGTCCATCACCCGCACGCCTTCCCACGGTGCGTGGCGCAGCTGGTCCGGCACCGGGGGCAGCACCGCGATGACCGTCAGGTTGGCCAGGACCGCGATACCCCGGGCCCAGTCGAGCGCCGTCAGCCGCCCCGTCCGCCCCGAGGGCGCTGACGGGGCCGGTGGCCCCACCGGTGCGGTGGTTGCGCTGCTCACGTCACCACCGCCGAGGCGTAGTCGGCCGCCCGCAGGTCCTCGAACAGCCTGCGCACGGAGGAGTGGCCGAACGGGGAGTAGGCCTCATCGGCCCGTCGCGCCGCCTCCGGGTCCGGGCAGTCCCAGCGGGCGCCACCCTCCGCCCCGGGCGGAAGCCCCCACCGGGCGCGCCGGCCGGCCAGGTCGCCCACCACCCGGGCCACCACGCGGTGGTCGGCGTGCTCGTCCTCGTGGTGGCTGGCGCTGGCCACCACCGCATCACCGAGGGGCTCCAGCACGGGGCGCAGGGCGAGGCGCACCGCATCGTCGGTGAGCTCCCCATCGGGCAGGTCGAGATGCCGCACCTCACCAAGGCCCCCGGTCAGCGCCAACCACGCCGCCTCCTGCTCGGCCGTGCGCACCCGGGTGAGACGGTCGGTGCTCCACGATGCGGGGCGGGCGCCACTGGCGGCGCCCCGGGTCACGGCCACCAGCACCAGCCGGTCACCGCGGTCACGGGCGTGCAGGACGTAACCGGCGAGGCGGAGGGTCTCGTCATCGGGGTGAGGGCTCACCACCACGATCGTGCCCCGCGGTGCACAGGCCCCGAGCGTGACGCCTGCGCCGACCATGCCGGAGAGCACCGTGCGACGCGACGGCGACCCCGCGCGACGGGGCGCGGTGGGCGTCATGAACCCGGCTCAGCGCAGGGTGGAGCGCTTCGCCGCCCGCATCCGCTGGGGGTCGACGCCCTTGGGCATGCCGGCCTGCTGCTTCAGACCACCCATGGCGGTCAGGCGGCGGTGCACCGCCTCGGCCTCGGCGGCCGTGATCTGCTTGGGCAGCTTCTTGGCCTCGCGGATCACCTGGCTCATGGGCGTGCGGTCGTCACCGGAGCCCACCAGGTAGGTCGCGACGGGCACCTCGGGGCCGACGATGCGGTGCACGTGCTTCTCCTGCGCGGTCAGCATGCGCTGTGCAGCGTTCTTGGGCCCCTCCGCCACCAGCAGCACACCGCGTCGGCTCACGCCGCGGAAGACCATGGCCGCAGCGCTCAGGTCCTGCATGCCCCGGGCACGGCGCGGCATCTCGGCCGCCACCGGCTCCTGCTCGTACCACCAGCTGCGGCCCAGGGCCTGCAGCACGGCGCCACCCTGACCGGGCTGGCCCTCCACCTGGGTGTAGGCCGCCTTCTGCGCCAGTCGGCCCAGCGTGAAGGTCACGGCCACCAGCGCGATCGGCAGACCCAGCACCAGGAAGTAGACGAACAGGTCGAACAGCAGCCCCAGCACGCCGAACAGCAGCATCACGCCGAGGAAGACCGCCAGCATCAGCCACGGGGTGTTCGGGTTCGCCCGCGCGGTCATGCGGTAGACCTCGCCGATCTGCGACAGGGTCTTCTTCATGCGTCCGGTGAGCTTCGGCTTGGCGGCCTTCGCCTTCGCCGTGCGGGTGGACTTCTTGTCCTTCGTCGCCATGCGCGGAGTGTTCCTCGGTGTGTGGGGTGTGGGTGTGGGTCAGGCGGTGGCGCCGAGTCGCTTCTCGACCAGGGTGCGGGCCTCCTGGCGGGCGCCGTCCTCGGCCGCCTCACCCAGGTGGGACAGGTGCTCGGGGATCTCGCGGCCGAGCTTCTTCATCGTCTGGGCCCAAAGGCGTCCCGCACGGTAGGAGGAGCGCACCAGCGGGCCGGCCATGATGCTCATGCCCAAGGACTCACCGTACTCGCTGTGGGCCACGAACTCCTCGGGCTTCACCCACCGGTCGATGGGGTGGTGCAGCTTGGAGGGGCGCAGGTACTGGGTGATCGTCAGGATGTCGCAGCCCGCATCCTTCAGGTCGCGCATCGCCTGGCGGATCTCCTCGTCGTCCTCGCCCATGCCCAGGATGAGGTTGGACTTGGTGAGCAGCCCGTCCTCCTTGGCCATGGAGATGACCTTGAGGGACTTCTCGTAGGTGAAGGCCGGACGGATCTGGCGGAAGATGCGCGGCACGGTCTCCAGGTTGTGGGCGAAGACCTCGGGGCGCGCGTCGAACACCTTCTGCACCAGCTCGGGCTTGGCGCCGAAGTCGGGCGGCAGGATCTCGACGCCCGTGTTCGGGTTGCGCTCGTGGATGGCGCGGATGGTGTCGGCGTAGAGGGTCGCGGCACCATCGGGCATGTCGTCGCGGGCCACACCGGTCACCGTGGCGTAGCGCAGGTTCATCTGCGCCACCGAGTTCGCGACCTTCATCGGCTCCATCGGGTCGAGCGCCTGCGGCTTGCCGGTGGCGATGTCGCAGAAGTCGCAGCGGCGGGTGCAGGTGTCACCGCCGATGAGGAAGGTCGCCTCGCGGTCCTCCCAGCACTCGAAGATGTTCGGACAGCCGGCCTCCTGGCACACGGTGTGCAGGCCCTGGCCCTTCACCATCGAGTTCACCTCGCGGTACTCCGGGCCCATCTTGGCGGTGGTCCGGATCCACTCGGGCTTGCGCTCGATCGGCGTCTCGGCGTTGCGCGCCTCGACGCGCAGCAGACGGCGACCCTCGGGGGCGATGGTCACGTGACGACTCCCTGCGGTTGACGATGGTGTTCCGGGCCCCCCGGTGGGGGTGGTACCCGGCCAGTGGTCAAGGATACGCCGCGGGCTGCGCGAGCCGCCCTGCGGGCGGGGGTCTCAGGCGCTGGCGGGTTCGGCGACGCCCAGGGGCCGGGGCACCTCGACGGCTCCCAGCACCTCGTGCAGGTGCCGCTCCACGACCGGGAGCACCTCCCGCACCGAGACCGGGTCCCGACCGGCGCGAGCGAGCTCGGCGGCCATGGTGGTCACCCCGGCATCGGCGATGCCGCAGGGCACGATGCCGTCGGCCCACCCCAGGGTGCAGTCGACGTTCAGGGCGAAGCCGTGCATGGTGACGTCGCGGCTCACGCGGATGCCGATGGCGCCGATCTTGCGGTCCTGCCGCAGGGCGGGGTCGGTCGAGCCCGGGTCACCGAGGAGCCAGGCGCCGCTGCGGCCCTCCACCCGGACGGCCTCGATGCCGTACTCCGCCACGGTGCGGATGAGCACGTCCTCCAGCCGCCGCACGTGGGCCACGACGTCCACCGGATCGGCGAGCCGGACGATGGGGTAGCCGGTGAGCTGGCCGGGCCCGTGCCACGTGATCTTGCCGCCCCGGTCGACGTCGATCACGGGGGTGCCGTCCAGGGGCCGCTCGTGGGGCTCGGTGCGCTTGCCCGCGGTGTAGACCTCCGTGTGCTCCAGCAGCAGCACCGTGTCCTCCCCGCCCTCGACGACCTGCTGGTGGACCTGCTTCTGCAGCTCCCAGCCGTCCATGTACTCCACGGTGTCCGGTACGAGTCCCACGTGTTCACAGCGCATGACGCCGAGGGTACGCCTGTGGACGACGACCGACACGGCGGCCGGCACCTGGGACAGGCTGCGGGGCATGGCACGAGTGGACGAGCTGTTGGAAGAAGGGTGGCGACCGCGACCGCAGGAGGTGGTGCGCCTCCTGCGGGACCTGGGCGCCGAGCTCACGCGCTTGCACGAGGGCGGGGCGGTGCACGGGGGCATCAGCCCCGCATCGGTGGAGCGGACCGAGGGCGGGGCCTTCCGTCTGCGGCCGGCCGAGGCGGCCGGGCGCGATCCCTGGTTGAGCGAGCCGCCGGAGGTGGTCGACGGCGACGCGCCCACGGTGCAGAGCGACGCCTACGAGCTCGCGGCCACGACCGAGGTGGTGGTCCGTGAGACCTCGTGGGAGGTGCCCGGGTCCCTGGTGGTGGCGGTGCAGCGTGGGCTGCGCGAGAACCCGGCGGCCCGCCCGTCGGTGACAGCATTCGTCGTGTGCGCCACGGAGGGACTGGTGGACCTCGAGGCGGAGGACGGCCACCTGGCGCAGACCGTGGACGCCACCGACGTGACCGGGCCCCCGACCGATGCCGTGCCGGTGCTGGCGGACCAGGGGGAGCCGGCCGCGCCCGGTGGTGACGGGCCCCTGGACGGTGAGGAGCAGGACTCCGAGCGGATCGCCCGACTGCGGGAGGCACTTCGTGCCGCCGCGGACGAGCCGCCCCGGCGCGGGCTGCCGGGCGCCGCGCGGCCCCGGCCGCGGGTGCTGGTCGCGGCGGCGGTGGGTCTGCTGCTGGCCGGGGGACTGTGGTGGGTCGGCCGTGAGGGCCCGGAGCCGGTGGCCGCGCAGACGGCTGCCCAGCCCGCGCCCGAGGTGCCGGGGGAGGACCGGGCGCCAGCCGACGGTGACCCCGCCCCGGAGGCACCCCCGGCGTCCCCTGCGTCCCCCGTGGAGTCGTCAGCCGCGCAGCAGTCGTCAACGGCTCGTGCGCCCTCGGTGGAGGCCGACCACCTGGAGGAGCTGCTGCAGGCACGGGCCTCCGCATGGGCAGCGGGTGACGAGGAGGCCCTGGCCGAGGTGGTCGTCCCCGGGAGTCCCGCCTGGCAGCGGGACACCGCCACCGACCCCGGCGAGGGCCTCCCGGACCGCCCGGGGTACCGCGTGCTGGACCTGCAGGCGGTGCCTGGTGAGGAGGGGCCTGAGCAGGTGGTCACCGCATCGGTGGCACAGGGTCCCCAGGGGCGCCCGGTGCCCGTGCGGCTCGTGCTGGAGCAGCGGGAGGGAACGGGCCAGCCCCTGCGGCTCGTGGACTGGTCGGTGGTGCCGTAGACGGCCAGGGGCCCCTCACGATCGATCGTGAGGGGCCCCTGGGTGCAAGGGGGAGCCGCCGGGGCGGCACCGGTGATCAGACCTCGAAGTGACCGCCCTCCAGGCGCTCCTTCATGGTGCTGAGGAAGCGCGCGGCGTCGGCACCGTCCACGATGCGGTGGTCGTAGGACAGGGCCAGGTACACCATCGAGCGGATGGCGATGGTCTCCAGGCCGTCCTCGTCGCTCACCACGACCGGACGCTTCACCACGGCGCCGGTGCCGAGGATCGCCACGTTCGGCTGGTTGATGATCGGGGTGTCGAAGAGCGCCCCACGCGACCCGGTGTTGGTCAGCGTGAAGGTGGCACCGCTCAACTCGTCCGGGCCCACCTTGTTGTCGCGGGTCCGGCTGGCCAGGTCGTCGATCTTCCGGGCGATGCCGGCGATGTTCAGCGACCCGGCGTCCTTGATGACCGGGACCAGCAGGCCCTTCTCGGTGTCGACGGCCATTCCCAGGTTCTCCTGGGCGTGGTAGACGATCTCGTCGTCCTCCAGGCTGGCGTTCACCGTCGGGTGCTCCTTGAGCGCCTCGATGGCGGCCTGCGCGAAGAAGGGCAGGAACGAGAGCTTCACACCCTCGCGGGCCTGGAAGTCCTTCTTCGTGCGGTCACGCAGACGCGCGATCTTGGTGACGTCCACCTCGACCACCGTGGTGAGCTGGGCAGAGACCTGCAGCGACTCCATCATGCGCTGCGCGATGACCTTGCGCAGGCGGCTCATCTTCTCGGTGGTGCCGCGCTTGGCCTGCAGGTCCTCCAGACCGCCGCCGGAGCCGGACTTCTGTGCCGGGGCGTCGGAGCCCTTGGACGCCGACTTCTGGTCCTTCTCGGCCGGCTTCTCCGCTGCCGACTTCTCCTCGGCAGGGGGCTCCTCGGTCTTGTCGGAGTCCTTGCCCTCGGCAGCAGCCAGCACGTCCTGCTTGCGGATGCGGCCACCGACACCGGAACCCTCCAAGCTGGAGAGGTCCACGCCGTGCTGCTTGGCCAGCTTGCGCACCAGCGGGGTCACGTAGGTCTCGGAGCCCCCGGAGGAGTCCTTGTCCTCGGCGTCGGACTTCTCGTCCTTCTTCTGGTCCTTGGCGTCCTTCTTGTCCGCGTCGGACTTCTGGGGCTTCTCGTCCTCGCCGGACTTCTTGGCCTTCTTGGCCTCGTCCTTCGAGGGCTCGGACTCCTCGTCGGAGCCGCCCTCGTCACTGCCCGCGGCCACCTCCTCGGAGGTACCGGCGTCCATCGTGTCGTCGTCGGAGGAGTCCTCGGCCTTCTTCTCGGCCTTCTCCTCCTCCTTCGGCTTCTCGTCCTGCGCGTCGTCGGCGTCGTCGGCGTCGTCGCCGCCGGACTCGCCGCCGATCACGCCGAGCTCGCCACCGACCTCGATGGTCTCGTCCTCACCGGCAATGATCTTGGACAGCACGCCCGCGTAGGGGGAGGGGATCTCGGTGTCGACCTTGTCGGTGGAGACCTCGAGCAGCGGCTCGTCGACCTCGACCTCGTCGCCCTCCTCCTTCAGCCAGCGGGTGACGGTGCCCTCGGTCACGGACTCGCCGAGCTCCGGCATCGTCACCGTCTGGCCCTCGCCCCCGCCACCGGAGGACTTCTTGGGCTTCTCGGACTTCTCCTCGGACTCGGCGTCCTCGTCGGCGGACTCGTCCTGCGCGGGCTCGTCGGCGGACTCGTCCTGCGCGGACTCCTCCTCGGCGGGCTCGCTGTCCTCCTCGGAGTCACCCGAGTCGTCCGAGCCCCCACCCTCGTCGTCGCCGATGACGGCCAGGTCGCCACCCACCTCGACGGTGTCGTCCTCCTCGGCCAGGATCTCCTGCAGCACTCCGGCCACCGGGGAGGGGATCTCGGTGTCCACCTTGTCGGTGGAGACCTCGAGCAGCGGCTCGTCGACCGCAACCTCGTCACCAACGCCCTTCAGCCAGCGGGTCACCGTGCCCTCGGTCACGGACTCGCCGAGCTCCGGCATCGTCACCTTCTCAGACATTCCCTGTCTCCTCGGTAGATCGTTGAGCGGTCTTTGCTGCCCTTGCGGGCCCATTGTCCACGGTCTCGACGGTCACGCACCACCCGGGGCGTGCCCGCCGAGACCGCGCCTGTCTCAGTTGTGTGCGTGCAGCGGCTTGCCGGCCAGGGCCAGGTGGGCCTCGCCGAGTGCCTCGTTCTGCGTGGGGTGGGCGTGGATGAGGGCCGCGACCTCCTCGGGCATGGCCTCCCAGTTGTAGATGAGCTGCGCCTCGCCGACCTGCTCGCCGATGCGGGCGCCCACCATGTGGATGCCGACGACCGGGCCGTCCTTGCGGCGGACCAGCTTGACGAAGCCCTGGGTGCCCAGGATCTGGCTCTTGCCGTTGCCGCCGAGGTTGTACTCCACCGACTCGACCTCGCCGTACTTCTCCCGGGCGGCGGCCTCCGTGAGGCCCACCGAGGCGATCTCGGGGTCGCAGTAGGTCACGCGCGGGATGCCCGACTCGTCGATGGGGGTGGGGTCCAGACCAGCGATCGTCTCGGCCACGAAGATGCCCTGGGCGAAGCCGCGGTGGGCAAGCTGCAGCCCGGGGACGATGTCACCGACGGCCCACACGTGCTCCACGGAGGTGCGCAGCTTCTCGTCCACGGTGACGAAGCCGCGGTCCAGCGTGACGCCGGCCTCCTCGAAGCCCATGTCCTCGGTGACCGGCCCGCGGCCGATGGCCACCAGCAGCATGTCCGCCTCGATCTCGGTGCCGTCCTCGAGCTTCACGGTCACGCCGTCCTCGCGGTTGTCCACCGACTGGAAGCGGGCGCCGGTGCGCACGTCGATCTTGCGCTTGCGGAAAGCACGGTTCAGGGTCTTGCTCACGGCCTCGTCCTCGGCCGGCACGATGCGGTCCAGCCCCTCCACCACGGTGACCTTGGCGCCGAAGCTGGTGTAGACGCTGGCGAACTCCACGCCGATCACGCCACCACCCAGCACCACGACGGAGTCGGGCACCGTGTCCAGCTGCAGGGCCTGCTCGGAGGTCATGACGCGCCCGCCCACCTCCAGGCCGGGGATCAGCTTCGGGCGCGAACCGGTGGCCAGCACCACGTCCTTGCCCACCAGCTCGCGGTCGCCCACGGTGACGGTGTTCGGAGCGGTCAGGCGCCCCTCGCCCTCCACATAGTCCACCTTGCGGGACTTCACCAGACCCTGCAGCCCCTTGTGCAGGCGGCCGATGATGCCCTCCTTGTAGGTGTTCACCTGACCCATGTCGATGCCCTCGAAGGTGGCGTTCACGCCGAAGGTGGCGCTCTCACGGGTGCTGTCGGCCACCTCGGCGGCGTGCAGCAGCGCCTTGGTGGGGACGCAGCCGGAGTGGAGGCAGGTGCCGCCCAGCTTGCCCTTCTCCACCAGGGCGACCGTCATGCCCAGCTCCGCGGCGCGCAGGGCGGCCGCGTAACCACCACTTCCACCGCCGAGGATCACGAGGTCGTGGGTGGGCGTGCTGCTGGGCATGGGGACTCCTGACGTCGGCGGCCTCCGCAGGCGCCGTTGCCTCGGAGGGGAACGTGGCCCATCGTGCCACGCGGTGGGCGACCGCAAGTGCACGGTGCGAGGTCCGGGAAAACCTGTGGACGGGGTGCTCCGGGGCTGCCACAGTGGACGGAGTCGAGCACCGCGGACCGGCCGCGTCGCAGCATCGGCGGGAAGGAGGTCGAGTCATGACGAACGAGCACGTCACCGACGAGACCAAGCGCAAGTTCGAGGAGGCCCTCAAGGCCAAGAAGGCCCACGGGGGCACGGACGTGTCGGCCGAGGGAGGCCACGGCAAGGTGGACCACCCCCACGGCGCGGAGACCTCGGGCGCCCAGCAGATGTTCCGACGCAAGAGCATCTGAGCGCCGTTCTCGACGTGCAAGGAGCCCCCACCCGGTGCGACCGGGTGGGGGCTTCCCTCATGCTGTGCCGCCGCGGCGGCGCGTGCCTCAGGCGACCGGCACGTCCTCCAGGACGGCCAGCAGGGTGCGCACACCGGAGCCGGTGCCGCCGGTGGGGGTGTAGCCCCAGGGGCTGCCCTCGTTGAAGGCAGGCCCGGCGATGTCCAGGTGGGCCCACGGGATCTGCTCGGCGTCACCGGTCACGTGGTCCGCGCCACCCTTCGCGCCCACGAAGCGCTCCAGGTAGGCGGCAGCGGCCTGCATGCCGGCGGGCTTGCCCGGGATGATGTTGCGCAGGTCGGCCACGGTGGAGGTGACCCCCTCGCGCACCTCCTCCGGGATGGGGAAGCCCACCATCGGCTCACCGGTGCGGGCGGAGGTGCCCACCACGGCCTCGCGGACGGCGTCGTCGTTGCCCATGACGGCGATGGTGCGGTCGCCCACGGCCATGACGGCGGCACCGGTGAGGGTGGCGACGTCCATGACCAGGTCCGGGTTCTCGCGGGTGGCGAGCACCAGGCCGTCGCACATGGCCAGGCGGCCCTCGGCGTCGGTGTTGAGCACCTCCACGGTCAGGCCGTTCAGCGCGGTGACGACGTCACCGGGGCGCTGGGCGTTGTGCGAGGGCATGTTCTCGGCCAGGCACAGGATGCCGGTGACCGCGGACTCCACACCCAGCTCGGCGGCGGCGAAGACCGCACCGGCCACGGCCGCGGCGCCACCCATGTCCATCTTCATGGTGAACATGGAGGCTCCGGGCTTCAGCGAGATGCCACCGGTGTCGAAGGTGATGCCCTTGCCCACCAGCGCCACGTGCTTGCCGGCGTTCTCGGGGCGGTAGCGCAGCACGGCGATGCGGGGCTTGCGCTCGGAGCCCATGCCCACGCCGTACAGCGCGCCGGCGCCCATCTCCTGCAGCTGGGTGTCGTCGATGACCTCCACCTCCACGCCGGCCGGGGCGGAAGCCTGCACGGAGGCCACGAAGCTCTCCGGGTACAGGTAGTTGGCGGGGGTGTTCACCAGGTCGCGGGCGTAGCTCATCTGGCGGCCCAGCACGGCGGCGCGGGCGAACCCGGCCTCGACCTCGGCGCCCTGGGGGGCCACGACGGCGATGCGGCGCACCTCCGGAGCGTCGGCCTCCACCTCATCGGTCGCGGTGACCTTGCTCTTGTAGCGGGTGTCGGCGTAGGCGCCCAGGGCCGCCCCCTCGGCCACGGCGACGGCGCCCTCGGCGTCGGCGGCCGGCAGGGCGAAGGTGATGCTGGTGGCGCCACCGCTGGCGTGCACGCCGGCTCCGGCGGCTCGGCGCAGACGGTCGGAGGTCAGCTCCTCGGCCTTGGCGGACCCGAGGCCGGCGACGACCACCAGGCCGGCGGCGGTGCCGGGGGCGCCCGCGAGCACGGTGGTGCTGTCGATCTTGCCGGTGGCCTTCAGGGTGGTCAGGGCCTTGGTGATGGACTCGGTGGCCTCGGAGGGCAGACCCGCGTCCGCGAGCTCGGCCTTGCCGTCCACCGCCCAGGCACCCAGCACCAGGGCATCGGTGTCCGCCTCGGCGGCGGTGCCGGTGGCGACGGTGAGCTCCAGGTCGTACGGGGACAGCTCGAAGGGCAGGCTCGTCATGAGTTCTCCTAGCAGTTTCGGGGGGTGCGGCGCGGCCGCGGAGAGCACCTCGATCGTACGCACCCCGTGGGCAGGCTGTGACCGCGGTCACCGGTACGGTTCGGTCCATGACCGATACCTCTCTCAAGAAGTCCCCCCTCCACGAGGCCCACGTGGCGCGCGGCGCCAAGATGGCCGACTTCGGTGGCTGGGACATGCCCATCGAGTTCCCCGGCGGCGGCGTCAAGGCCGAGCACGTCGCCACCCGTGAGGCCGTGGGCCTGTTCGACGTCTCCCACATGGGCAAGGTGCGGGTCTCCGGGCCCGGTGCGGCCGCGTTCGTGAACAGCTGCTTCACGAACGACCTGAACCGCATCGAGCCGGGCAAGGCGCAGTACACGATGTGCTGCGCCTCCGACGGCGGCGTCATCGACGACCTCATCCAGTACCTGCGCTCCGACGAGGACGTCCTGCTCGTGCCCAACGCCGCGAACGCCACCGAGGTGGCCGAGCTGCTCACCGCCGAGGCCGCCGAGCGGGCCCCCGAGGTGACCGTGGCCGACGAGCACACCGAGCACGGCATCATCGCCGTCCAGGGACCGAAGGTCGACGAGGTGATGGCCGAGCTGGGGCTCCCCACCGACCACCCGGACTTCATGTCCTTCCTGGACGCCCAGTGGGAGGGCCACGAGGTCGTGGTCTGCCGTTCGGGCTACACCGGCGAGAAGGGCTACGAGATCATCTGCCCGTGGGACGCCACCGCTGCCCTGTGGGAGGCCCTGGTGGCCTCGGCCGAGAAGCGCGGCGGTCTGCCCGCCGGCCTGGGCGCGCGCGACACGCTGCGCACCGAGATGGGCTACCCCCTGCACGGTCACGAGCTCTCCCGCGAGATCTCGCCGGTCATGGCCCGCAACGCCTGGGCCGTGGGCTGGGACAAGGAGTCCTTCTGGGGCTCGGAGGCGCTCGCGGAGCAGCGTGCTGCCAAGTCGGGCCGCCTCAACCGCGGCCTCAAGGTCACCGGCCGCGGCATCCCGCGCGAGGGCAACGAGGTGAAGGACTCCGAGGGCACGGTCATCGGCGTGGTCACCTCGGGCACCTTCTCGCCCACGCTGGGCCACGGCATCGGCATCGCCCTGGTGGACCGCAGCCACACCTTCGGCGACGAGGTGGTCATCGACGTCCGGGGTCGTGAGGTGCCCGCGGAGCTGGTCAAGCCGCCGTTCGTCGAGGCCGGCGTCCGCAGCTGACCGCACACCCACCCGAGAACCCAGGAGGCCCACCCCGCGCGGGGTGGGCCTCCTGGGTTGCCGGGGTGTCATCCGGCACGCGACCACGGGTCAGGGGCGCCCGCCTCGCCCGTTCCGGTCGTGGTCATCACGGGTGCGGGAGGCCGCCCGACGCCGCTCCTGGAGCCGTCGCGAGAGCGTGGAGCGCAGGCCACCGCTGCCGCCTCCGCGGGCGGCGGGCAACGGGCGGAGCACCAGCCACAGTCCGACCCCCAGCAGTGCCAGGACCGCCAGGGTGACGTACCAGGGGATCAGGCCCCCGGCGGCCCGGACCTCGGCTGCCTCCTCGGGGATGCCCGGGGCGGCCTCGTCCGTGTCGTCCGCACCGTCGTCCGCGCCCCCCTGGGACTCGGTGGGGGAGGGGACACCGTCCTCCTCGGGTGCGGTGTCCTCGCCGGTGCCCTCCTCGGTGGACTCCGGGCCGGTGCCCGTCACGGCCGGGTCGTCCCCCTCGTCCTCGGGCACGGTCGGGGAGGCCGGCTCGGGCACCTCGGGGGTGTGGCTCGCCTCCTCCGGGGAGAGGACGACGGCCTCCACCGGCTCCTCCGATGCGGTGAGGACCGCCGGGTCGGCATCCTCCACCCGGTTGGCGGAGCACCCTTCGGACGGGTGGCCGTTGACCGCACAGATGCCCTGCCCGGTGTCCTCCACGTCGAGCACGGACTGCAGCGTCTGCTCGGTGGTGAAGTCCACCGGCACCGTGGCGCAGGTGGTCTCGACCTGGGGGAGGTGGTCGGGGCGCGCCACCGGGGCCTCCTCGCCGCGGCCGTAGTCCACCACCACGGCCACGCGCTTCACGCCCTCGTACCAGACGGCGTCGCGGCACGAGCTGTCGAAGTCCGGCAGGGCGCGGGGCTGGCGACCCTCGGTGGCACTGCGGGGCACCAGCGAGTAGCGCAGGCCCACCGTGGAACCGTCGTCGGGAACCTCCGTGCGGGGGCCGTCCTCGGGGACCTCCCAGCCCTCCCACCCGGCGTCCCAGGAGGACCAGTAGCGGGAACCGCTGTCGGCAGCCGCGGGGGCGGCCAGCCCTGCCGGGACCACGAGGGCCACTGCGGCGGCCACCCCCCATCGAGCCGTGGCCCCCGATCGGAGGGTCCCCGGTCGGCGCCCCCCGCCTGTCGTCTCGCGCTCCATCGTGTCCGTCTCCCCGTCCGTGGGTGCTGGGTCGTCCCAGTGCCTGCGCGCCGCAGTATGTCACCGCCCGTATCCTTGGGTCATGGCCCGCCGACTCACCGAGCAGACGATCGAGGACCTCCCGGAGCAGGAGGTGGACACGCGACCCGCCGGACAGCAGAAGAAGGGACGGCCCACCCCCAAGCGCCGTGAGGCGGAGGCAGGACGCCGCAAGCCGCTGGTGGTCGCCGACCGGAAGGCCGCCAAGCAGGCCGACCGTGAGGAGCGGGCGCGCCAGCGGGCGATCGTCCGGCAGGGGATGCTGGAGGGCGATGACCGCTACCTCGCCCAGCGTGACCGGGGCCCGGTGCGGGCCTACGTGCGTGACCGCGTGGACGGTCGGTTCTCCGTGGGCCAGATCATGCTCCCCGTGCTGCTGACGGTGCTGGTGGCCACCGTGGTGATGATGTACATGCCGGAGCAGTCGTCCTGGGTGCGCATCGGCGTGTTCGTGGCGGTCTACGGCCTGCTGCTCTGGGGCCTGGTGGACGGCTGGCTCCTGGCCCGTCGCCTGAAGGGCGAGATCGGCCGCGTCTTCCCCCAGCGCGCCGACGAGACGAAGGGCATCACCAGCTACGTGATCCTGCGCAGCTTCCAGATGCGCAGCTCGCGCACCCCGCGGGCCGCGGTCGAGCGCGGCGAGACCCCCCGCGCCCTGCGCTGAGGCGACCACCCCGCGCGACCGCCCGGCCCGGCATAGGGTGCGGGACATGAGCCAGAACGAGCTGTCACCCGCCTCCCGCCCGAGCCCCGACGACCTGCGCGCCGCCGTCCAGGACGGCATGCCCACGGTGGTCGAGGAGCTCATCGAGCTGGCCCGCATCCCCAGCGTCTCCATGCCGTCCTTCGACCAGGCCCACGTGCAGACCTCGGCCGAGGCGACCGCCCGCCTGCTGCAGGACGCCGGCCTGGAGGTCGAGATCGTCACCGAGGGTGGTGCCCCGGCCGTCATCGGCACCCTGCCCGCACCCCAGGGCGCCCCCACCGTGCTGCTCTACGCGCACCACGACGTGCAGCCGCCCGGTGACGAGGCGGACTGGGACACCCCGCCCTTCGAGCCCACCCGCCGTGGCGAGCGCCTGTTCGGGCGCGGGTGCGCCGACGACAAGGCCGGGATCATGGCCCACGTGGCGGCGCTGCGGGCCCACGGTGGGCGCCCGCCGGTCGGTGTCACCGTCTTCGTGGAGGGGGAGGAGGAGTACGGCTCGGAGAGCCTGCCGGTGATCCTGGAGAAGCACGGACACAAGCTGGCGTGCGACGCCATCGTGCTCGCGGACTCGGCCAACTGGAAGGTGGGCGTGCCCGCCCTGACCACCTCGCTGCGCGGCATGGTGCGGGTGCAGGTGACCGTCTCCACGCTGACCCACTCGGTGCACTCGGGCATGTACGGCGGGCCGGCGCTGGACTCCCTGACCGCCTTCTCCCGCCTGGCCGCGACCCTCCACGACGAGCAGGGGGACGTGGCCGTGCCCGGTCTCACCGTCGATGCGGTGGGCGACCTGGCCATGGACGAGTCCGACTTCCGGGCGGAGTCAGGAATGCTGCCCGACAGCCAGTTGATCGGCACGGGCAGCCTCACCGAACGCCTCTGGGGCAAGCCCACCGCCAGCGTCATCGGCATCGACGCCCCGCGGGTGTCCGAGGCCTCGAACACGCTGCTGGCCTCGACCACCGGTCTGCTCTCCTTCCGACTGGCACCCTCGCAGGACCCGCAGGAGGCCTTCGCCGCCATCGAGGAGCACCTGCGGGCGAACGCGCCCTGGGGAGCCACGGTGGAGGTGACCCTGCAGGATGCTGGCAGCGGGTTCAGCGCCGAGGCGACCGGTCCGGCCTACGACGCGGCCCGGTCGGCCTTCGGCGCCGCCTGGGGGACCGATGCGGTGGACATCGGCCTGGGTGGTTCCATCCCCTTCATCGCCATGTTCGCCGAGAAGTTCCCCGCCGCGTCGATCCTGGTGACCGGCGTGGAGGACCCCGACACCCGTGCCCACGGGGCCAACGAGAGCCTCCACCTGGGGGAGTTCGAGAAGGTCTGCATCGCCGAGGCGCTGCTCCTCGACGCCCTCGCACGGTGACCGTGGACCCGCGGGTGACGGGAACCTGGAATGTCCACACCGGCGTGGGCGTTCCCGGCAGGCAGGGGCGTACCCTTGACGTTGATTCCAGCAGCACCATCAGTGAGGACTCACCATGACTGTTCAGGACACCACCACGTCCGAGGCCACGCACGGCGTGACCCTGACCCCGGTCGCGGCCGAGAAGGTCAAGAGCCTCCTCGCCCAGGAGGGTCGTGACGACCTGCGTCTGCGCATCGGTGTGCAGCCCGGTGGCTGCTCGGGCCTGATCTACCAGCTCTACTTCGACGAGCGCACGCTCGACGGTGACGCCACCCGCGACTTCGACGGTGTCGAGGTGGTCGTGGACCGCATGAGCGCCCCCTACCTGGAGGGCGCGTCCATCGACTTCGCGGACACCATCGAGAAGCAGGGCTTCACCATCGACAACCCCAACGCGGGCAGCTCCTGCGCCTGCGGCGACTCCTTCAGCTGACCGGCGTGCGGTTCCGCTGCGGTCTGGACTTCGCGTCCGCCGTCGCCGCCGCGGATCCGGAGCACGACCTCCTCGGTGCCGGGGGCGATCTCGCCCCCGGCACCTTGCTGTCCGCCTACTCCCACGGCGTCTTTCCGATGGGGCTGGGCGGAGGAGGGCGCGGGCCGCTGGGCTGGTGGTTCCCGGTGGAGCGCGGAATCCTGGTGCCCTCGGAGATCCACGTCAGCCGGTCGCTGCGGCGGTCGCTGCGCCACTTCACCCTGACCATCGACCAGGACTTCGATGCGGTGACCGAGGCCTGCGCCGATCCGGCGCGGGAGGGCGCGTGGATCACGCCCGAGGTGCGCCGTGCCTACGGCGAGCTGCACCGCATGGGGTGGGCACACAGCATCGAGGTGTGGCAGGGGGACGATCTCGTCGGGGGGCTCTACGGGGTGGGCATCGGGGGATTCTTCGCGGGGGAGTCGATGTTCCACCACGTCACCGACGCTTCCAAGGCCGCCATGGTGGGCATGGCGCGGGTGGTCCGGGGGGCCGGGGAGCACGCCCTGGTGGACGTCCAGTGGCGCACCGACCACCTGGCCTCGATGGGGGTGCGCGCCGTGGACCGGCAGGAGTACCTCCGCCGGTTGGAGAGCGCCACCGAGAGCGTGGATCCGTGGCGGCGAGCCTCCCGAGGACCCGTCTCCGACGTTGGGTAGGATGACCGCACAACTGCAGTGCTCCATCTCACGATCGTGCACTGACGAACCCTGCTTCACGGAAGGCGGCATCGAGTGCACAGGCACCCCGAGAACACACGGCGTTGGCAGCGCCCCGCGGTCCTGGCCGGCGCGGCCACCCTGGGCGCACTGGTCCTCAGCGCGTGCGGAAGTTCAGACCAGATCGCGCGGGGCTACCTCCCCGAGGGCGTCACGGAGAACTCCGACGGCGTGACGACCTTCTGGGTCGGCATGTGGATCGCCGCCCTCGCGGTCGGCGTGCTCGTCTGGGGACTCACTGCCTGGTGCATCGTCGCCTACCGCCGCAAGGACGACAGCGAGCTGCCCAAGCAGGTCCGGTACAACGTGCCGATCGAGATCCTGTACACCGTGGTGCCGATCGTCATGGTCGCCGGCCTGTTCGTGCAGAACGTGAAGCTGGAGAACGACCTCATGGGCCTCAACGAGGAGCCCGAAAACATCGTCCACGTGGCGGGCAAGCAGTGGAGCTGGGACTTCAACTACCTGAGCGACGACGTGCACGAGTCCGGTCAGCAGGCCGTGCTCACCGGTGAGGAGGGCGTGGCCGAGGGGCTGCCGACCCTGTACCTCCCGGTCAACGAGCGCACCGAGTTCGTGCTCACCGCGCGTGACGTCATCCACTCCTTCTGGGTCCCGCAGTTCCTCCAGAAGCTGGACATGATCCCCGGTGTCGTCAACCGCTTCCAGGTGACGCCCACCGAGGTCGGTACCTACCAGGGCAAGTGCGCCGAGCTCTGCGGCGCGTACCACTCCGAGATGCTCTTCCAGGTGAAGGTCGTCGAGCGGGACGAGTACGACAAGCAGATGCAGGCGCTGGAGGACGCGGGCAAGTCCGGCTTCCTCAACACCGGCTACGACCGCAAGGAGCTGATCGAGGGTGAGAACGACGTGGAGGACCGCGACGTGAACCACAACGACTGGCTGCTCAAGGGCGGGAAGGACAACTGATGGCAACCATCTCTCACCCGGGGGCAGCGCACCGCGTCGCTGACGAGGCGCGCCCCGTGACCCGGCCGCAGACCCGCGCAGGGTCCATCGCGGTCAAGTACCTCACGACGACCGACCACAAGGTCATCGGCAACCTGTACTTCATCACCACCGTGGCGTGGTTCTGCCTCGGTGGCCTGATGGCCCTGCTGATCCGCGCCGAGCTGTTCGACCCGGGCATGCAGGTGCTGCAGTCCAAGGAGCAGTTCAACGCGCTGTTCACCATGCACGGCACGGTGATGCTGCTGCTCTTCGCGACGCCGTTGTTCGCGGGCTTCGCCAACGCCCTGATGCCGCTGCAGATCGGCGCGCCGGACGTGGCCTTCCCCCGCCTCAACATGTTCGCCTACTGGCTCTACCTCTTCGGTGGGCTTATCGCGGCGGGCAGCTTCCTGTCCCCGTCGGGTGCGGCCTCCTTCGGCTGGTTCGCCTACCAGCCGCTGGCCGGTCCGACCTACAGCCCGGGGCTGGGCGGTGACCTCTGGGTCATGGGTCTGGGCCTCGCCGGCTTCGGCACCATCCTGGGTTCGGTCAACTTCATCGTCACCATCGTGTGCATGCGCGCGCCGGGCATGACGATGTTCCGGATGCCGATCTTCACCTGGACGATCCTTGTGACCTCGATCTTGGTGCTGCTGGTCTTCCCGGTGCTGACCGCAGCCATGTTCGCGATGGCGGCCGACCGCATCGTGGGGACCCACATCTATGACCCCTCCAACGGTGGCGCGATGCTGTGGCAGCACCTGTTCTGGTTCTTCGGCCACCCCGAGGTCTACATCATCGCCCTGCCCTTCTTCGGCATCATTTCCGAGATCATCCCGGTGTTCAGCCGAAAGCCGATCTTCGGGTACAAGACGCTGATCCTGGCCACCATAGCCATCGCGGCGCTGTCGATGTCGGTGTGGGCCCACCACATGTACGGCACCGGTCAGGTGCTCCTGCCCTTCTTCGCCGTCATGACCATGCTGATCGCGGTGCCCACCGGTGTGAAGTTCTTCAACTGGATCGGCACCATGTGGAACGGTTCCCTGAGCTTTGAGACCCCGATGCTGTGGTCGCTGGGCTTCTTGGTGACCTTCCTCTTCGGTGGTCTGACCGGTGTGGTTCTGTCCGCCCCGGCGGTGGACCTCCACCTCACCGACTCCTACTTCGTGGTGGCGCACTTCCACTACGTGGTGTTCGGCACCGTGGTGTTCACGATGTTTGCCGGCTTCTACTTCTGGTGGCCCAAGCTCACCGGCAAGATGCTGAACGAACCGCTGGGCAAGCTGCACTTCTGGATGCTGTTCATCGGCTTCCACACCACCTTCCTGGTGCAGCACGTGCTGGGCGTCGAGGGCATGCCCCGTCGCTACGCCGACTACATGGTCGAGGACGGGTTCACCCTCCTGAACCAGATTTCGACGGTCGGATCGTTCATTCTGGGTGCATCAATGCTGCCGTTCTTCTGGAACGTGTACATCACCCACAAGAAGGGCGAGTACGTGAACACCGACGACCCGTGGGGTTGGGGTTCCTCGCTCGAGTGGGCCACCAGCTGCCCGCCGCCGCGTCACAACTTCAACTCCATCCCGCGGATCCGCTCCGAGCGTCCGGTGTTCGACATGAACCACCCGGAGGTGGCAGCTCTGGACGCCCCGACCCCTGACTCCCAGGTCCTGGGTTCTCTGGTGGACGAGCCGGACATGGCTGGTGTGCACGGTGGCAACTCGTCCCACGAGGACGCGAACTACAGCGACGGCCCCGCGGCCGGCCGCACGACCGAGAAGTGAGGACACCCATGAAGGTTGAAGGCAAGCTCTTCTGGTACCTGGTGCCCCCGCTGGTGCTGTTCTTCTTGGTGTACTCCTTCTGGACCGGGTGGAACGAGTGGGTCGGAGCCATCGGGCTCGCACTCTCCGCGGCGATGGTGGCCATGATCGGCTGGTACATCGGTGTCACGGCCAAGACCCTGCCGGGCCTGCGCCCGGAGGACGACCGGTATGGACACATCGACCAGATCTCCGGCCACTACGGTCACTTCGCCCCGTACTCCTGGTGGCCGCTGTGGCTGGCCCTGGCTGCTGCCGTGGTCTTCCTCGGCGTGGCCATGGGTTGGTGGATCGTCTACATCGGTTCCGTGTTCCTGGTGTTTGCCGTGATCGGTTGGGTCTACGAGTACTTCTCCGGCGCCCACCACGTCTGAGCCACCGCGCCTGACGTCCTGACCACCGCGCCACGCGGCCCCGTCCTCCCTTGGGAGGGCGGGGCCGCGTCGTTGTGCAGCCATGTCACACCAGCGCAGTCCCGCGCGGCGGTGGCGGGCCGGGTGGGCGGAAACTGCGCCCGTGGCCTGGCGGGGCAGGGGCGTGCGGAGAGGGAACGGACCAGCTACACCGGCGCAGGCTCACGTGACCGTGCTGTGGCGCGGTGGAGTGAGTCCCACGGGGGGCGGCCTGGCGGGCAGGAGGGTCAGAGAGTGCGCTACCTGCACCGTGCCAGGCATGCTCGGCCGTGCTGTGACGCGGTGGAGTGAGCCCCACGCGGTAGTGGACGGCGCGCAGGTGGGCGGGGAGCGCGCGCTGCGACGGCAGGCAGGCAGGCGGGCAGCGCAGGGCGGGCGGCGGAGTGAGTCCCGCGCGGCGGCGTCCGGTGAGGTCAGGCCCAGCCGAGCTCGTGCAGCCGGTCGTCGTCGATGCCGAAGTGGTGGCCCACCTCGTGCAGCACCGTCACGGCGATCTGCTCCCGCAAGGCGTGGGGCGTGCGGTATGCGCGAGAGAGGGGCCCCCGGAAGATGAAGATGCGGTCAGGGATTGGGGGCGGCATGAACCCCCCGCGCTGGGGCAGGGGGACGCCCTCGTAGAGGCCGTACAGCACCGTTCCCTCGGCGTGGGCGCCCGGAGCGCTGATGCTCTCCAACTGCGCACGGTCAGGTTCCTCCTCGACGAGGATCACCACGTTGTCCATACGGTCGATCAAGGCCTCTGGCAATCGGTCCAGGGCATCGCCCACAGCTTCCTCGAACTGTTCGAGCGTCAGGGCATAGCAGGCGGCCATGCAGGGCAGAGTACGCCAGCCGTGGCGACGTGCCACGGGGTCGCCAAACCGCGGCGGGGTGAGCACGAGAACGGGCCGCCCTCCCGAAGGAGGACGGCCCGTTCAAGCGGGGGAGTGCGTCAGTGGCGCTTCTGGCCCTGCAGCGTCTCCTCCACGGCAGCCACCTCGTTGCTGGCCTGGGCGGCCAGGTGGTGGTCGTGCGCGTGGTGCTCGTCGGCGTGGGCCTCGGCGAGCTCGGCCGGCGTCACGGCCGGGATGCGGTCCTCGAAGAAGAACGAAGTCATCTTCGCGCGCGACTTGTCCATGAAGGACGGCTTGCGCTGCACACCGTTCTCGTCGGTGCCCGCGATCTCCTCGGCGGTCAGCGCCCGGTAGTCGGGGTGCTGCACGAGATTCCAGCGCTCGTAGGGCGAGAGCTCCTCGTGAGCCTCGAAGAAGCGGCCCTCCGGCGTGCGGACGATGCGGCCGGACTCGCGCCCGTGCAGCACCTTCTCGCGGTCGCGGCGCTGCAACGAGAGGCAGATGCGCTTGGTGACCCAGAAGGCGATCACCGGGCCGACGAAGAACAGCGTCCGCAGGGCGATGGTGATGTCGTTGATCGACAGCCCCAGCTTGATGGCCATGAGGTCGTTACCGGCCGCGGCCCACAGGACCACGTAGACGGTGACGAAGGCGGCACCCAGACCGGCACGGACCGGCGCGTTGTACGGGTACTGCAGCAGGTGGTGCTCACGGTCGTCGCCGGTCACCCAGGCCTCGAGGAACGGGTAGACCATAGCCAGGCCGTACATGAACGGGATCAGGAACAGCGAGCCCGGGAAGATGTTCATGCTGAACGTCCGGTCGAAGAGGACGAACTCCAGCCAACCAGGCAGCAGTCGCAGGGCGCCGTCCGCGAAGCCCATGTACCAGTCAGGCTGTGAACCAGCCGTCACCTGTGTGGGCTCGTAGGGCCCGTAGGCCCAGATCGGGTTGATCGTGACCAGGGCCGAGATCAGCACCGTCAGACCGAACACGATGAAGAAGAAGCCACCGGCCTTCGCGGCGTACACCGGCATCACGCGGAAGCCCACGACGTTGTCGTTGGTGCGACCCGGCCCGGGGTACTGGGTGTGCTTGTGCACGGCCACCAAGATGATGTGGACCGCGAACAGGCCGACCAGGATGGCCGGGATGATCAGCACGTGGAAGGCGTAGAAGCGGGGGATGATCAGCTCGCCGGGGAAGCCGCCGCCGAAGAGCATGTACGACAAGTACGTACCGACGATCGGGGCGGACATCAGGAAGCCCTGCATGGCGCGCACACCGGTACCCGAGAGCAGGTCGTCCGGCAGCGAGTAGCCCATGAAGCCCTCGAAGATGGCGATCATCGACAGCGCGCAACCGATGACCCAGTTGATCTCGCGCGGCTTGCGGAACGCGCCGGTGAAGAACACGCGCAGGGCGTGGAGCATGATCGCGACGATGAAGATCAGCGCGGCCCAGTGGTGGATCTGCCGCATGAGCAGACCGCCCTTGATGTCGAAGCTGATCGCCAGCGACGAGTCGTAGGCCTCGGACAGGCCGATGCCGCGCAGGGGCTCGTAGTCGCCGTCGTACACCGTGTGTGCCATCGACGGGATGAACCACATGGTCAGGAAGACGCCTGTGATGAGGCAGATGACCATGGAGTACATGGCGATCTCACCGATCATGAACGACCAGTGGTCCGGGAAGACCTTGCGCATCAGGTACTTCGAGAAACCCGCACCGCCGGTGCGTGCGTCGACCCAGGTGGCGACATTCTCGATGGGGCCGCGCTGCGTCGGCGCGGCGGGTGCCGGGCGCGTGCGACGCGCCGTGCGGGACTCTGCAGCGGTGCTCACAGTTCACGCTCCCAGTAACTCGGACCAACGGGCTCCGCGAAGCCCTGGTCAGCCTTCAGGTAACCCTCGTCGTCCACCGAGATCTTCAGCTGCGGCAGCGGGCGCTTGGCCGGGCCGAAGATCACCTTGCAGTCCTCCGTCACGTCGAAGGTGGACTGGTGGCACGGGCACAGCAGGTGGTGCGTCTGCTGCTCGTACAGCGCCACCGGGCAGCCGACGTGGGTGCAGATCTTGGAGTAGGCGACGATGCCCTCGTATCCCCAGTCGCGCTGCTTGTCCGACTTGATGTCGTCGGGGTTCAGGCGCATGAGCAGGACGGAGGCCTTGGCCTTCTCGTCCAGCGGGTGCTCGGCGTCGTTGATGCCCTCGGGCAGGATGTGGAAGACCGAACCCAGCGTGACGTCGGAGGCCTTCACGGGGATGCCGTCCGGGTCGGTGACCAGACGCTTGCCCTCGGCCCAGAAGGTCTCCGCCAGGTCGTTGCCCGGGAGAGGGCCCATGGAGCCGACCAGCTGGATGCCCAGCGGCAGGGCGAACAGGCCCATGGCGCCACCGAGCGTGTACTTGATGAGGGGGCGACGCATGATCTGCGAGGACTCCAGGCCTTCGGCCACGGTGTCGGCGAAACCCTGACGCGTCTCCGCGTCGGCGGCCAGCACGTGGCGCTCCTCGGTGACCTCGTGGTCGTCCATCAGGGTCTTGGACCAGTGGACGATGCCCAGGCCGATGCCGAGCAGCGACAGGGCCATGGTCACACCGAGGACCACGTGGTACAGGTTCTGGGAACCGATGCCGGGGATGGTGCCCACCGCGTCCTGGTCCATCCAGAAGTAAGCCACGATGAAGCCCAAGGTGCCCAGGATCGACAGCAGGAACAGACCTGCAACCTGGCGCTCGGCGCGTGCAGCAGCCTTGGGGTCGACGTCGGCCCAGCGCAGGACGTGCGGGGGATGGCCGGGGTTCTCGAAGTGTTCCGGCACCACCTCGTGGTGGGAGTCACCACCGTGGGGCACCGGGCGGTTGGAGCCGTGCGACATGGCGTCCTCTCCGTGGGCGGGAATGTGGGCAGGGGGCATCAGCTGGACTTCCTCGTCAGCCAGAAGGCAGCACCGAGGAAGAGTCCGATGCCCAGGGTCCAGATGAAGACACCGTCGGCCACCGGGCCGAGGTTGCCGAGGTCGTTACCACCCTGGTTGGGCGCGTTGTGCATCTCGTCCAGGTAGGCCGAGATGTCCTCCTTGTCCTGGGGGGACAGGTTGGAGTCACTGAAGACCGGCATGTTCTGGGGGCCGGTGTCCATGGCCTGGTACACGTGCTTGGGGCTGACGCCCTCCAGGGAGGGGGCGTACTTGCCGCGCGTCAGGGCACCACCGGAGCCGTTGAAGTTGTGGCACATGGCGCAGTTGACGCGGAAGAGCTCACCGCCGTGGGCGGCATCAGCGCCCTCGAGGTCGGTGTACTGCTCCTCCGGGACGGCCGGGCCGTCGCCCAGGCTGGCCACGAAGGCGGCCATCTGGTCAATCTGCTCCTGGTCGAACTGCGGCTCCTTGCGCATGGCCTGCACACCGGGGGCGGCCAGCGGCATGCGGCCGGTGGCGACCTGGAAGTCGACGGCGGCGGCGCCGACGCCCACCAGCGACGGCCCGGCATCGGTGATGCCCTCGCCGTTCGCGCCGTGGCAGGTGGCGCAGTTGGCCTGGAAGAGCTTGTTGCCCTCCTCCACGTCCTCAGCGGACATGGCGGCCGTCTCGGCGCGCACCTCCGAGGGCTTGAGGGCCATGTAGAGACCGCCCATGACGGCCAGGGCTGCCAGCAGCAACACGAAGATCGCGGCGGGGTGGCGCCGGTATTCGAGGAGGGAGTTCATCGGTCGGACCAATCGTCGGAGGACTCAGGGGCGAACTGGGGGTGGCGGGGCGAGGGGGCCATCACCGAAGCAGGTAGATCGAGGCGAACAGGACGATCCACACCACGTCGACGAAGTGCCAGTAGTAGCTCGTCACGATCGCGCCGGTGGCCTGCGAGTGCGAGTAGTGGCGGGTGGTGAACGTCCGGCCGATGATCAACAGGAAGGCCATGAGTCCACCCAGCACGTGGATGCCGTGGAAGCCGGTGGCCAGGTAGAAGATCGACGTGTAGGAGTCGGTCTGCAGGGTGAAGCCCTCGTGCACCAGCTCGGCGTACTCGAAGACCTGGCCGGCGATGAACACCGAGCCGAAGATGTAGGTCAAGACGTACCACTCGCGCATGCCCCACTTGCCGACCTGCAGGAGGCTGCCGGTCCGGGAGGACTGGCCGTGCTCGGCCTTCATCACGCCGAGCTGGCACCACACGGAGGAGATCACCAGGATCATCGTGTTGCCCAGCGCGAACGGGACGTTCAGCGAGGGAGTGTGCAGGTCCCACAGTTGCGGGGCTACGGCCCGCAGAGTGAAGTACATCGCGAATAGACCGGCGAAGAACATGAGCTCGGAGCCGAGCCACACGATCGTCCCGACCGCAGCCATGTTGGGTCGGGTCACCGGGCCGAGTGCATTGGAGCGGATCTCGGCAGGAGCAGGGGAGTAGTTCGCAGTCGCCACCTGAGCATTATGGACCATGGCCCATCGTGAACCGGGGAGGGTCACCCCCTCTACGACGGCGCGTCGCACTTTTCGGCCCGGACCCGCTCCGGTGGAGGGTCCCGGGGCGTCGTTAGGCTGGCGGCATGACGACCAGTTCCGGTGACCTCACGTGGCGTTCGATCCTCTCGGAGCTGCTGGCTGGCAGGGACCTGGGACGGGACGCCGCATCGTGGGCCATGGATGAGGTGATGTCCGCCCGGGCGTCGGACGTCGAGGTGGCCGGGTTCCTCGTGGCCCTGCGGGCCAAGGGGGAGTCCGTGGCCGAGGTCCGCGCACTGGCGGACGTGATGGTGGAGCACTCGGTGCCGCTGCCCCTGCGACGTGAGGGCCGCCGCGTGGTCGACATCGTCGGGACCGGGGGAGACGGTTTCGACACGGTCAACATCTCCACCATGGCCTGTGTCATCTCGGCGGCCGCCGGTGTGACCGTGGTGAAACACGGGAACCGGGCCGCGTCCTCGAAGTCGGGCGCCGCCGACGTGCTGGAGGCACTGGGGGTGGATCTGGCGCTGGAGCCCGCGGACGTCGGTCGGGTGGCCGAGGAGGCGGGCATCACCTTCTGCTTCGCCCAGACCTTCCACCCCTCGATGCGGTTCGCGGCCCCTGCCCGCCGTGGGCTGGGCGTGCCCACCGCCTTCAACATCCTGGGGCCCATCACCAACCCGGCGCGTCCCGAGGTCTCGGTGGTGGGCTGTGCGCAGGAGTCCGTGATGGACCTGCTGGCCGGGGTGTTCGCCGACCGGGGCACCTCCGCCGTGGTGATGCGGGGGCGGGAGGGCCTGGACGAGGCGAGCACCGCTGGGCCGACCGACGTCCGGTGGGTGCGTGACGGCGTCGTCACGCAGTTCGTGCTGGAGCCGGCGGTCGTGGGTGTGCGCCACCACACGACCGAGGAGCTGCGGGGTGGCGATGCCGCGCACAACGCCGAGATCGCACATCAGGTCCTCGGAGGGGCCGACCTGCCGGCCACCGAGGCGGCCGTCCTCAATGCGGGACTGGCTCTCGCCGCAGCCTCACCGGTCGACCGGGCGCTGGACCAGGCGGGTTTCGACGCCCTGGTGGCCGACAGCGTCCGGGCTGCGCGTGCCGCGATCGCGGACGGCTCGACCCAGCGGGTCCTGGCCGACTGGGTGCGGGCCTCGGGCGGCACCACCTACCCGGCGTGACCCACCGGGTCGACCCGCCGGCCTGACCGGCGCGGTGGGCCGCCTCAGCCGTCGAGGCCGATGGCGAACGCCTGGGCCTCGTCGTCCGCGGAGTAGGTACGGAACGCGATGTGGGTCTCGGTGTCGGTGACGCCCTGGACCTTGTTGAGCCGGTCGGCGATGACGTCGGCGAAATCCTCGTGCCGCTCGACCTGCACCACGGCGATGAGGTCGACCGCGCCGGCGGTGGAGTACACCTTCTCGATGCCGGGGATCTCGGCGATGCTCTGGGCCACCTGCGGGATCTTGGCGGACTCGGCGTGGATCAGGACGATGGCGGAGATCATGGGCCCAGCCTAGCGCCGGGGGCCGCGGCGGGACCGGGTCGAGGGGAGGTCGGCGGCGACAGCCTCCTCGAGCAGATCGGTGACGGCGGCGGCGGAGTGCACCGGGGTGGTCCAGCCGTCCGAGGCGGTGACCAGGCGCACCCCCTCGGCCTCCAGCCAGCGCAGGACCAGGTCGGTCTCACCCGGCAGTGCCGCGGGGGAGCCGTCGGTCCGTGCCCGGACCACCTCTGCCGTGGCGGTCAGTGCCTCGACGACCGGCATGGGGTCGACACCCCGGGGGGCCAGGGCCGACCCGGCGAGGCGACCGTGGCGGATGCAGACCAGCTCCCAGCCGCCACCCCGCATCGGGGCGGCGGCCACCAGCTCACGGACACCGGCCAGTGCCTCGTGCCGCTGCCTACGGGCGGCTGCCCGCAGGTAGGCGCGGGCGCCGTCCCGCAGCACCCTCGCCTCCTCGTACCGTTCGGCGCCCGCGAGCTCGTCCATCCGGACCGCCAGGGCCTGCCAGGCCTCGCGGTGGTCGGTGGCCAGGGCAGCGCGCGCACGGGTGGTGACCTCCGCGTACTCGGAGCGGGAGATGGCGCCGGTGCAGGGCGCGCCGCATCGGCCCAGGTCGGCCAGGGCGCAGGCGGTCGTGGTGCGGGCGGCGGAGGCCTCGGTGATGCGGCTGGTGCACTGACGCAGGGGGAGGGCCGAATGGAGGGCCTGGACCGCCTCCTTCGCAGCGCTCGCCGAGGGGAAGGGGCCGATGTGGGTCGCCGCATCGTCCGAGACCGCGCGCACCACGGACAAGCGGGGGAAGGGTTCGTCGGTCAGGCGCACGTAGGGCAGGGAGGCGCCCTTGAGCCCGGCGCGGTTGTACCGGGGCCGGTGCTCGGCGATGAGGCGCAGCTCCCGCACGGAGGCCTCCAGTGCCGTGGGGCACACGATCGGCACCACGCGCTCGGCGAGGCGCACCATGTCCCCCATGCGCCGTCTGGTCTCCGAGGCCGTGAAGTACTGGGACACCCGGCGGCGGATGTTGACCGCCGTGCCCACGTAGAGCACCTCACCGGCTGCGTCGAGGAAGCGGTAGACGCCGGGGGCTTCAGGCAGGTCGGCGGCCAAGGTGCGCTTGCGACGCCGCGCCTCCGGCACGTGCCGGCTGTACGCCAGCAGCTCCTCGAGCGAGTGCACACCCAAGGGGCCCACCCGCTCGATGAGCCCGTGGAGCACGTCCACGGTGGCCCGTGCGTCGTCGAGCGCACGGTGGGAGGGCGTGGTCTCGGCCCGGAAGTACGCCGCCAGCGTGGAGAGCTTGTGGTTGGGCACCTCGGGGCGGGGGAGCAGCTGCCGGGCGAGGTGGACGGTGTCGAGCACGGGGTTGCCGGGCGCCGGGCGGCCGGTCCGCTCGCACGCGCGCCGGACGAAGCCGGTGTCGAAACGGGCGTTGTGGGCGACGAGCACCGCATCGCCCACGAACTCCAGGAAGTTCGGCAGGACGTGCTCGATGGAGGGGGCGGCCGAGACCATGGCAGTCGTGATGCCGGTGAGTACCTGGATGTACGGGGGGATGCCCGCGGCGGGGCGCACCAGGGTCTGGAACTCGCCGACCACCTCGCCGCCGCGGACCTTGACCGCCCCGAACTCGGTGATCTCGCTGTCGGCCGAGCTGGTCCCCGTGGTCTCCAGGTCGAAGACCACGAAGGTCACGTCGGCCAACGGCGTGCCCAGATCCTCGAAGCTGCCCTGGATGCCGTGGCGGGGCGGGGTGCTGTGCGGCATGGCGGCACCGTAGACGCGAGGGCCGACAACCTCCGGCGACCGGGGGGATGTGGACAGGGGGACGGATGTTGTCGGTCGTGTGTTCTAGCGTGGGTTCGTGTCAGGGCGAGGTGCTGAACCCGCCCGTGGATCCGAGGAGGAGACGACCATGCAGCAGCACGGGATGACGCAGCAGGACACCGTCCGGCCGGGGTCGACCGGGTGCTCGGCCTGTTCCACCCACCTGGGGGGCGATTCGCCCCGCCGAGCCGCTGGCGGCGGGGGCGAGGACCACCTGGACCCCCGCGAGCAGGAGGCCGTCGCGGCGCTCGTGCGCGGCGGCCTCGTGGAGCTCGGGACGGCGCTGGGCCTGCGGGCCGAGGTCGTGACGACGGCGGGTGCGGGTCGGGTGGTCACAATGGTGTGATGCACCCTTCTCCGCGCCGCGCTGGACCCTGGGCGGCGGGGGTGCTCTGTGCCGCTGTGCTCGTGACGGCGTGCGGGGGAGAGCAGGGTCCCGTGCCGGGGGCCGGGGGTACGGAATCGTCCGCCGGTGCGGGGGGGGATCGGGTGGCCCGCCCGGTGAGTGGAGCCGGGGCGCCCCGTCCTGTGCCGGTCCCTCAGGAGGTCTGGGCGCGTTGGGGGCCGGCGGCACCCCGTGGCCCGATGAGGTCCGCGCGGCCGACGAGCTCGTCCGGAGTCGGTGGGAGGCGCGGCCCGGCCCGCGAGACGTCGTGGTGCGCCTGGTGGAGGACCGCGAGGAGTTCGAGGCCCTGGGTGGCACGGACGCGGTCCCGGGGTTCACCCGGGGACTCCAGGTGTCCCCCGGTGGTTCCACGGCCGTGGACTGTCCGTCTCCGGGCGACGGGAGCGTCGAGGTCGTCCTGCACCCGGGGGTGGCGGACCTGTCACCGGCGGACCGTGGCCTGGTGCTCCGGCACGAGCTGGTCCACGCCCGCTACGACCAGGTGATCGACCCCGCCGAGCCGGAGTGGTGGCGCGAGGGGGTGGCGGAGTGGGTCGCGCACGGCTCGCCACCGGGATCACTCGCGGCGTCGGACCCCTCGGCAGCGACGTCCCCGGACGCCCGCGCCGAGGACTACCGCACCGAGGACTACCGCACCGCACACCGGGCGGTCGCGGCACTCGCGGACCCCCGGCCCGGCCTGGTCGCCGACGTGGACGCTGCCTGGGGCACCCCGGAACTGGAGGACGCCTCCGAGCTGAGGGACCACCTGGCGGCCCGGGGTGTGCCCCGGGCCACTCTCGAGATCGTGGTGGACCGGGCCCAGCATCAGGCAGACTGAGCCAGCCTCCGGCACGTCCGGTGGTCCCACCGGTCCGGCGCCCGTGCCGGACCGCCCGTCCGTTCTCTCTGTGGAGGTCGTATGTCCCTCGCCATCGGTGTCGACATCGGAGGCACCAAGATCGCTGGGGCCCTGGTCCGGGACGGCGAGATTCTCCAGCGGACCCGGGTCGAGACCCCCGCCGAGGACGTCGGAGCCATCGTCGAGGCCGTGACCACGGTCATCCAGGACCTTCAGGGCAAGGCAGGGGGCGAGGACGTCGTGGGTGCCGGCATCGCGTGTGCAGGGCTGGTGGACGCCGCGGGTGAGACCATCCTGTTCGCCCCGAACCTGGCGTGGCGGGACGAGCCCCTCAAGGCGAAGGTGGCCGCCCAGGTCGACCTGCCGATCCGGCTGGAGAACGACGCCAACGCGGCAGCCTGGGGGGAGTTCCGGCACGGAGCTGCCCGGGACCACGACGACATGACCCTCATCACCGTCGGGACCGGCATCGGCGGCGGCATCGTCAACGACGGCACCCTCCTGCGAGGCGCTGCCGGGGTGGGCGCCGAGATCGGCCACATGCGCGTGGTGCGCGACGGCCTGCGCTGCGGGTGCGGCAACCGAGGCTGCTGGGAGCAGTACGGCTCGGGCAGCGCCCTGGTCCGCGAGGCCCGCGACCTCATCCGCTCCGGCACCCCCCACGCAGCTCGCCTCAGCGACGCCTGCGGGGGCGATCCCGACGCGCTCGAGGGGGGCGACGTCACCAAGGTGGCCGAGGAGGGCGACCCCGCGGCGGCGGAGCTCATCCACGAGCTCGGGGTCTGGATCGGCGAGGGCGCAGCCAGCCTCGCGGCGATCCTCGACCCGGCGGCGATCGTCATCGGCGGCGGGGTGAGTGCTGCCGGCGACCTGCTGCTCGAGCCCGCTCGCCGGGCCTTCCACCGCAATCTCACCGGTCGCGGTTACCGCCCGTGGCCGGAGATGGTGCTGGCGAGCCTGGGCAACGACGCGGGCGTCATCGGCGCGGCCTCGATCATGCTCGACGAGCGGCCCACGAGCTGAGGCCTCACTGGTCGCCAGTCACCCGGCGGGCGAAGGCCACGGACTCCTCGTGGACGCGGGGGGCGTCGTGGTCGAGCGTGACCACGTGGAAGCTGTTCTCGAACACGACCTCGCGGACGTCCGTCGAGGAGATCCGTCGCAGGATGCTGGCACTGCTGCGGGCCGGCACCACGTGGTCCACGGCCGAACGCAGCAGCAGGACCGGGCAGGTGACCTCGCGCGCCCGCCGCCGCACTCCCCGCCAGAGGGCCCGCTGGGAGTTCAACGCGTGCATGGGCACCCGGTCATAGGCCAGCTCACCGGGACTGTCGGGATCGGCGACGTCGCCGGCGATGCCGGGCATCGACGGCCGGACGTGGCGCACCAGGGGGGTGAGGGGCACGAAGGGGTTGACCGCCGCGACGGCCGGGTTGACCAAGATCACACCGGCCACCCGGCCGGGGTGGGCGACGGCGAGCGCCAGGGCGAGCGCGCCCCCCATCGACAGGCCGCCGACCACGGCGGGGCGGAGCTCGCTGGCGCGCAGGAGCGACCGTTCGGCGATGCGGTACCAGTCCTCCCAGCCGGTCCGGTTCGCCGCCTGCCAGGTGCGTCCGTGCCCGGGGAGCCGCGGAACGTCCACGGAGAACCCGGCCTGCTGGAGCGTCTCGGGCCAGCGCCCCAGCGACTGCGCCGTCCCGGTGAAGCCGTGGCACAAGACCACCTGGGCCGAGCCCTGCGGCCCCGGCAGGTGCCGGCCCTCTCCGCCGGGCAGGGGAGGGGTGACCGGTTCGATGACGGGGGTGGGGGGCGCCATGGAGACCATCCTGACACGGGGGCACGGTCGTGGGCGTGGAAGGATGGGGCCCGCGGTGCAGGAACACCGTCGAGCAGGACTGCCACCACGCCCGGACCGCGTGGTGGTCGTGTCGAGACGCAGGAGAACAGGTGCTCTACTGGACCCTCAAGAACGTGGCGCTGGGCCCGGCGCTCACGGCGCTGTACCGGCCCGTGGTCCACGGGCTGCACCACGTGCCCCGCAACGGTCCGGCGATCATCGCCGCCAACCACAGCAGCTTCTTCGACTCGATCGCCCTGCCGCTCGTGGTGCCGCGCCAGCTGCGCTACCCGGCCAAGGCCGAGTACTTCAACCAGCCCGGGGTCAAGGGCAAGGTCATGGCGGGCTTCTTCCGGGGCGTCGGGCAGATCCCGACCGACCGGTCCGGGGGTCGCGCCAGCCTCGCCGCGCTGGGGGAGGCCGAGCAGGTGCTCAAGGACGGCAACCTGCTGGGGATCTACCCGGAGGGGACGCGCTCCCCGGACGGCCGCCTCTACCGGGGGCGCACCGGTGTGGTCCGCCTGGCCCTGGCCACCGGCTCCCCGGTCGTCCCGGTGGGCCTGGTGGGCGTGGACGAGATCCAGCCCATCGAGGCCTCGGTGCCCAAGGTGCGGAGCTTCACCGCCACCTTCGACGAGCCCTTCGACGTGACCTCGTTCGTGCAGTCGCTGCATGCCGGCGAGTCGGCCGAGGAGCAGAACCGGGCGGTTCTGCACCCCCGTCGTGACGACCTGCGGGCCGCCACCGACGAGATCATGCGCCGCATCCAGTCCATCACCGGCCAGGAGTACGTCGACGAGTACTCCAGTGTGGTCAAGAGTCGACGATCAGCGGAGGGCTCATGAACGCCTCGTTCGGAATCACCCACGCAGACCCGCTGGCCCACGTGGTGGACTGGGCGGACCTGCCGGCCGCCCAGCAGCCCACCTGGCCCGATGCGGAGCAGGCCCGGCAGGTGCAGCAGACGCTCCGCCGTTACCCCCCGCTGGTCTTCGCCGAGGAGTGCGACACCCTCACCGAGCACCTGGGAGCCGCCGCCCGGGGAGAGCGCTTCGTGCTGCAGGCCGGCGAGTGCGCCGAGACCTTCGACCAGGTGACCGCGGTCAACATCCGCGACCGGGTGGGCGTCCTGCTGCAGATGGCCGCGGTGATGACCTACGGCGCCGGTGTGCCCGTGGTGAAGATCGGCCGCATCGCCGGGCAGTTCGGCAAGCCGCGTTCCAGCGACACCGAGACCCGCGACGGCGTGGAGCTGCCCACCTACCGGGGCGACATGGTGAACGCCTTCGCCTTCGACGGCGCCGCCCGCGAGCACGACCCGCAGCGCATGCTGGCCGCCTACAACGCCAGCGCCGCCACCCTGAACCTGGTGCGCGCCTGGACCACCGGTGGCTACGCCGACCTGGGCAACCTGACCACCTGGGGTGCGGACGCCAGCACCGAGGCCACCCGCGAGTTCGCCGAGGTGAGCCGCGGCATCGAGCGCGCCCTGCGCTTCACCAAGGCCGTGGGCGCCGACTCGCCGGCCTTCCACGCCACGGAGTTCTTCGCCAGCCACGAGGCCCTGGTGCTGGACTACGAGAAGCCGCTCACCCGCATCGACTCCCGCACGGGCAACCCGTACGCCACCTCCGGCCACTTCCTGTGGTGTGGCGAGCGCACGCGCGACCCCGATGCGGCGCACATCGACTTCCTGGCCAGCGTCACCAACCCGGTGGGCGTCAAGCTGGGCCCCACCACCACGCCCGACGACGTGCGGCGCCTGGTGGACCGTCTGGACCCGCACCGCACGCCGGGCCGCCTGACCTTCATCTCCCGGATGGGGGCGGGCCGCATCCGCGAGACGCTGGGGCCGGTGGTGGAGGCCGTCCGCGACCTGGGCGCCCAGCCGGTGTGGCTGACCGACCCCATGCACGGCAACACCTTCACCAGCACCACGGGCCACAAGACCCGCCGCTTCGACGACGTGGTCGATGAGGTGCGCGGCTTCTTCGAGGTGCACGGCGCGCTGGGCACGGTGCCCGGTGGGCTGCACGTGGAGCTCTCCGGCAGCGACGTCACCGAGTGCATCGGTGGCGTGGTGCCGGTCCGGGAGGACGACCTGGGCTCCCGCTACGAGAGCCCCTGCGACCCGCGCCTCAACCGCAACCAGAGCCTGGAGCTGGCGCTGCTGGTGGCGCAGATGATCAGTGACGACCCGACCCTCGGAGGTGTCTGATGACGGCCCAGCCGGACCTGCTCGACAGCATCGAGTGGCTGACCGTGCCCGACCTGGTGGAGCGGCTGGACCTGGGGGTCAGCGCCGTGCGCCAGCTGGTGAAGGACCGGGAGGTCGTGGGGCTGCGGCGCGGGGAGAACCAGTCGCTGCAGGTGCCGGCGCGCTTCTTCGACTCCGGTGGCGTGCTCAAGCACCTCACCGGGACCATCACCGTGCTGGCCGACGGGGGCATGTCCGACGAGGACGTCATCCGCTGGCTCTTCGAGCCCGACGAGACCCTGCGTGAGGGCTCGGCCATCGAGGACCTCCACGCCGGTCACAAGACGGAGATCCGTCGGCGGGCGGCCGAAGCCGCCTGGTGAGACGAGGCCGATGGGGTGAGCTCACCCCATCGGTCAGGCCGCGCGGCGCGTGGTCAGGTGGGCGAGCTCGACCAGGGCGTCCACGGCGCCCGCCTCCAGGGTGGGACGGGCCCGGTCCAAAGCGGCGAGGGCCTCGTCACGGTCGGTGTCGATCTGCTGCTCCACCCGCGCGGCCGCGCCGCTGGAGGTGATGAGCTCCCGCATCCACGTGGTGTCGTCCGCGGTGAGCTCCGGTGAGCCCAGCAGCTGGGTGAAGCGCTCGGCGTCCGCGGGGTCGGCGCCGTCCAGCACGCCCACCACCAGGGCGGTGCGCTTGCCCTCGCGCAGGTCGTCGCCGGCGGGCTTGCCGGTCACCGAGGGGTCGCCGTAGACGCCCAGCACGTCGTCGCGCAGCTGGAAGGCGAGCCCCAGGTGCAGGCCGTAGTCGCTGAGGTGCTGGCGGGTGGTGGGGTCCACGCCGGCGGCGTCGGCGCCGATGAGCAGGGGGTGCTCGATGGAGTACTTGGCGCTCTTGTACTGCATCACGCGACGGACGCGCTCGTGGCGGGCTGTCGCATCGAGCGTCTCCCAGGGGCGGGCGGCGTTGAGAATGTCGAGGAACTGACCCCCCATCAGCTGGGTGCGCATGAGGTTCCAGGTGGGGCGGGCGCGGTCCATCTGCTCCGGCGCCCAGCCGCAGCCGGTGAAGGCGGCGTCGGCCCAGACGAGGCACAGGTCGCCGGCCAGGATGGCGCCGGCGAGGCCGTGGTCGTCGGGGGAGCCGTCGAAGGAGTGCTCGCGGTGGCGCTCGGCCCAGACCCGGTGGGCGGCGGGGGCGCCGCGGCGGGTGTCGCTGTCGTCCATGACGTCGTCGTGGAGCAGGGCGGCGGCCTGGAAGAACTCCATCGCCGTGGCGGCCTGCAGGGTGGCCTCGTCGGCCACGCCGCCGGCGGCCACGTGGCCCCAGGTGAGGAACCCGGCGCGCAGGCGCTTGCCGCCCTGCATGAGGGACTCGATGGCCTGGGCCAGCTCGTCGGCGGCGGGATCGATGGGGGTCAGCTGGGCGCGGTGCTCGGCGATCTGTGCGGTGGTGCTCGCGCTGATCGCGGCCTGGAAGGCGTCTCCGAGGGGGTGTGACGTCACGCCCTCATCGTAGGTGGCCGCCTGGGGACTCGCCCCTCGGGGGCGTCGATGAGGGGACGTTGGGTGGGGCGCTGGACGGGGTGGTGAGCGGGGCGTTGGTGCCGGTCGGGGGAGGTTGTCGGTGTCGTATGGGTGAATGGGTCTTGACCGCGGAAGTCGAACAGGCGTACCGTCTGGTTGTGCGGTCAGAAGTGGAACATTCTTCCAACTCAGGGTCGGAGTGGGGAGCGGGACCGAGAGGAGGAACGTGCGATGAGGAGATGTGCCGAGGCCGTGGAGGTGCGGGCGCAGGGGATGGCCGGTCAACCGGACGCCTTCGTCTGGAGGGGCCGTCTGTACGTGGTGTGCGAGGTGGTGGACCGCTGGCGGCGCCGCCACCCGTGGTGGCGCTACGTGACCGAGGCCGAGGGGCTGGCGCTCGAGACCGGCGCCGACCAGGAGGTGTGGCGGGTGGAGGCCCGGGCAGGGCGGCACAGCCCGAGCGGGGTCTTCGACCTGGTGGCACCCCCGGCGGGGGTCTGCGCCGCGTGGCAGCTGGACCGGGTCCTGGACTGAGGACCACAGGAACGAGTGCGAGGAGGACGAACGATGACCACGATGACGAACACCCCGACCTGGACGGTGGGGGCAGGAGCCCCGGCCGGCACGGTGCTGGACCTGGTGGAGCGGGCCCGCTCCAGCCTCGTGGAGGCCTGCGCGGCCCCCACTCCCGAGGACCGCTACGAGGCGGCCCACCTGGCGGCGCTGCGTGCCGCCGCGGCGGTGGTGGCAGCCCGCACGGTGCCCGGCAGGGCCTCCCGCCCCCGCAGCGTCTGGGAACTCCTGAGCGGGGTGGCCCCGGAGCTGCAGGAGTGGGCGCTGTTCTTCCACGGCTCGGCCCAACGGCGGGCGGCGCTTGCCCGGGGTCGGCACTGTTCCCAGCGGGAGGCCGACGACCTGGTGCGGCAGGTGGACGAGTTCGAGCAGCAGGTGCGCGGCGTGCTGGGCATGCCCGTCCTGCCCTCGGCCACGGCCCTGCTGGTGGCCGGGTGGCCCTTCGAGGGGCGGTGATGGGCGCCGACTTCGCCCACCTGCACGTGGCCTCGAGCTTCTCGCTGCAGTACGGGACCTCCCGGCCGCAGGAGCTGGTGGAGCGTGCGGCGGCCTGGGGGCAGTCCCACCTGGCCCTGACCGATCGCGACGGTCTCTACGGGGCGGTGCGCTTCACCCGGGCCTGCGTGGACGCCGGGATCGTGCCGGTGCTGGGGGTCGACCTCGCGGTGGCGCACGACGAGCCGGCGGGCCCGCCGGTGGCGCAGCGCTCCGGCCGGCGGCGGCAGCCCGTGCGGGGTGGTGCCTGGGTGGACGAGAGCCACTGCCGGGTCCGGGTGCTGGCCGCCGGGCGAGCAGCAGGGCACGGGCACGGTGTGGGCTGGGCGGCGCTGTGCCGGCTGGTCTCCCACACGCACGCGGCCGGTGAGCGGGGTGAGCCCCGCACCACCCGGGCGCTGGTGGCCGGGGCCGCTCCGGCGGTCCGGGTGCTGCTGGGGCCCGACTCCGACGTGGGGAGGGCGGTCCTGCAGCGCCGCCGGTCCGAGGCGCAGCGACTGCTGCACGGGTGGGTGGACGCGGTGGCCCAGCAGGTGGGCGGGAGTGCTGCCGCCCGGCAGGTGGTGGTGGTCGAGCTGGTCTGCAGCGGGGCCCCACCCGGATCGCCGGGGTGCACCGAGCAGGCCGTGGGCATGTGGCAGCTGGCGCAGGAGGCCGGGGTGCGCGCGGTGCTGACCGCCGCGGTCCGCCACGCCGACCCCGAGGACGTGGTGGTGGCCGACGTGCTGGACGCCGCCCGCCGGCACGTGCTGCTGGGGGCTGGCCAGTTGGACCAGCGCACCTCTGCGGCCCACCTCGCCTCCACGGCCAGCATGGTCCGCGTGGCCCACTGGCTGGCCGAGCGTTCCGGGCAGCCCTCGCAGGCCGCCGACCGGCTGGTGGCCACCACCTCGGAGGTGGCCGCCGAGTGCGGGCTCTCCGCCCGGGACGACCTCGGCATCGGGTCGGTGCACCTGCCCGAGCCCGAGGTGCTGGGCTTCACCGACACCGCCGACGCCCTGCGGGGCCTGACCGCCCGGTGCCGGGCGGCGGTCGAGGAGCTGTACACCGGCGCCGCGCAGCGGCGTCGTGCCCGGGAGCGGATGGAGGCGGAACTGGCCACCATCGAGCAGCTGGGCTACCCGACCTACTTCCTGACCGTGGCGCAGGTGTGCGACCTGATCCGGGAGATGGGCGGCCGGGTGGCGGCCCGGGGGTCCGGGGCCGGGTCCCTGGTGAACCACCTGCTGGGGATCAGCCGGGTGGACCCGCTGCGACACGACCTGCTCATGGAGCGTTTCTGCTCGCCGCTGCGGGCCGAGCTGCCGGACATCGACATCGACGTGGAGTCGGCCCGGCGCACCGAGATCTACGAACGGATCCTGGAGCGTTTCGGGGCCGGCCGGGTGACCTGCGTGTCCATGATGGAGACCTACCGGGTGCGGCACGCCGTCCGGGACGTGGGGGCCGTGCTGGGCATGCCGCCGGTGGAGGTGGACGCCATCGCCAAGGCCTTCCCGCACGTGCGTGCCCGGGACGCCCGGGCCGCGATCCGCGACCTGCCCGAGCTGCGGGCCGCCGGGCTGGACGCTCCGCGCCTGCAGCGGATGTTCGACCTCGTGGAGCGCCTGGACGGGCTGCCGCGCCACATCGCCCTGCACCCCTGCGGGGTGGTGCTGTCGAACCTGGGGCTGCGCGACCGCACCCCGGTGGAGGAGAGCTGGATCGGCTTTCCGATGAGCCAGTTCGACAAGGACGACGTGGAGGACCTGGGGCTGCTCAAGCTGGACGTCCTGGGCATCCGCATGCAGTCGGCCATGGCGCACACCGTGGACCTGGTGGAGGCCACCCACGGGGTGCGCCTCGACCTGGATGACGAGGAACAGGTGCCGCAGGACGACCCCGAGACCTTCGGGCTGATCGGGTCGACCCGCACCCTGGGCTGCTTCCAGATCGAGTCCCCCGGGCAGCGGGAGCTGGTGGGCAAGTTCGGCCCGCGGACCTTCGAGGACATCATCATCGACATCTCGCTGTTCCGGCCCGGGCCGGTGAAGTCGGACATGATCACGCCCTTCCTCTCCGCGCGGCAGGGGTGGGCCGAGCCCCTGCTCATGCACCCGGCGCTCGAGGAGCACCTGCGCAGCACCGAGGGGGTGGTGGTCTTCCACGAGCAGGTGCTGCAGATCATCACCGCCACCACCGGGGTGAGCCTGGCCCACTCGGACGAGGCGCGCCGGGCCATGGGATCGCCCGACGGGCGGGACGCGGTGGAGCGGTGGTGGCGGCCGGCGGCTGCGGCCCGCGGGTTCACCGGGGAGGTGGCCGATCGCATCTGGGAGGTGCTGGCGGCCTTCGCCTCCTTCGGGTTCTGCAAGGCCCACGCGGCGGCCTTCGCCCTGCCCACCTACCAGTCGGCCTGGCTGAAGACCCACTACCCGGCGCACTTCATGGCCGGGGTGCTCACCCACGACCCGGGCATGTACCCCAAGCGGCTGATCATGGACGACGCCCGGGAGCTGGGCGTCCAGATCCTGGGCCTGGACGTGAACGCCTCCGGGGAGGGCTACCGGGTGGAGCGGATCGCCGGAGTGCCCGAGACCGACCCGGGGGAGTGGGCCGACCTGGCGAGCGGGAACGCTCCCGATCCCGACCTGGCCCTCCAGCGGGTGCGGCAGCGGGCCCGGCAGTGGGGACTGCGTATCGCGCTGACCGACGTGAAGGGACTGGGCGAGGACGACGCCCGGCGCATCGTGGAGGGGCAGCCGTACGAGTCCCTCGCCGACTTCTGGCAGCGCGCCCAGGTGGACCGCCCCCTGGCGGAGCGCATGGTGCTGGCCGGGGCCTTCGACGCCTTCGCGTCCCCCGTGCGCCGCCGGGATCTGCTGGTGGAGCTGGTGGACCTCGAGCGGTGGCGCGACCCGCGACCGCGGGGCAGGCGGGCCCGGTTGGCGCTCGCGCGCTCGGAACAGGAGGAGCGTCGCCGCAGTGTGCAGGGCACACAGGCTGTCCTGGACCTCGGCGTCCCGCGGACCGTGGACACCACCGGCCTGCCGCCCATGGCCCTGGAGGAGCAGGTGGCCCACGAGCTGGACGTGCTGGGCATGGACGTCACGGCCCACGTGCTCGAACCCCACCTGCCCACCCTGCGGGAGCTGGGCGTGACCCCGGCCCGGGACGTGCGCACGCAGCGGTCCGGTGTGGAGGTGCTGGTGGCGGGGGTCCGGGTGGCCACCCAGACCCCTCCGGTCCGCTCCGGGCGACGGGTGGTCTTCGTGACCCTCAACGACCCCACCGGTGCCAGCGACGCCACCTTCTTCGAGGACGTCCAGGGCCCCTACGCCACGGTGCTCTTCCAGTCGTGGTTCCTGCTGATCCGCGGGATCGTGCGCAGGACCGGTCCCCGGGGAGTCTCCCTGCGGGCCACCGGGGCCTGGGAGCTCTCGGGGCTGACCGAGGCCCACCGTGCAGGCGGTGCCAGCGGGCTGCTGGCTGCCTGGGAGGAGGCCGACCGGGTGCAGCACGAGCGCAGCGAGGCGGGGCAGGATGCGGCGCGCGCGGGTGCAGCAGGCGCGGGCGCGGGTGCGAGTGCAGCAGGTGCGGGTGCGGAGCGGCCGGAGGGCCGGCGGGTGCTGGTGCACGCCTCCGGGTACCGGCAGTCGCCCTACGCGGACGTCGGCGCGGCCGGGCCGTCCGTGGCCAACGGTCGCGTGCCGGGCGCCGGCCACGGTGTGGTGCCCTCGCGCAAGCTGTGGCACAGCTCGCCGGGGAGCTCGGGGTGGTGAGCGTGGACGACCGGGAACACCACGAGCGGGAACAGGACGAGCGGGAACAGGCCGTCCTGCACGTGGACATGGACGCCTTCTACGCCTCGGTGGCCCTGGTGGACCGGCCGGAGCTGCACGGCCAGCCGGTCATCATCGGTGGTGGCCACCGGTCGGTGGTGCTCTCGGCCACCTACCCGGCCCGTGCCTTCGGGGTGCGCTCGGCCATGCCCATGGCACGCGCCCGGCGCCTGTGCCCCCAGGCCACCGTGATACGCCCGGACCACGAGCGCTACGCAGCGGTCTCGGCCGCGGTGATGGAGATCTTCCGGCAGGTGACGCACGCCGTGCAGCCCACCTCCGTGGACGAGGCCTTCCTGGACGTCACCGGCACCTCCCGCAGGTGGGGGAGCCCGCTGCAGGTGGCCGAGTGGATCCGCCGGACGGTGGCCGCCGAGCAGCACATCACCTGCTCGGTCGGCATCGGACCCAACCCCTTCGTGGCCAAGGTCGCCTCCGGGCAGGCCAAACCGGACGGCATCCGGCAGGTCCGTCCCGCCGAGGTGGTCCCCTTCCTGCACCCCCTGGGTGTCGGCGTCCTGTGGGGCGTGGGGGAGCGGACCGAGGAGCAGCTGGCCCGCTTCGGGCTCACCACCGTGGCCCAGGTGGCCCACACACCCGTGGCCACCCTGCAGCGCATCGTGGGCGAGCATGCCGGTGCGGCGCTCGCGGAGCGGGCGTGGGGACGGGACCCGCAGCGGGTCCGCCCCGTGGTGGCGGAGAAGACCATCGGCAACGGGCAGACCTTCGACCACGACATCGACGACCCCCGTCAGGTGGAGACCCGGCTGCTGTTGCTCTCCGACCGGGTGGCGGCCCGGGCCCGTGCGGCAGCGGTCATGGGCCGCACGGTGCAGGTGACGGTGCGGTTCGCGGACTTCACCACCATCCAGCGCTCCCGCACCATGCAGCGCCCCAGTGACGTGAGCCGGGAGATCCACCGGACGGCGCGGGAGGTCTTCGCCTCGCTCGGTCTGCAACGGGCCCGGGTGCGGATGGTGCGGGTCACCCTCTCGGGCCTGACCCCCACCGACCGGACCCCCCGGCAGGGGATGCTGGACGAGCCGGAGGTGGGCTGGCGGGAGGCCGATGCGGCGGTCGACCGGGCCAGCGCACGGTTCGGCGCCGGCATCGTGCGGCCGGCCAGCCTGCTGCCCGAGGAGCGAGTCTACGGCGCCCCCCGTGGGCGGAGCAGGTCCGGCGCCCATGCGTAGACTGGGTCCATCAGGCGGGCGACCCCCGCCATGGACCGGTGCGCCGGAGGTGGAGGTGACCATGGCCCTCTCTGAGGAGGAGCGGAGCCGGCTCGATGCGCTCGAGCGCTCGTTGCTGTCCTCGGGCAGCGGTGACGACTCCGACATGCCGGAGGTCGAGCGCAGTGCCCGTCCGGACTCCCAGGACCCCTTCGGGTTCCTCACCGGCGGCCACCCCGGCCACGGCGGGGCTGACCCCTTCGCCGGGCAGTCCTCCGGGGCGCGCCGGGTGTCCCTGCGCTCCTCGGGTCGGGTGACTCCCGCCCGCATCGGCGTGGTCCTCGCACTGGGCCTGGCAGGTGTCGCCCTCTACGTGCTGGCCGTGTGGTCGCAGATCCCGTGGTTCGGCGCCGGTGGCTTCGTGCTGTGGATCCTCGCCGTCGCCTGGTGGCTGCGTGCCCCCTCGGCCGCTGGCAGTGGACGCTCCTCCGGTGGAGCCCGCCCGGGCCGCAGGGCCGGACGCGGTGGCCCCGCCGGTCGTGGTCCGGCCAGCAGCGCCGGCCCCCGCCGCTCGAGCTCCCGCCGGGCGGACCAGGGTGAGGACGGCTCGTTCATGCAGCGCCTCGAGGGCCGCTGGGACGCCCGCCGCAACGACCGCGACGCCTGAGCCGGGGGATTGCGCCCACGGCGTAACCCGGAAGTCCTGCCCCCTCTGCGAGGTTGTGCCCACTACAAAGGAGATCCGGGCCGGTCACTCGACCGGGCCGGCGAGTCGTACCCACACCAGGAGGCACCGTGGACACTGCATACGCCCCCACCCTGACCAACTCCGACCGTTGTGACCGCTGCGGCGCCCGCGCCTACATCCGCGCCACCGTCGCCGGCTCGCACCTGCACTTCTGCGCCCACCACGGCCAGGAGCACCTGCCTGCCCTGCGCGACCGCGACGACGTCGAGATCCTCGACGAGACCGCCCAGCTCCACGCCTGACCTCCCACCATGGACTGGACGGTCTTCACCGGGGTCATCGTCGCGGCCCTCATGGTCACCGGCCTGGTCGGCAGCACCCTGCTGGTGCTGCCCGGCCTGGCCCTGATCTGGGCCTCCACGCTGCTGTGGGCCGTCGTGGCACAGACCACCGCTGGGTGGTGGGCCTTCGGTCTGGCCACCGTCATTGCCGTCATCGCCTCGGTGGCGGTGTGGCTCGTCCCGGGGCGCCGCATGAAGCGCGCCGGCATCAGCAACACCACGCTCCTGGCCGGTGTGGCCGGGGGCATCGTCGGCTTCTTCGTGGTTCCGGTGGTGGGCCTGTTCCTCGGCTTCGTGGCCGGCGTCTTCCTCAGTGAGTCCGTCCGCCGCCGCACGGGCGGCCTCACGCCCTGGCAGGCCACCGTCCACGCCCTCAAGGCGGTGGGCACCAACGTGCTCATCGAGATCCTGGCCGGCCTGCTCATCATCGGGGTCTGGATCGCCAGCCTCATCCTGCCCGTCCTCTTCTGACAGGGCCGGAGGTACCGAGCCGCCCGCAGCGACTCAGGACAGCTTGGTGGAGGCGTGGAAGCGCGCGTCCTGATTTGCCTCCCGAAGGATCTTGTCCACCTGACCCTTGCGGACGGTGCTGCCGCCCTCCTCGTCGACGAGTGCGGAGTCGCCCTTGTCCCGGAAGACCGCCACAGGCACGTACACCCAGCCGAACTCCGGTTGCTCGTCCTCGCTGGTCATGGGAGTCCTCAGCACGAACACGCCACGGTCGCCGGGCTCCAGGTGGGGGCCGAACCCGCTCGTCTGCTGAGCGTCGTCCGAGGCCACCTGGGCCACGATGAGAGTGCTCGGCGGGTCGGTCAGACCGGGGGTCTGCTCCACCTTCAGCTCCAGCAGCTCGTAACGCAGCGGATCGGCGTGGGGACCGGGGCCCTCAAGTTCGTCGGTGGTCCGCACGCTGCGCACCACCGTGCCGCGCACAGCACCCTCACCATCGGCAAGCGCCGCGGTCAGGTTGGGGTAGCTCTTGGTGGCCGCCTCGATCACCTGCGGGGACGAGGAGGAGGGAGCCGACGATGAGGGGGCAGCGGCCGGATCTGCAGAGGAGTCGACCGTGTTCTCTCCACAGGCGCTGAGCCCCAGAGCGGCGGCTACCGCCAGTGCCAGAACTCGACGGCCGGCGGCCGCGTGGAGGAATATGCGCATCATGGATAGTGCCCTTCTCTAGCTGGTGTAGATCCTGCGTACCCGATTGACATCTTCGCTGGTGATGGACTGAGCGCAGTTCGTAACGTTCGGCCCCATGATGGTGGACCCATTGCAGGGCGGGTTGTCGTGGGCTAGGCCATAGGCATGTCCCAGTTCGTGCATGGCGATCTTTGCTTTGAAGGCGTTGGTGACCTTTCGTGAAGTCGCCGTATTCCACATGAACGTTTTCTGTGTGACGTGGTTTGGGATATGATACTCGAGGCAGCCTGCGGGGCGGGTGACCCATGCCCAGGCGTTATTGAACTCCCAGTATCCGTCTTTGATGGTCAAGGGCGCGGCCTCTCCGCTTCCTCTGAAGTCGGGAATGCCGGTCGCCGAATTCCAGGCTTCTCGGCCTTCGTAGGTCGCATTTTGGTAGGTCGACCCAACATACTCGTAATGGTAGGTGATCGTGTCCCAGTGGCGTGGGTAAGTGCAGCCCCACAATGTGAAATCACTGATGACCTGAGGCTCGGTTGCGGGCGGCATCAATGTTGCCGGGTGTGATAGTGATAATGCCCCTACGAGAATGATGCGCAACATGGATTCCCCTTCAGTGGGCGACGGCGCCCAAGTCGTGTGTCAAGTCCTTATTACTGGGTAAAGAGGGATCCGTCAAGTGCGGGCAGGGCCGCGGGTTGAAGCGTGTTCTCGTGGTTCGCGAGAGGTTGATGGTGGCGCCTGAACACAGACTGGGGCGCCGTCTCGGTTCGAGCCCCCCAGAGGCTGCGGTGGGCTGGGGCCCACCGCGGAGTGGCACCGGCAGGTTGTCGGTGCCGTCACCTAGGTTGTGCACCGTGAATCCCCGCAGTGCGAAGGCCTCCACCGCCACCAGCTCCAGCTACGACGCCCGGCACCTCCAGGTGCTCGAGGGGCTCGAGGCGGTGCGCAAGCGTCCGGGCATGTACATCGGCTCCACGGACTCCCGGGGCCTCATGCACTGCCTGTGGGAGATCATCGACAACTCCGTGGACGAGGCGCTCGGCGGACACGCCAGCGGCGTGGACGTCACCCTGCACGCCGACGGCTCGGTCGAGGTGGGCGACGACGGCCGCGGTGTGCCGGTCGACATCGAGCCCCGCAGCGGCCTGACCGGCGTGGAGCTCGTCTACACCAAGCTCCACGCGGGCGGGAAGTTCGGCGGTGGCTCGTACACCGCATCGGGTGGCCTGCACGGCGTGGGCGCCTCGGTGGTCAACGCCCTGTCCTCCCGCCTCGACGTCGAGGTGGACCGCGGTGGAAAGACCTGGGCCATGAGCTTCCGCCGGGGCGAGCCCGGCACCTTCGACGACGGCGGGGGCGAGCCCTCGCCGGACAACCCCTTCACCCCGTTCACCACCGGCAGCGAGCTGGTGGAGCGCGGCAAGACCAAGCGCGGCGCCACCGGCACCCGCGTGCGCTACTGGGCCGACCCGCAGATCTTCCTGGCCGATGCGGAGTTCTCGCACCGCCAGCTGGCCGACCGCGCCCGGCAGACCTCCTTCCTGGTGCCCGGCCTGCGCATCGCGCTCACCGACAAGCGCCGTCTTCCGGGCACCCCGGGGGAGAACAGCACCCACACCGAGACCTTCCTGCACGACGGCGGTATCACCGAGTTCGTGGAGTACCTGGCCCCCGACCAGGCCGTCACCGACACCTGGCGCCTGCAGGGCACGGGCACCTTCACCGAGACGGTCCCGGTGCTGGACGACGCCGGCCACATGGTGCCCACCGAGGTGGAGCGGGACTGCGAGGTGGACGTCGCCCTGCGCTGGGGGACCGGCTACGACACGGTGCAGCGCTCCTTCGTGAACATCATCGCCACCCCCAAGGGCGGCACCCACGTGGCGGGCTTCGAGCAGGCCCTGCTCAAGGTGGTCCGCAAGCAGGTGGAGGCCAACTCCCGCAAGCTCAAGCCCGGCAAGGACAAGGTCGAGAAGGACGACGCCCTGGCCGGTCTCTCGGCGGTGGTCACGGTGCGCCTGGCCGAGCCGCAGTTCGAGGGGCAGACCAAGGAGGTGCTGGGCACCTCGGCGGTGCGCAGCATCGTGTCCAAGGTGGTGGAGGCCGAGCTCAGCGAGATCCTCACCAGCAGTGCCCGGGGCCGCAAGCAGCAGGCCAACGCCGTGCTGGAGAAGATCGTCACCGAGATGAAGTCCCGCGTCTCGGCGCGCATGCACAAGGAGACGCAGCGCCGCAAGAACGCGCTGGAGACCTCCTCGTTGCCCACCAAGCTGGTGGACTGCCGCTCCACCGAGACCGAGGCCTCCGAGCTGTTCATCGTGGAGGGCGACTCGGCCCTGGGCACGGCCAAGCTGGCCCGCCAGAGCGACTTCCAGGCGCTGCTGCCCATCCGCGGCAAGATCCTCAACACGCAGAAGGCCTCGGTGGCCGACATGCTGAGCAACGAGGAGTGTGCGGCCATCATCCAGAGCATCGGGGCGGGCTCGGGCCGCAGCTTCGACCTCGATGCGGCGCGCTACGGCAAGATCGTGATCATGACCGACGCCGACGTCGACGGCGCCCACATCCGCACCCTGCTGCTCACCCTGTTCTTCCGCTACATGCGGCCGTTGGTCGATGCGGGGCGCGTCTTCGCGGCGGTGCCGCCGCTGCACCGCATCGAGGTGGTCAACCGGGGCAAGGCGAACGACTACGTCTACACCTACTCCGAGGCCCAGCTGCGCAAGGAGCTGGCCCGCCTGCGTCGCAACGGTCGCACCCTGAAGGACCCGCTGCAGCGCTACAAGGGGCTGGGTGAGATGGACGCCGACCAGCTGGCCGAGACCACCATGGACCCCGCCCAGCGCACGCTGCGCCGCATCACCATGCGGGACGCGCAGGCCGGCGAGGAGGTCTTCAACCTGCTCATGGGCAGTGACGTGGCCCCGCGCAAGGAGTTCATCATCAGCAACGCGGCCACCCTGGACGCCGAGCGCATCGACGCCTGAGGCCGTGCACGGGCCCCCGGGACGGGCCGGGGGGTCTCACTGTGGACACGATCCGTGTGTCGGGGTGGTCAATCGGGCCGCCGTGCCTCACTCTGGCCCCATGAGTACTGCCACGTCACACGACGCCCCCGTCCAGGGCGGCTCGGCACCCGGAGAGGTGGACACCGAGCTCAAGCGGGTCCTCGGGCCCAAGCTGCTGCTGCTGTTCATCATCGGAGACATCCTCGGAACCGGGATCTACGCGATCACCGGCAAGGTGGCCGGCGAGGTCGGTGGTGCCGTGTGGGTGCCCTTCGTCATCGCCTTCACCATCGCGATCATCACGGCCTTTGCGTACCTGGAGCTGATCACCAAGTACCCGCACGCCGGTGGTGCCGCCAACTTCATCCACAAGGCCTTCGGCATCCAGTTCGTGACCTTCATGGTGACCTTCACCGTGATGGCCTCGGGCATCACCTCGGCCGCCACCGCGGCCAAGGCCTTCGCCGCCAACCTGGCGGCCGGTGTCGGCGCCGACTGGGCCCCGGAGGGGGCTGCGGTGCTGGGCCTGGCCGTGGTCTTCATGATCGTCGTCGCCCTCGTGAACTTCCGTGGCGTGGCCGAGTCGGTCATGCTCAACGTGGTGCTCACCATCATCGAGCTCACCGGTCTGATGCTGGTGATCTTCGTGGGTCTGTGGGCCGTGGCCGGCATGAGCGACGCCCCGGTGGACTTCTCCCGCGCGATGATGTTCGAGTCGCCCGGTGACAAGAACGCCTTCCTGGCGGCCACCGCCGGCACCTCGCTGGCGTTCTTCGCGATGGTGGGCTTCGAGGACTCGGTCAACATGGCCGAGGAGACCAAGGACCCGGTGCGCACCTTCCCCAAGATCATGCTGACCGGTCTGGTCATCACGGCCGTCATCTACGTGCTGGTGTCCGTCACCGCCGTGGCCCTGGTGCCGGTGGGTCAGCTGAGCGAGGGCGACACCCCGCTGCTCCAGGTGGTGCAGGCTGGTGCCCCGAACCTCCCCATCGACACGATCTACCCCTTCATCGCCATGTTCGCCGTCGCGAACACCGCGGTGATCAACATGCTGATGGCCTCCCGTCTGCTCTACGGCATGGCCAAGCAGGACGTGCTGCCCCGCCCGCTGGCGCTGGTGCACAAGGGTCGCCAGTCGCCGTGGGTGGCCATCATCGTCACCACCGCCCTGGCCGTGGGTCTGATCCTGCTGGTGGGCAAGGTCTCGGCGCTGGGTGGTACCACCGCCCTGCTGCTGCTGGCGGTCTTCGCGCTGGTGAACATCGCCTGCATCGTGCTGCGCAAGCGCGACCACGAGGTGGAGCACAAGTTCTTCCGTGCCCCGACGTGGATCCCGTGGGTGGGTGCTGTCATGTGCCTGTACATGCTGGGTCCGTGGACCGGTCGCGACACCGAGCAGTACGTGATCGCGGGCTGGCTGATGCTGCTGGCCGTGGTGCTGTGGGCCATCACCTGGTTCCTGAACCGCGCGCTGTACGCCCACCCCACCAAGGTGCGTCACCCGGAGGACCTGCGCTGATCCCACGCCGCCGGGGGTGTGACCCCGGCGGCGACACGACGATGCGGTGAGCCGCCCAGGAGGGTGGCTCACCGCATCGTCGTGTCAGGTGCGTGACGTGTAAACTTTCTGTACCGCCCATTGACGCGCGGGTTCTCCGAGCGTCCCTGCATCCGTGGAGAACCCGTGAGCCCTGCAACCCCTTTGCCCGGTGGACAGTCCACCCCCAGCAATGGAACGAGTTGGCGAGGCGGGGTTCGCCTCTTCGCCGTGATCCTGCTGGGCCTCTTTGTGCTGGGGGCTGTGTCCTCCCTGGGGCAGGACGAGCCGGAGCCGCCGACCCCAGCGGCAGCTTCCGGTGCGGCGGTCTCGGCATCTGCCGAGCCGAGCCCGTCGGCCGAGCCCACGACCGCGTCTGCTGCACCGAGTGAGTCCTCGTCGGCGGCCGAGAGCACCTCGGGGAGCTCGACGACAGCTGCCTCGCCGGCGGCCGTGCAGGCCACCTCCGAGCCCTCGCCCAGCAGCTCGCCGACGAGCACCACCGCCCAGAGGACCCCCACGGCGAGCGCCACCTCCAGCGCGGCAGCCAGCAGCCCGACGGCCTCCAGCGCACCCGAACGCGCGACCACGCCCACCACGAGCACGCCCAGCGCTGCGCCGGCCCCCGCGGCCGCGCCTGCACCCGCTGCCGGGGACGAGTCCGGTCGTGTGGTGAAGGTCGTCGACGGCGACACCATCGACGTCGCCACCAGCAGCGGGGTGGAGCGCATCCGCATCATCGGCCTGGACACCCCGGAGGTGGGGGAGTGCGGCTTCAGCGAGGCCTCCGCGGCCATGGCCAGCCTGGTGGCGGGTCGCTCCGTGGAGCTGGTGCGTGACCCCACCCAGGACAACCGTGACCGCTACGACCGTCTGGTGCGCCACGTGCACCGAGGCAACACCTCGGCTGCGGTCGAGATGATCCGCCGCGGTCACTCCGCGGAGTACCTTTACGGCGCCGAGTACCAGAACCGTGCGGCCCACCTGCGGGCCGAGCGGGAGGCCCGGGCGGCCAAGGTGGGCATGTGGTCCGGTCGCGGCTGCGGCACACCGGCCCCCTCGCCCACCCCGAGTGCGACCCCGACTGAGCCGGTGACCGCAGTGGCCCCGCCGCCGGCCGCCACGCCGCCGACCCCCGCGGGGAGCTGCCGCATCAAGGGCAACATCTCCAGCAGCGGGGAGAAGATCTTCCACTCCCCGGGGCAGGCCCACTACGAGCGCACCAAGATCTCGCCGGACAAGGGCGAGCGCTGGTTCTGCTCCGCGGCCGAGGCGATCGATGCGGGATGGCGGGCCGCCAAGCAGTGAGCGCACACGATGCGGCCCCGGCCACCCACAGGGGTGACCGGGGCCGCATCGTGAGCCCTCGGGGTCAGACCCCGGCGCCCACCAGCAGCATGGTCGCGCCCAGCACCACGCCCACGGTCAGGAGGATCATGGTGGTGTAGCCCAGGATGTCGCGGATTCGCAGGCCCGCGATGGCCAGCAGCGGCAGCGCCCAGAAGGGCTGGATCATGTTGGTCCACTGGTCGCCGTAGCTGACGGCCATGATGGCCACGGCCGGGTCCACGCCCAGGCGCTCCGCCGCATCGAGCAGGATGGGGCCCTGCACGGCGATCTGGCCACCACCGGAGGGGACGAAGAAGTTCACCAGGCCGGCCGAGAGGAAGGCCAGGGCGCCGAAGGTCTGCGGGGTGGAGACGTTCACCATCGCGTCCGAGAGCATGGTGATCAGCCCGGTGCCGGCCATCACGCCCATAATGCCGGCGTACAGCGGGAACTGCAGGAGGATCTCACCCACGTTGCTGGCGGCGTCCTTCACCAGCTCCACCAGCTCGGCCGGGGAGCTCACGATGAGCAGGATGAGGGCCAGGAAGCTCCAGTTGACGATGTCCAGGGTGAGCGAGCCCCCCTCGGCGAAGTGGATGGCGAGGTAGGCCGCCACGAGCAGGCCCAGCAGCAGGGTGGGCACCCGGGAGGCGTCCACCGCATCGGCGGGGGTCTCCACCGCGGGCAGCTCGGGGGAGCCGGTCTCGGCCGACTGGGCGGGCATCTCGCGGATGTCGGCGCCGGCCTTGGGGGCCATGAGCGCGACGGTGCCCAGGATCACCAGCAGCGCCACGGCGGTGGCCGTCATGTTCCACCAGGAGAAGGTGGTCTCGGTGATGGGGATGATCTCGCCCACCTGCGTGGCGACGAACGAGTCGGGGGTGGCGGCGGTCAGCGGCGCGGAGCCGGAGTAGCCCATGTGCCAGATGCTCATGCCGGTGTAGCCGGTGGCCACGAGCAGCGGGAAGTGCGCGGGCTCGCCGCGCTGGGAGGTCTGGCGGGCGACCTCCTTGGCCAGGAGGGCACCGACCACCAGGCCCAGACCCCACGTGATGAGGGTGGCCAGGCAGGTGATGAGCGCGACGAAGACGTACGGCATCACCCGCCCGCGGGGGACGGCGCCCAGGCGGCGCAGCCCGGCGCGCACCGGGCGGGTGTTGGCCAGCACGTGACCGAGCATGAGCACCAGCGACATCTGGGTCATGAACGCCAGCAGCCCGGCCAGTCCCTCACCCCAGGCGGAGACGACCTCCTTGGGGCCGGAGTCGGTGAACACCATGGCGGCGGCCACGACCACGAGGGTCAGGACGATGGCGAACACCAGCGCCGAGGGGATGAAGCGCTCGACCAGTGCGTTGACGGGGCCCATCAGCCCCTGACCGCGGCGTGGCGGGCTCGATGGGGTGCGCGGGCTGGGTGCGGCGGTTGCCGTGGACATGGAGGCCTCCGGGGCGGGACAGGGAGTCAGGACCGCGTCAGTATGCGTGACGCGGGTCACTCGCTGGGGGATGGGCCCTGGGCGCGTCAGCTCAGTCCGGCGCGGCGTGCGGCCTCAGGTGCCCGCCACCTCTCGCGGAGGGCAGTGGCCGCCACGAACAGCAGTGTGCTGCACAGGGTGATCATCACCCACTGGGTGTCGATGGCGCCGCCGTACCAGTGGACCGGCCACCAGGGGAACGGCGTGTCCTCCCAGGTGGCAGGCGTCAGGGGAACGGACAGGATGACCACCACCCACAGCGTTCCGATGGCTGCTGGCCGCGACGGGATGAGGGCCACCGCCACGAGCCCGCAGGCGATGGCGCTGGTCCACCCCTTGAGGGAGGGCACACCCGCGAGCTCCAACAGGAGCGCGAGGCCGAGGGCCGCACCTGCGGTGAGTCCCGAGAAGAGCCAGGTGACCGATCTGCCCGTGAGCACCGCCCTCCACGCTTCCCACGGCACCTCCTGCCGGGACGACCAGATGACGGCAGTGGCCACGAGGGTGGCTGCAGCCGTGGAGACCTGGGCAGTGCTCCCGGAGAGCGAGGGGATGATCAGGGTGTGGTGGCCCACGAGCGCGTGCATACCCGCGGCCACGACGAGGAGGGCCGCGCAGGTCCGCCACGGGTGCAGCCGCCGGACCAGCAGGGCCAGGGTGGTCAACACGTGAAGGCCGCCTCGACCTCCTCGGCAGAGGGCCGCTCGCCCTTGCCGGTCGCGATCCAGTTGATGACGCGGGCGCGGGGTGTCTCGGCGGCCAGCGCCTGAGGTGACGGCACCGCCATCCCACACTCCGGGGGAGAGGCCCACGAGGCAGCGATGGAGACCCTGCCCGAACCCTCGATCCACAGGGTGGACAACCGGCTCGTCAGCGGTCGGGGTTCTTCGGAGTCGGAGACCTCCTGGATCCGGTCGGGTGGCAGTTCCGTGATCACCATGACGGCCTCACGCTCCACCGGGAGGTCGAGGGCATACAGGTTCTCTGCCGCCTCCTGCGCCGAGGGGAGGAACCTCTCGTGGCCCGGCAGGACGCACACCACAGGCTCGAGACCGGCGCACTCGGTGGCCTCGGCCGACGGATCGCTCTCGATCTCGTCGACCCCGTTGACCACTGCGCCCACTCCCAGCAGGACCAGCAGCGGCGCAAGCCCGGAGAGTCGCAGCAGGGTGGTGGCGCCCGACCGTGCTGCCCAGGCCATCAACAGCACCGAACCGGCCAGCAGCGCCGCCACGGCCGCCCGGATGGTGACGATCTCCGGTGAGTACTGACGGCCCACTCCCTCGCCCAGTCCTCCACCGGTCGCGAAGACCTCCACGAATCCGTCGGTGGCGAATGCCGTGGCCGTCCACAGGGCAACCATGGTGACCACGGGGGCCAGGGGATGCCTCCACAGCAGGGCCACGCCAGCACCGACCACGCCGCCGGTCAGTGCACTGAGCAGGAGCGCGATGACGGCGCCCGGGACCCAGGGAAGGACGTGCTGACCGGGGCCCAGCGCCATGGTTGTGGCCATGGCGCCCAGGCCGACCAGCAGGGAGAGGAGGGCCGGCACCAGTGCCCCGAGAGCCACCATCCGACCCAGCCGCCCGGTGCTGTGCAGCCAGTCGGCCCGGCCGTCCACGAGGAGGGAACGCGTCGCCCAGCCTGCGATCGCAGCCGTCAGCGGGGTGTTCAGCGCTGCGATGGAGGTAGATGCGGTGACGCTCTTGCCCGGGTCGACCCGCCAGATGTCGATGCTGCCCAGGACGGCGACTGCGCCTCCCAGGAGCGCGAGGACGAATGCCACCCAGAACAGGGGACGCTGCCACTCGAGGAGCCCCATGTCAGCCTCGCCCCAGCTGCGTGGAGATCGCTCGCACTGCGGCGGTCCGCGCGTCCGTCCCCTGTGCGGGGAGGCGCGAGCTGGTGAGACCACCTGCCTGCACGATGGTGACGCAGTCGCCCCAGGCCTCCACGTCCTCGAGCAGGTGCGTGGAGCTCACGACGGTGACCTCCCGGGAGATGCTGTGCAGGACGGTGGCGAACTCGTGACGGAAGACCACGTCCGTCTCCGAGGTGGGTTCGTCGAGCAGCAGGAGACCGGGGAGCGGGCACAGGGCCTGTGCCACGGTGAGGCGCTTCTGCTGTCCCCCGGACAGGGTGTGCACCGGGGTGTTGGCCTGCGGCTCGAGGTGCGTCTGACCAAGGGCCCGCTTCACCGCATCGATCATCTCGGCCCTGTTGCGCCCGGGTGCCCGGAGCCGGAAGGCGAGCTCGCAGACCTCACGCGTGGTGAGGTGCTGGGGCCACCTGATGTTCTGCGGCGCGTAACCGGCTCATCACAGATGAGGGTGTAGGGGCCGGCGGCGCGTCGGTCGCTGGGTAGGCGTCGAGGTCTCCCGAAGATGGAAGTTCTCACACTGCCCATCTGGAAGACCTCGACGTGCCTGACGCTACCTTCGCCCGCCCGGACTTGACCACGTTCTGCGGCCTCGATGAGCTCGGTCTGGAGGTCACCGGCCAACGACTCGCGCCCGACCGTGCGATCCTGGCGTGTCGGGTACTCGAGCCCGACCGGTGGTGTCGCCGGTGCGGCTGCGAAGGCAGTCCGCGCGACGCCGTCACGCGCGAGTTGGCCCACGAGCCGCTCGGTTGGCGCCCGACCACGTTGGAGGTGACGGTCCGGCGCTACCGGTGCACCGGGTGCGGGCACGTGTGGCGCCAGGACACCAGTCTGGCGGCCCAGCCGCGGGCGAAGCTCTCGCGACGAGGGCTGCGGTGGGCGCTGGAGGCCATCGTGTGCCAGCACCTGACGGTTGCGCGGGTCGCCGACGGGCTCGGTGTTGCCTGGAACACTGCCAACGACGCGGTCCTGGCCGAGGGCAAGCGCGTCCTGATCGACGACTTGGCCCGGTTCGATGGCGTCACCGCGGTGGGCGTCGATGAGCACGTCTGGCGGCACACCCGGCGCGGGGACAAGTACGTCACCGTGATCATCGACCTGACCGGCATCCGTGACGGGACCGGCCCGGCCCGGCTGCTGGACATGGTCGAGGGCCGCTCCAAGCAGGCGTTCAAGACCTGGCTCGCGCAGCGGGATCCCTCGTGGCGCGCAACGGTGGAGATCGTCGCAATGGACGGGTTCACCGGGTTCAAGACCGCCACCGCCGAGGAGCTGCCTGACGCCGTCGCCGTGATGGATCCCTTCCACGTGGTGCGCTTGGCCGGCGACGCCCTGGACTCCTGCCGGCGCCGGGTCCAGCAAGACCTCCACGGGCACCGCGGTCGCACCGGCGACCCGCTCTACGCCGCCCGGCGCACCCTGCACACCGGGTCCGAGCTACTCACCGACAAACAGACCGACCGGCTGGCGGCTCTGTTCAAGGTCGAGGAGCACGTCGAGGTCGAAGCCACCTGGGGCATCTACCAGCGGATGATCACCGCCTACCGACAACCCGACCGGAGCAAGGGCCGCGAGCTGATGCAGGCCGTCATCGAGTCGGTCAGTTCCGGTGTCCCCGCCGCGTTGACCGAGCTGATCACCCTCGGCCGGACCCTGAAGAAGAGAGCCGAGGACGTGCTGGCCTACTTCGACCGTCCCGGCTCCTCGAATGGACCCACAGAGGCCATCAACGGACGCCTCGAACACCTCCGCGGCTCCGCCCTCGGGTTCCGCAACCTCACCAACTACATCGCCCGCTGCCTACTCGAGGCAGGCGGCTTCAGACCCCAACTACACCCTCGTTTGTGATGAGCCGCGTAACCGACCGGGACGTTCGTGATGGGCGTCCCCGCCACGTGGACGCTGCCCTGGTGGGGCAGGACCCCGGCCAGAGCAGCGATGAGGGTGCTCTTTCCAGACCCGTTCACGCCCACCACCGTGATGAACGTGTCTCCCAGATCCGCCTTCTCGGTGGACACCACCGTGCGGCGGCCCCGCTGGACGGAGAAGTCCCGCAGTTCAAGTGTTTCCATCAATAGTTGAATCCGCCGTGGCGGGGTGCAGAGCACACGTCGCCACCGTGGAACCAAGGCCTGTCACGGCAGATCTTCACCGCTGCGCGCATCGAATTTCCGTTGCTGGCAACGTCTGCTGTGGGCCACATCTCTGTGCCATAGCCTGTGAAGACAGGAGAGGACCAGTCGTCGTGCTTCCACCAGCCCGTGCCACAGGCCACCGACTCGCCTGCCACATAGCAGTGGTTCTTGTGCGCGTAGAAATCGATGTGTCCCTGCGCGCCGCGGTCGTCCGTCTTGTTGACGTCAGAGATGTAGTCTCGGACGCGAATTTGATCACCGTGGAGGGTGTCCTTCATGGTGCTCGCACTCGACTTGGCAGACTTCTCGTGGTTGTAGAAGACCCCCAAGTATTTGTGATTCGAGAGGTACTTGTCGCGCCAGTTGGCGTGAGCAGAGGTGGAATAGGATCCAGATTCAATGTCGTGCACCACCTGAGGGCTCAAGAAGGCGACAGGGGCGACTGCAAGGGCGATCATGCGCCGGGTCCATGACATGGCTTTGCTCCATATGTTCTGAGCCCCCCGATGAGGCTTTGGCATAGTGGAGCATGGGGGGGGACGGGTCAAGGCGCCAAGGAGATTCTGACCGAATCTTTACCCCGCCCCGCCTCGCCTCAGCCGATGGCCGCGATGGGGGCGCTCACCGGCGCGCCCGAGCCGTCGCGTCGGTCGGTGGGCTCCGGCAGCGCCACGGCCCGCCCGGTGGCGTCCACGGCCCGCGGATCCGCGCCCACCCAGGCCATCATCAGCCCGTCCTCGCCCTTCAGCAGGCGGTGGCAGCGCACGCCCGCCGTCGCCCGGCCCTTGGAGGGGTAGGCGGCCAACGGCGTCACCTTCACCGTCCCCGCATCGGTTCCGGGCAGGGCGCCGGAGGACCCGGCGACCGTCACCACCATCGCGTCCTGCGCACCGGCGGGCACTGCCGCAAAGCCGAGCACCCGCTGGCCCTCGGGCACCTTGATGCCCGCCACGCCACCACCGCTGCGCCCCTGCGGGCGCACGAGGGAGGCCGAGTACGTGAGCAGCGATGCCGCATCGGTGACGAACACGAGGTCCTCCTCACCGGTGGCCAGCTCGGTGGCACCCACCAGCTCGTCGCCCTCGGCCAGCGTGATGACCTCGACCGACTCCTTGCCAGCGGGGTACTCCGGGCGCACCCGCTTGACCACGCCGCCAGCCGTCGCCAGGGCCAGACCGGGGGAGCCCTCCACGTCGTCCACGCGCACCAGCGCCAGCGGGCGCTCGCCACCGGCCAGCTCGGTGAACGCCGCCAGCGGCGCCCCACCGGTCATGCCCAGGCTGTCCGACCCCGGCAGCGCCGGCAGGTCCACCACCGACAGCCGCACCAGCCGCCCGGTCGAGGTCACCAGACCCACCGTGCCGCGCGCCGTGCTCGCGACCACCGAGGCGAGCGCGTCGTGGTCCACGCGCCCCGCATCGGCTGCGCGCACGTCGCCCCGCGTCAGGACCGATGGGGTGTCCTCCCCTCGGGGCACGCGCGCCACCAGCCCCGTGGCCGAGAGCACCACGGTCACCGGGTCGTCGGCCACCTCCAACGGGGCGGCGGGCGTCATGGCCGCGGCCGCCTCGCTCTCCAGCAGCACCGTGCGGCGGGGGGTGGCGTGCTCCTTGGCCACGGCCGCCAGCTCGTCGCTCACCACGCGACGCAGCAACGCCTCATCGGCCAGGATCGCCTGAAGCTCGGAGATGGCGCGCTGCAGGTCGTCCCGCTCGGTCTCCAGCTCGATGCGGGAGAACTTCGTCAGGCGCCGCAGCTGCAGCTCGAGGATGTAGTTGGCCTGCAGCTCGGAGAGGTCGAAGACCTGCATGAGGCGGGTGCGCGCCTCGGCGGTGTCCTCCGAGGAACGGATGAGCTGGATGACCTCGTCGATGTCCAGGATGGCCAGCAGCAGCCCCTCCACCAGGTGCAGGCGCTCCTGCCGCTTGCGCAGGCGGAACTCGGTGCGGCGGCGCACCACATCGCACCGGAAGTCCACGTACACCTGCAGCATCTCGCGCAGCCCCAGGGTGCGCGGCTGGCCGTCCACCAGCGCCACGTTGTTGATGCCGAAGGACTCCTCCATGGGCGTCTGCTTGTACAGCTGGGCCAGCACCGCCTCGGGGTTGAAGCCGTTCTTCACCTCGATCACCAGCTGCAGGCCCTTGTGCCGGTCGGTGAGGTCCTTGACGTCGGAGATGCCCTGCAGCTTCTTGGCCTGCACCTGCGTCTTGAGCTTGGCGATCACCTTCTCCGGGCCCACCAGGTAGGGCAGCTCGGTGACCACGATCCCCTTGCGCCGCGGAGTGACGTTCTCGATGCGGACCGTCGCCCGGGTGCGGAAGGAGCCCCGCCCGGTGCGGTAGGCGTCGCGGATGCCGTCCAGGCCCACGATGCGGCCACCACCGGGCAGGTCGGGGCCGGGCACGAAACGCATCAGGTCCTCGACCGTGGCGCCCGGGTTGTCCAGCAGGTGGCGGGCGGCGGCGATGACCTCGCCCAGGTTGTGCGGCGCGATGTTGGTGGCCATGCCCACCGCGATCCCGCTGGCACCGTTGACCAGCAGGTTCGGGTACGCGGCGGGGAGCACCTCGGGCTGCAGCAGCTGGTCGTCGTAGTTGGGCACCATGTCCACGGTGTCCTCGTCCAGCGTCTGCGTCATGAGCAGCGCCGCCGGGGCCATGCGGGCCTCGGTGTAGCGGCTGGCGGCCGGGCCGTCGTCCAGGGAGCCGAAGTTGCCGTGCCCGTCCACCAGCGGCACCCGCATCGAGAAGGGCTGGGCCAGGCGCACCAGGGCGTCGTAGATGGCCTGGTCACCGTGCGGGTGGTACTTGCCCATCACCTCGCCGACCACGCGGGAGGACTTCACGTACCCACGGTCCGGGCGCAGGCCCAGCTCGTCCATGCCGAACAGGATGCGGCGCTGCACCGGCTTGAGGCCGTCGCGGGCATCGGGCAGGGCGCGGGAGTAGATGACCGAGTAGGCGTACTCGAGGAACGCCGAGCTCATCTCCTCCTCGACGTCGATGTCGATGACCGTGTCGGCCACCTGCGTGGGCGTCTGGAGGTCCTTGGAGTTCTTCGGCACGGGCGCCAGTATCGGCCACGCCGGGCCGATTCCGTGGCACCAACGCGCCCCGCGGCGCCGGTCAGCCCTTCAGGTCGGGGAAGTCGCTCTCCCAGAACTCCCACTCGCTGGCCCGCTCGGTGGGGTCGTCGCCCACCGGGTGGAACTCGGTCTCGCGGGCCTTCAGCTCCACGCGCCGGATCTTGCCCGAGACGGTCTTGGGCAGCTCCCCGAACTCCAGTCGGCGCACCCGCTTGTAGGGCGCGAGGTTGGCGCGGCAGTAGGCCAGGATCGACTCGGCGATCTCCCGGCTGGGCTCGGTGCCCTCCACCAGCACCACGTAGGCCTTCGGCACCGAGAGGCGCGTCGGGTCGGGGGAGGGGACCACGGCCGCCTCGGCCACCAGCTCGTGCTCGATGAGGACCGACTCCACCTCGAACGGGCTGATGCGGTAGTCGCTCGCCTTGAACACGTCGTCCGCGCGGCCCACGTAGGTGATGTAGCCGTCGGCGTCCCGCATCGCCACGTCACCGGTGTGGTACGCGCCGTCGCGCATCGAGTCCGCGGTGCGGTCGGCGTCGCCGTGGTAGCCCACCATCAGGCCGATGGGGCGTCCCTTCGCCCCCTCGAGGCGCAGGCACAGCTCGCCCTCCTCGCCGGGGTCGGTCACCTCGGTGCCGGTGGCCGCATCGAGCAGCACGACGTCGTACCCGGGCAACGGACGCCCCATCGAGCCGGGCTTCAGCGGCCGGCCGGGCGGGTTGCCGATCTGGGCGGTGGTCTCGGTCTGGCCGAAGCCGTCACGGATGGTGACGCCCAGGCCCGACTCCACGGCGCGGATCACCTCGGGGTTCAGCGGCTCGCCGGCGCCCACCATCTCGCGGATGGCCAGGCGCTCGCGCCACGCGGCCAGGTCCTGCTGGATGAGCATGCGGTAGACGGTCGGCGGGGCGCAGAAGGTGGTGGCGCCCTCATCGGCCAGCACCTGCAGCAGGGCGGCGGCGTCGAAGCGCGGCTGGTTGACCACCAGGATCGTCGCCTCGGCCGTCCACGGGGTGAACAGCGAGCTCCAGGCGTGCTTGGCCCAGCCCGGCGAGGAGATGTTCACGTGCACGTCGCCGGGGCGCAGCCCCACCCAGAACATGGTGGACAGCGCGCCGTAGGTGTAGCTGGTGTGCGTGTGCTCCACCAGCTTGGGCGCCGAGGTGGTGCCGGAGGTGAAGTAGAGCAGCATCGTGTCGTCGGCCCTGGTGGGCGCGTCGGGGGTGAACTCGGTGCTGGCCCCGGCGAAGTCCTCCAGCCGGTTCCAGCCCTCGGGGGTCTCGCCCTCGCCGCACACCGCGAAGCGCTGGAAGTCCCCGTCCACCTTGGCGAAGGTCTTCGCCTCGTGGGCGTTGGTGATCACGTGCTTCACCTTGCCGCGGGCCACCCGGTCGGTGAGGTCCTCCGGGGTGAGGAGCGTGGTGGCCGGAATGACCTGGGCGCCCAGCTTGATGCAGCCGACCATCACCTGCCACAGCGCGGTCTGGTTACCCAGCATCACCAGCACGCGGTCCCCGCGCGCCACCCCGTTGTCCCGCAGGTGGTTGGCCATCTGGGAGGAGGTCGCGGAGATCTCGGCCCAGGTGAGCTGGTGGGTGCGGGTCCCGTCCTTGACGATGTCGATGATGCGCAGCGCGGGTGTGTCCGCCCGCGGGCCGGCGGCCACGGCATCGATGTGGTGGAGCCCCCAGTTGAACTCCGCCGGGCGGGGCATCACGAACGCGTCGACGGCTGCGTCATCGGCGTCGTGGAGCGCCAACACGGCGTCACGGGCGGCGTGGAACTCGGCGGTGGGTGTGTTCATGGAGAAACACTACCCGGGCGGGGTGCCACTATGGGGGCATGGATGACGTCGCGCCCACCACCGAGGAGCTCCGGGCGGCGCGGGCCGCCACCTGGGAGGCGGATGTCGTGCTGCGGGACGGCGCCGTGGCCCACGTGCGGCCGATCCGCCCCGACGACCGGGAGGCCCTGGCCGCCTTCCACCGCGGCCAGTCCGAGCGCTCGCGCTACCTGCGCTTCTTCGCCGCCATCCCCGAGCTCTCGGACAAGGACCTCGACCGCTTCACGCAGGTGGACCAGGACCAGCGGGTGGCGCTGGTGGCCGAGATCGGCGGCGAGATCATCGCCATCTCCCGGTTCGACCGCATCGACCCCACCACCGCCGAGGTGGCCTTCAACGTCTCCGACGCCCACCAGGGCAGGGGACTGGGGTCGGTGATGCTGGAGCACCTCGCCGCCATCGGCGATGAGGTGGGCCTGGGCCGGTTCACCGCGGACGTGCTGCCCGAGAACCGGCAGATGATGAACGTCTTCACCGAGGCCGGCTACGAGGTGGCCCACCGCTTCGAGGACGGCGTGATCGCGGTGTCCTTCGACATCGAGCCCAACGAGCACTCCCGGCAGGTGCGCGAGTCGCGCGAGCAGCGCTCCGAGGCCCGCTCCATGACCCGCGTGCTGCGCCCCGAGTCGGTGCTCATGATCGGCGTCTCCCGGCGGGAGGAGACCATCGGCCACAAGGTGCTCGCGGAGATCGTGGCCGGCGGCTACCAGGGCCGCCTGGAGGTGGTGCACCCCGAGGTGGGCGAGCTCGCCGGCATCGCCACCACGCCCAGCGTGCGCGAGGTGAGCGGCCCCATCGACCTCGCGATCGTCTCCCTGCCGGCCGACCGGGTCCACGAGGTGGTGGCCGACTGCGCCGCCATCGGGGTGCGCTCGGTGCTGGTGGTCTCCGCCGGGTTCGCCGAGGCCGGCGAGGAGGGCGCCCGCCGGCAGCGCGAGCTGCTGCGCCTGGTGCACTACCACGGCATGCGCTTGGTGGGCCCGAACTCCTACGGGCTGAGCAACTCCTCCCCGGAGGTCTCCCTGAACGCCACCCTCGGGGCGCCGTCGGTGCGCGGGCGCTTCGGGCTGTTCGCGCAGTCGGGGGCGCTGGGCGTCTCGGTCACGCAGATGGCCCGCCAGCGCGGTGTGGGGCTCTCCACCTTCGTCTCGGCGGGCAACCGCGCGGACGTGTCCGGCAACGACGTCATGCAGTACTGGATGGAGGACGACGACACCGCCGCGGTGGGCCTCTACCTGGAGACCCTCGGCAACGCGCGCAAGTTCTTCCGCATCAGCCAGCGGCTCTCGGCCAAGAAGCCGATCATCGCCATCAAGTCCGGCACCTCCGGGTACGGGGTGCCGCCGGGTCACCTCATCCGGCAGAGCCGGGCGCGGCCGGAGGCGCTGGACGCCATGCTGCGCCAGAGCGGCATCATCCGCGTGAGCAACCTGCACCAGATGTTCAACATCGCCCAGCTGGTGCTGCACCAGCCCCTGCCCGCCGGGCGCGGGGTGGCCGTGGTGGGCAACTCCACCTCCCTGGCGGCGCTCGCCGCCGACGCCTGCATGGGCTGGGGGCTGGAGATGGCGCGCGAGCCGCGCTCACTGGCCCACGACGCCTCGATGGGGGAGATCGCCCAGGCGCTCCACGAGGCCTTCGAGGACCCCACCGTGCACTCGGTGCTGGCCGTGTTCATCCCGCCGCTGGTGGGGGACGGGCTGGACGTGGCGCGCACGGTGGCGCAGGTGGCGCTGGACCACGAGAAGCCCTGTCTGACCACCATGACCGGCATGGACGGGGTGAACGAGACGCTCTCGGCCACCAAGGACACCCCGGACGGACCGGTCACCGAGGTGGTGCCGGCGTACATGGTTCCCGAGGACGCGGTGCGCGCCCTCAACGCCGTGGAGCGCTACGCGGCCTGGCGGCGCAGCTCCCGCGGGGAGCTGGTGGCACCCGAGGGCATCGACTGGCAGGCCATCGACGCCGCCCAGGGGATCGCCACCGACGCGCTGGTCACGGCGCCGGCCGGCCGGGAGCTGCGGCCCGAGGAGACCACCGCCCTGCTGGAGGCCGTGGGCATCACCGTGGCCCCCGACGCGCCGGGGGAGCCCGCTGGTGGGTGGCCGCAGGACGTGGTGCCGCTGGTGGTGGGTGCCTCGGAGGACCCGCTCTTCGGGCCGGTGGTCTCGCTGCGCTTCCACGGCCCCACGGCCGCGCTGCTGGGCACCCCCTCCTACCGGGTGCCGCCCCTGACCGATGCGGACGTGCACGACCTGGTGGACCAGCTGCAGGGCAGCCGCCTGCTGGCCGAGCGGGGCGTGGACCTCGAGGCCCTGGAGGAGCTGGTGGCGCGGGTGTCCGTGCTGGCCGATGCGGTGCCGGAGCTGGCCGAGCTGCGGCTGAGCCCGGTGGAGGTCAGCCCCCGCGGCGTGGTGGTGCACGCTGCGCACGCCACCGTGGAGCGCCCCGCGGTGCGGCAGGACGCCGGGCGGCGGAGCATCTCCCGGTGACCTGCTGGCCGGTCGCGCCACCGGCAGGTTGTCGGTGCCGGGTGGCAGGATGACCCCCATGCTTGGACGCCCCCACGACGTGCCCGTTCCGGCGGACACCCTGCCGCAGGACCTCTCCGACGACATCGAGGCCGCCGGCTACTACCCGGCCCTCGTGGCCGACGTGGTGGCCACTGCCGTGGCGGGGCAGGAGGTGCTGGCCCACCTGGTGCACCAGGAGGCGACCTTCGACACCGACACCGTGCGCCGCCACCTGACGGTGCTGGTGCTCACGCCGGGCCGGCTGGTGATCGCGCACGCGGACGACCGGGACGCCGAGCACGTGGAGTCGGCCCCGGTGGCCATGGCCACCACCGAGACCGTGCCGCTCTCCCGTCTGCGCGGGGTGGTGCTCTCGCACGTCATGGCCAACCCGGAGGACTACCAGCCGGGCAGCCTGGGCCGGGAGGTCACGCTCACCCTGGGCTGGGGCGCCATCAGCCGGCTGGACCTGGTGCCGGCCCAGTGCAGCGACCCCCAGTGCGAGGGCGACCACGGCTACGAGGGCACCGTGGCCGGCGACGACATCTCGCTGCGCGTCAGCGGCGAGGTCTCCGGCGCCCAGGCCGTGCAGCAGGCGCTGGACTTCGCCCGCACCGTCCAGGCGAGCCTGGGGCGGTGACGCCCCCTCCCGTGAACATCCACCCGCTGCTGACCACCGACCACCCCGACGCGGCCCTGGGCTACGGCCCGCAGGGTCTGGCCTCCTCGTTCGCGAGCCTCGCGGCCTCGCTGGGCGTGGACCTGCCCGGCGTGCCGGTGCGCGACCTGCCCCGGGCCCACGGCGTGGTGAGCGTGCTGGTGGACGGGCTGGGGTGGTCGTTGCTGCAGCGCTACGCCGGGCACGCGCCCTTCCTGCGCCAGCTGCTGCAGGACACCACCCGTTCGGTGCCGGCGGTCTGCGGCTTCCCCTCCACCACGGCCGTCTCGCTGGCCACGCACGCCACCGGCCTGCCCCCGGCGGTGCACGGTCACGTGGGCTACGCCGTGCGCGACCCGCACTCCTCGGTGGTGTTCAACCACCTGAGCTGGAAGGAGGGGCCGGACCCTCTCACCTGGCAGGCGCAGCCCACCCTGTTCGGTCGACTGGCCGATGCGGGGGTGCGCGTGGTCCGCGTGGGCCAGAAGAAGTTCGCCACCTCCGCGCTCACCCGCGCCGCCCAGCGGGGTGGCACCTACCTGCCGGCCGACGGTCTGAGCAGTTGGACCGCCGCGGGGCTCGACCTGGCCCGCCGCGCCAGCGCCGCCGAGCCGACCGCCGCCTACCTGTACTGGCCCGTGCTCGACCAGATCGGCCACGCCCAGGGCCCCGGCTCCCTGGACTGGGTGGGTGCGCTGGAGCAGTTGGACGCCGCCCTGCGGGAGCTCGTCGAGGGCCTGCCCGCGGGCGTGCACTTCGCGTTGACCGCCGACCACGGGATGCTCGGCATCGCGCCGGACGGCGCGCTGCGCACCGACGACCCGCAGTACGCCCACCTCCTGGAGGGCGTCGATGCGGTGGCGGGCGACCCGCGGTGCCGCTTCCTCTACCTGCCCCGCGAGGTGGACACCCCCGAGGGGCGCCAGCAGGAGGCCGACCCCCATCGGGTCGATGACGTGGTGGCGGCCTGGCGCCAGGCGGTGGCCGACCACTCCCGCGCGGCGGGTCTGGAGGCCCCCGGCGCCGAGGTGGTCTCGCGCACCGAGGCCGTGGAGCGCGGCTGGTTCGGTGAGGGGATCACCCCGGAGAACGTCTCCCGCATCGGCGACGTGCTGGTGGTGGGCACCGATGCCACCTTCCTGGCGTTCGTCCCCGGACCGGACAGCACCGGCCAGATGTCCCTGAAGGGCTGGCACGGCGGGTTGCACCACGAGGAGCTGCTCGTGCCCGACCTGTTCGTCCCGGCGCGGTGACCCATGGCTGAGCTCGCGTTCTTCACCGGCACCATGGACTGCGGCAAGTCGACCCTTGCCCTGCAGATGGACCACAACCACCGCGCCCGCGGACGGCACGGGCTGGTCTTCACCTCCCGCGACCGGGCGGGGGAGGCCATCGTCAGCTCACGCCTGGGTCTGCAGCGGCAGGCCCTGGAGGTGCACGAGGAGCTGGACTTCTTCGCCATGGTGGTGACCGAGGCCAGCAAGGGCCGCGCGGTGCACTACCTGATCTGTGACGAGGCGCAGTTCTACACCGCCGCCCAGGTGGAACAGCTCGCACGACTGGTGGACGAGCTGGAGATCGACGTCTTCGCGTTCGGCATCACCGCCGACTTCCGGGCCGAGTTGTTCCCCGGCAGCAAGCGGCTGCTGGAGCTGGCCGACCGCACCCAGCTGCTGCAGGTGGAGGCGCTCTGCTGGTGCGGGCGGCGGGCCACGCACAACGCTCGCGTGGTGGACGGGCACATGGTGGTGCAGGGCGACCAGGTGGCCGTGGGTGACGTCGCGGACGGCGGTGACGGCACGGCAGGGGCGCCGGTGGTGGAGTACGAGGTGCTGTGCCGGCGCCACTTCATGCGGCGCATGACCTCGCACGTGGCCCGGGTGAGCTCCCCCGAGGGGGAGGTCCTGCCCTTCGACCTCGACGTGTGCGCGGTGCCGCCGGCGCGCTGACCGGCGTCAGCTCTTGGAGCCGCCGAACATGATGTCGTCCCAGCTCGGCACCGAGGGGCGCCCCTTGCCGCGGCGCGACTGACGCTGCCGGGGAGCGATGGGGGCGCTCTCGGTCTCCTCCAGCGGCAGCTGGTCCGCGGAGGCCTGCTGGTCGGTGGCGTCCTGCTGCTCGGGTGCCTGCGACTCACCGGATCCGGTCCCGGCCTGGTCCTGCGGGGCGGAGCCCTCTGCCAGTGCCTGCTCGTGCTGGTCGCGGTGGCGGGGTGTCTCGGACTGCTCGGACGGACCACTCTGGTCGGCCGGCTGCTCAGACTGGCCCGAGCCGGCCGGCTCACCCTGCAGGGAGTCACCGGCGCGCAGCGGGCGCTCGTGGGAGACCCCGGCCCGGGCGGCGTGGCTCACGGGCTGGTGGCCCGACGGCTCGGCCGGCCCCTCGTCCTGCTGCAGCGAATCCACGCCCTGGGCGGCGGAGTCGTAGCCGTCCTCCTCGGCGGTGCTCAGCCAGCGGGCCTCATCGTCCTGCGGCGTCAGCGCCGAGGAGATGAGGTCGAAGTGCCAGACCGCACGCCGCTCGCGCCCACCGGCCTCGAAGGACAGGCTCACCGCCCACGGGTTGCCGTCCAGGCGCCACGCGTCCCAGGACGCCTCGTCGGGACGCAGCCCCCGCATCACCAGGCGCTCCTTGGCCCGCTTCTCCAGCGTGGGGGACGGACCGCGCCCGAAGGACGGCAGGTGCACGGCGCGGGCGAGGGCCGCCACGTGCTCGCGCTCGGCCAGGATGGGCGCCTCGTAGCGGGAGACCTTGTCGGTGCTCCAGCCGGACATGTCGGCCACCTGCTGGGTGCTGGCACCGGCACGGATCATCGCCTGCACGTCACGCGGGGTCATGGCCGTGGGGGCCGAGGCAGCGGAACGGCTGCTCGCCGCGGCACCGGTGCTCGGGCGCTGGTGGAGGGCCGCGGCCAGGGCAGAGGTGATCTCCAGCCGGTACCGCGTGCCGGCGGCGTCCTGCACCACCAGGTGGGTCCCGGAGTCGTCGACCTCCAGGAAGGTGAGCTCGTCCATCTGCACTCCTCGCCATCGGCCCCGTCACCGCGACGCGGTCCGAGGTGTCGTTCTGCCTGTCCCCTCACCGGCGCAGCCGCACTGGGCCCGCGGGAGACGTGTCCATCGCACCATGCCACGGCCCCTGCTGTCGCGGCGGCTTACCACGCCGCGCCGTACGATGCCGCTGATGAATCCCTTCGACCCCGCGCTCGCGTTGGCGCTCGACCTCATCGGGGTCTTCGCCTTCGCGGTCTCCGGGGCCCTGGTCGGGGTGCGCCGGGGGCTCGACCTGTTCGGGGTGCTGGTGCTCGCCTGGCTCACCGGCCTGGGCGGCGGCACCATCCGCGACCTGCTGATCGGCGCCGTGCCGCCGGTGGGGGTCTCGGACTGGCGCATGATCGCGATGGCGCTGACCGCCGGCCTGCTGACCTTCGCCCTCCACGGCCGCGTGGACCGCGTGAAGCGCCCCATCCGCGTGCTGGACTCGGTGGGGCTGGCCTTCTTCTGCGTGGCGGGGACGCTCAAGGCCCTGGAGTTCGGCGTGGCCCCGGTGACCGCCGTCATCGTGGGCACCGTCACCGCCGTGGGAGGGGGAGTGCTCCGCGACCTGCTGGCCGGGCAGGTGCCGGAGCTGCTGCGCCGCGAGCTGTACGCCTTCCCGGCCCTGCTGGGCGCCTCCCTCATCGTGGCGGCCCACCACCTGTACCGCATCGGCCCCGAGACCGTCTGGCCCGTCATCGGACTGGTCTTCGGAATCCGCATCGCTGCCATCGTGTTCGACTGGCACGCCCCCCAAGCCCGCCACTCAGGAGAGCCCCGATGACCGAGAACGCCCTGGCCCCGTACGACGCCATCCTGCTGACCTCGTTCGGCGGACCCGAGGGCCCCGATGAGGTGCTGCCCTTCCTGCGCCGGGTGACGGCGGGGCGCGGCATCCCCGACGAGCGCCTGGTGGAGGTGGGTGCCCACTACTCCCACTTCGGCGGGCGCAGCCCCATCAACGACCAGAACCGCGCCCTGCGTGCGGCGCTGGGGCGGGAGCTGGCGCGGCGGGAGATCGACCTGCCGGTGCTGTGGGGCAACCGCAACAGCGAGCCCTTCCTGGGCGACGTGGTCGCCGAGGCCTCCGCGGCCGGTCACCGCCGCCTGCTGGCGCTCACCACCAGTGCGTACTCCAGCTACTCCAGCTGCCGCCAGTACCGCGAGAACCTCGCCCGGGCAGTGATCGACCACCACGATGCGGGGGGCCAGCCCGTGCGCATCGACAAGGTCCGCCCGTACGCCCACCACCCCGGCTTCTCTGCCACCAACGCGCGCCTGGTGACCGATGCGGTGCGCGGTCTGCTGGCCGAGCACGCACCGGAGAAGGTGGCGGTGGTGATGGTGACCCACTCCATCCCGGACTCCATGGACGAGACCTCCGGCCCCGGCGACAGCGACGGGAACGTCTACCAGCAGCAGCACGAGCAGCTGACCGGCGCCATCGAGGACGAGGTGGAGGCCACGGTGGGCCACGCCCTGCGCACCGACCTGACCTACTGCTCGCGCTCCGGGGCGCCCCACCACCCGTGGCTGGAGCCGGACGTGAACGACCACCTGGCTGAGCTGGCCTCCGAGGGGTTCACGGCGGTGGCGGTCGCCCCCATCGGCTTCGTGAGCGACCACATGGAGGTGGCCTACGACCTCGATGTGGAGGCCGCCGCCACCGCGCAGGAGCTGGGGCTGACGATGGTGCGCGTGCCCACCGTGGGGGTGGACCCGGAGTTCGTGGTGGGCCTGGTGGACCTGCTCGAGGAGCGCGCCCGCGAGGCCCGGGGTGAGGAGGTCACGCTGCGGCAGTGGCCGCCCTCGGTGCCCATGCCCTCGCAGTGCGCGCCGGGCTGCTGTCCGAACCTGCGCACCGCGGCCCCCGCCCTGTGCGGCGCGCCTGACGAGCAGCCCGACTGGTACGCGGAGGCCGCCGATGACCTCTGAGGGCTCAGCGACCTCTCAGGGCGCGCCCCTGGAGCGGCTCCTCGCCGCCGTCGACCCCGCCCTGGTGGGCCAGCTGCGCACCGTGGCGGCGCGCCTGGCACGCGAGGCCGGGGAGCGCCTGGTGGCCGGACGACCCGATGAGGTGAGCGTGGCGAGCACGAAGTCGAGCGCCACCGACGTGGTCACCGCAGCCGACCGGGCCAGCGAGCGCTGGTTGCGCGAGGAGCTGCAGCGGCTGCGGCCCGCGGACGCCGTGCTCGGCGAGGAGTACGGGGAGGCCGACGCGCCCGCGGAAGGGACGGTCAGCTCCCCGGCCGCGCCCGCGGTCGGTGACGATGCGGGGCCGCGGCTGACCTGGGTGCTCGACCCCATCGACGGCACGGTCAACTACCTGTACGGCCTGCCGGCGTGGGGTGTCTCGGTGGCCTGCGTGGTGGGTGATCCGCAGGTGCCGGGCGCGTGGGCACCCGTGGCCGGTGCGGTCAGCGCCCCCGTGTGGGGAGAGCTCTTCCACGCCGGGGCCGGACAGGGGGCGGTGGTGGAGGGGCCGCGCGGCGGTCCGCGGGAGCTGACCGTGAGCCACGAGCCCGACGCCTCGCAGGGCCTGGTGGCCACCGGCTTCGGCTATGCCGCCGAGCGGCGGGCCGCGCAGGGAGAGGTGGCAGCCGCGCTGCTTCCCCGGGTGCGTGACCTGCGGCGGATGGGCTCGGCGGCCATCGACCTGTGCTGCGTGGCCGCAGGCCGCGTGGACGCCTACTACGAGAGCGGCACGCAGGTGTGGGACCACGCTGCCGGCGTGCTCGTGGTGACCGAGGCCGGCGGCCGGGTCACCGGCCTCGGCGGCGCGCCGCTCGGGGCGCCGATGGTGGTGGCGGGAGGTCCCGCGATGACGCACTGGTTGCACGACGAGCTGGTGCGCCTGGGTGCCTGAGCCGGGCGGGGAATGCCCCACCTCGTAACGGTGTTGCAAAAACTCCGCGGATGGGGCACTCTCCGCGCGTGCCACGCCAGCCGGGCGTGGTGACACCCTCACTTCCAGGAGATGGCTGTGGCGACCGATTACGACGCTCCCCGCAAGAACGACGACGACATCGAGGCCGACTCGATCGAGGAGTTGAAGAACCGCCGCGGCGACACCAACTCCGGCAAGGTCGACGTCGACGAGACCGAGCAGGCCGAGGGCTTCGAGCTGCCGGGCGCCGACCTGTCCAGCGAGGAGCTGTCGGTGCGGGTGCTGCCCACCCAGACCGACGAGTTCACCTGCAGCTCCTGCTTCCTGGTGCACCACCGCAGCCAGCTGGCCTCGGAGAAGAACGGCCAGCTCACCTGCTCCGAGTGCGCCTGACGCGCATGGACACCACGTCGGCACCGCTGCGGGTGGCCCGGCTGTCGCCGCAGGCCACCCTTCCCTCACGGGCGCATGCCGACGACGCGGGGGCGGACCTCCACGCGGCCGAGGAGCTGACCCTCGCGCCGGGAGAGCGTGCGCTGGTGGGTACCGGCATCGCCCTCGCCCTGGAGCCGGGCACGGTGGGCCTGGTCCACCCCCGCTCCGGGTTGGCGGCCCGCCACGGCATCACCATCGTGAACGCCCCCGGCACCATCGATGCGGGGTACCGCGGCGAGGTCCGCGTGTGCCTGCTCAACACCGACACCTCCGCACCGTTTACGGTGAGGGTGGGAGACCGCATCGCCCAGCTGGTGGTCCAGCGGGTCGAGCTGCCCCCCATCGAGGAGGTCCAGGACGCCACGCACCTGGGCGCCACCGACCGCGGCGCCGGCGGGCACGGGTCCACCGGCCGCTGAACCCCGGCGACCGCACGCAGCACCGACGAGGAGACACCGAGGCACATGGCACTGTTCAAGCGGTCCCGCACCCCCCGCGACGCCGAGCCCACCCCTGCCGGGGGCGTCCGCGGCGCGGACCTCACCGACGACGAGCTGCGCGAGCTCGGACTCTCCGCGGACGAGATCGACCGCATGGGTGGCCTCGAGGCCCTGCTGGCGGAGGACACCCCGGCCGAGCCCATCCCCGACGAGGCCGAGGAGATGGCACCGGCCCACCGCGACATGCTGCGTGCCGAGGCCGAGGAGGCCGTGGCGCTGGGGCTGCCGCGCCCCGAGGGCCTGCGCGCCACCGGCCCGTACGACTCCACCGAGGTGCCCTCCCCGCGCAACCGGGTGGACATGGGGTCCATCTGGGTGCCCGGCGTGGGCGGCATGCAGATGCGCCTGGAGTCCGACCGCAAGACCGGTGCCGTGACGGCCGTGAACATCCTGCTGGGTGACTCCAACCTGCAGCTCCAGGCCTACGCCGCCCCCATCTCGGGCGGGCTGTGGCAGGAGATCCGTGACGGTCTGGTGGATGGGCTGGAGAAGTCCGGCAGCCACGGTGCCATCGTGGAGGGCCCGCTGGGCCCGGAGATCCACGCCCGCATGCCGCGCACCGGCAAGCTGGGCTCGGACCAGGCGGAGGCCAAGACCGCGCCGGTGCGCTTCATCGGTGTGGACGGCCCGCGCTGGTTCCTCCGCGCCGTGATCTCCGGGCCGGCCGCGGTCGACCGGGAGAAGGCCGGTCTCATGTACGCCCTCATCAAGGCCACCGTGGTGCACCGCGACGACGTGCCGCGCGAGCCGCGTTCGCTGCTGCCGCTGCACCTGCCCTCGGACACGCCGGAGAACGGGTCGATGGCGGCGCGCAGCCAGCCGCGTCCGGGATCCGCCCCGGCCTGATGGCGACCCCCGTCCCGCCGGTGCAGCCCCACGCGGCCACGGCCCCCGGTGCCCCCGGGCAGCAGGACGGCCGTACTGCCCCCACCGGGGTGACCGAGACCGTCGAGGCGGTGATCCGTCACCGGCTGGCCGACACCCTCGGGGGGTGGCGCGGTTCGCTCGAGACCGCCCTGCCCACGGTGGCCTTCGTGGTCTGGTGGCTGGTGCGGGAGGACCTCACCGGCGCCGTGATCGCCTCGGCCGTGGTGGTGCTGGTCCTGGCCGCGGCGCGTCTGGTCACCGGCGGCACCCTGCGCTACGTGGGTGCCTCGCTGTTCGCCACGGCCCTCGCGGCCTTCTTCGCGCTGCGCTCGGGCAACGCCGAGGACGCCTTCCTACCCGGCATCCTCATGTCGGCGGCCTGGGGCGTGGTGACGCTGGCGTCCATCCTGGTGCGCTGGCCCCTCATCGGCTTCCTCGTGGCCATCGGCGACCCGCAGTTCGAGCAGCAGCCCACCCGCTGGCGCACCTCGCGGGCCATGGTGCGGGTCTGCTCGCGTCTGACCTGGGTGCTGGTGGCCCTCTACGCCCTGCGCGTGGCGGTGATGCTGCCCATGTACCTGGCGGGCAACGTGGCCGCCCTGGGGGTGGCCAAGATCGCGATGGGGTGGCCGCTCTACCTGGTGGCCGTGGCCGTCATGGTGTGGATGCTGGTGGCGGGGCGCACGGCGGTCGACGACCGCGTCTGACGCGTCGTGGCGCCTAGACTTCGGGCCATGTCGCGCCGCCAGAACCGTTCCTCCCCCCGGCAGTCCGACCTCGTGGGGACCCGGGCCGTGGTCGAGCTGGGGGAGGTGGCCCACGGGGGGCACTGCGTGGCCCGGATGCCGGACGGGCGGGTGGTCTTCGTGCGGCACGGCCTGCCGGGGGAGCAGGTGGAGCTGCAGGTCACCGAGGGTGGGTCCGACAGCCGTTTCCTGCGGGCCGATGCGGTGGACGTGCTGCGTGCGGCCCCGGGCCGCCGCGAGGCGCCCTGCCCCTACTCAGGGCCGGGGGGCTGTGGGGGCTGCGACTTCCAGCACGCCACGCCCGAGACCCAGCTGGAGCTCAAGCAGCACGTGCTCACTGACCAGCTGCGGCGTCTGGGCGGGTACTCCGGGCCGGTGGAGATGCGGCGGCTGGAGTCCGCTGGGCCCGCCGGGCTGCGGTGGCGCACCCGGGTGGAGTTCACCCTCGGACCCGAGGGGGTGCCCGGCCTTCGGCGACACCGCAGCCATGAGGTGATCGCGGTGGACGACTGCCTCATCGCCACCGAGGGGGTGGTGGGTGCGGCCGGGCTCGGACGCCCGCGCGATCCCGGGGTGCGGGGCGTCGACGTGGTGGACCCTTCGGTGGGCGAGCCGGTGGCGGTCGAGCTGGGGCAGCGCGGGCGGGTGCTGGGGGACGAGCCGGTGATCCGTGAGCAGACCGTCTCGCCGCAGGGGGAGCCGCTGGGGGTGAGCCTGGGGGCGCGCGGCTTCTGGCAGGCGCACCCTGCGGCGGTGGCCACCTATGTGCAGCACGTGCTGAACGAGCTGGAGCCGCGCCCGGGGGAGCGGGTGTGGGACCTGTTCAGCGGCTCGGGTGCATTCACCGTGCCCCTGGCACTGGCGGTGGGGGACACCGGCCAGGTGCTGGCCGTGGAGGGGCACGAGCCGGCCGTGGACGCGTGCGCCGCGGCGTTGGAGGAGCACGCCCCGGGCACGGTGGCCGACCTGGTGGTGGGGGATGTGGCCGAGACCCTGGGCCGGTGGGAGGGCGGTGCGGACCTGGTGGTCCTGGACCCGCCCCGCACGGGTGCCGGCCGGGCCGTCATGGAGGCGGTCGCGGGCAGCGGCGCCTCGCGGGTGGCCTACGTCGCCTGCGACCCGGCCGCCCTGGGGCGGGACCTCGGGCACGCGGCGGAGCTGGGGCTGGAGGTGGAGCGGGTGGTCGGCTTCGACGCCTTCGGCACCACCCATCATCTGGAGGCGATCGCCACGCTGCGTCGTCGCTGAAGCCGCGCTCGGCTCGGGCGTGCAGGGCCCGGCCGGAGGCGCCCGTCTGGTAGTATCTTGACGTCAAGATAAAAAGTGCGAGGTCATCCCCCGGGGCACGGGCGGTCGAAGGCACCCCTCTCTGGACCAGAACCCCTCCTCACCCCAGAATGGATGACGACGGCAGCAGCCCGTCCGCCGCGGCGGTCGATGGCGTGCTGGACCACCACCACCGTCGCCGGTCCGCGCAGTCGTGCGGTCCTCGGGCGGCTCAACGAAGGGATTGGTTGTGAGCGACAGCTTCGGAGCCAAGTCGACCCTGAAGGTCGGCAGCAACGAGTACCAGATCCACCGCATCAAGGACGTCGAGGGCCTCGAGGGCGCGGCGAGCCTGCCCTACAGCCTCAAGGTGCTCCTGGAGAACCTGGTGCGCACCGAGGACGGCGAGAACATCACCGCCGACCACATCAAGGCCATCGCGGACTGGGACGAGAACGCCGACCCCAGCGTGGAGATCCAGTACACGCCGGCCCGCGTGATCATGCAGGACTTCACCGGTGTGCCCTGCATCGTCGACCTCGCCACCATGCGTGAGGCCATGGCCGACCTCGGCGGCGACCCCACCAAGATCAACCCGCTCGCCCCCGCCGAGCTGGTCATCGACCACTCCGTGATCATCGACGTGTTCGGTACCCCCGACGCGTTCGAGAAGAACGTCGAGATCGAGTACGAGCGCAACGAGGAGCGCTACCAGTTCCTGCGCTGGGGCCAGACCGCGTTCGAGGACTTCAAGGTCGTCCCCCCGGGCACCGGCATCGTCCATCAGGTGAACATCGAGCACCTGGCCCGCACGGTCATGACCCGTGAGATCGATGGCGAGACCGTCGCCTACCCCGACACCTGCGTGGGCACCGACTCCCACACCACCATGGTCAACGGCCTGGGTGTGCTCGGCTGGGGCGTCGGCGGCATCGAGGCCGAGGCCGCGATGCTCGGCCAGCCCGTCTCCATGCTCATTCCGCGTGTGGTCGGCTTCAAGCTGTCCGGCGAGATCCCGATGGGCGCGACCGCCACCGACGTGGTGCTCACCATCACCGAGATGCTCCGCGAGCACGGTGTCGTGGGCAAGTTCGTCGAGTTCTACGGCGAGGGCGTCGGCGCCGTGCCGCTGGCCAACCGCGCCACCATCGGCAACATGTCGCCCGAGTTCGGCTCCACGGCGGCGATGTTCCCCATCGATGAGGTGACCCTGGACTACCTGCGCCTCACCGGCCGCTCCGACGAGCAGGTCGCCCTGGTGGAGGCCTACGCCAAGGAGCAGGGCCTGTGGCACGACCCGGCGGTCGAGGCCCGCTACTCCGAGTACCTCGAGCTCGACCTCTCCACCGTCGTGCCGTCCATCGCCGGCCCCAAGCGCCCGCAGGACCGCATCGCCGTCTCCGAGGCCAAGGAGTCCTTCCGCAAGGCCCTGGGCGACTACGTCACCGATGACCAGGTGACCCCGGCCGAGAACATGGCCGGCGAGGCCGACACCGCATCGGCGCTGTCCTTCCCGGCCAGCGACGCCCCCGCCACCGACGGCGAGACCGCCGAGGAGCACGAGGCCGAGCGCCCCGCCGGACAGGCCGCCGGCAAGCCCGTCGAGGGCCGCGCGTCCCAGCCGGTGTCCGTGACCCTGGCCGACGGCACCCAGACCGAGCTGGACCACGGTCACGTGGCGATCGCCTCGATCACCTCCTGCACCAACACGTCCAACCCGTCGGTGATGATGGCCGCCGCCATGCTCGCCAAGAACGCGGTGGACAAGGGCCTGCAGAGCAAGCCCTGGGTGAAGACCTCCATGGCCCCCGGTTCGCAGGTCGTCACCGGGTACTACGACAAGACCGGCATGTGGCCCTACCTGGAGGCCCTGGGCTTCCACCTGGTCGGCTACGGCTGCACCACCTGCATCGGCAACTCCGGCCCGCTGCCGGAGGAGGTCAGCCAGGCGGTCAACGACAACGACCTGAGCGTCGTGTCCGTGCTGTCCGGCAACCGCAACTTCGAGGGCCGCATCAACCCCGACGTGAAGATGAACTACCTGGCCTCCCCGCCGCTGGTGGTCGCCTACGCGCTCGCGGGCACCATGGACTTCGACTTCGAGTCCGAGCCGCTGGGCCAGGACTCCGAGGGCAACGACGTCTTCCTGAAGGACATCTGGCCGGCCGCCGACGAGGTGGAGAAGGTCATCGGTGAGGCCATCACCACCGAGATGTTCACCAAGGACTACGCCGACGTGTTCGAGGGCGACGAGCGCTGGCAGTCGCTGGAGACCCCCGAGGGCGACACCTTCGAGTGGGACGACGAGTCCACCTACGTGCGCAAGCCCACCTTCTTCGACGGCATGGAGGCCGAGCCGGAGCCGGTGGAGGACATCACCGGTGCGCGCGTGCTGGCCCTGCTGGGTGACTCGGTCACGACCGACCACATCAGCCCGGCCGGTGCCATCAAGGCCGACAGCCCCGCGGGCAAGTACCTGCAGGAGAACGGTGTGGACCGCAAGGACTTCAACTCCTACGGTTCCCGCCGTGGCAACCACGAGGTGATGATCCGCGGCACCTTCGGCAACATCCGCCTGAAGAACCTGCTGCTGGACGGTGTCTCGGGTGGCTTCACCCGCAACTTCCTGGACGGCGGCGAGCAGACCACCATCTTCGAGGCCTCCGAGGCCTACCAGGAGGCGGGTGTGCCGCTGGTCGTGCTCGCCGGCGCCGAGTACGGCACGGGCTCCTCGCGTGACTGGGCCGCCAAGGGCACCCGCCTGCTGGGTGTGAAGGCCGTCATCGCGCAGAGCTTCGAGCGCATCCACCGCTCCAACCTCATCGGCATGGGCGTGCTGCCGCTGCAGTTCCCCGAGGGTGAGACGGCGGAGTCGCTGGGCCTGGACGGGACCGAGACCTTCGACATCGAGGGGATCACCGCGTTCAACGACGGTGAGACCCCGAAGACGCTGAAGGTCACCGCCAGCAAGGACGGCGGGGAGGACATCACGTTCGACGCGGTGGTCCGCATCGACACCCCCGGTGAGATGTCCTACTACCGCAACGACGGCATCCTGCAGTACGTGCTGCGCCAGCTGGCTGCCTGAGCACGGGACCCGTCCCGCGGGTCCGAGCGCTGCGCCCGTCCCCACCGGGGGCGGGCGCAGCCGCGTGCCGGGCCGGGTGCGACCCCTCGATGGGGTGGGCGTCACCCCCGGGAACGTGCGTCGGTCCGCGATGCTGTCGGTCCCCGGCGTTATCGTGACGGCGTCCTGACCGGGGCGCGCGACGCGGCGACCCGAGAGGTCGGACCGAGCAGGGGCGCGGCGCCCCACGGACACAGCGAGGGAGGGGCGGCGTGAGCCCAGAGCACAGCGAGACGACCGGTCGTCGCCCGACGCCCACGGCGGGGGGCTTCGGCTCCGGTCCGGCGGACTCCGGACGCATCCAGGGCCTCGACGGCCTGCGGGCACTGGCCGTGGGGCTGGTGGTCGTGTACCACCTGCTGCCGGACCGTCTGCCCGGTGGTTTCATCGGGGTCGACGTCTTCTTCGTCATCTCCGGCTTCCTCATCACCACCCTGTTGCTGCGCGAGGTGCGTCGCAACGGGTACATGAACATGCCGACCTTCTGGATGCGACGCATCCGCCGGCTGCTCCCGGCCCTGGTGCTGGTGCTGCTGGTCTGCACCGCGTTGGTGTGGATCGTCGACGTCACGCGTGGGGGAGACCTGCGGGTGGGCCTGGGGCGGCAGATCCTGGGTGGGCTCACCTTCACCACGAACTGGGTGGAGATCGCGAACGGGACCTCCTACTTCGACCAGAACCAGCCCGTGCTCTACAAGCCCCTGTGGTCGCTGGCAGTGGAGGAGCAGTTCTACCTGCTGTGGCCGCCCGCGCTGGCGCTGATGCTGGTGCTGTCCGCACGCTGGCGGGGACGCATGCTGATGGTGATGGGCCTGGGGGTCGGCTCCGCGGTGTGGATGGCGGTGCTCTACTTCACCGCCGACGACGTGACCCGGCCGTACTACGGCACGGACTCGCACCTGTTCGGCCTGATGGCCGGGGTGCTGCTGTCCTTCTGGTGGATGTCGCGGGGCAGCTGGTTGCGCAGTGCGGCCTGGCGGCAGTGGCGGGGGCCGGCCGGTCTGGTGGCGCTGGTGGGTGTGCTGCTGCTCTCGCTGGTCATGCCGGAGGACCGTGCGGTCACCTACCTGGGGGGCCTGTTCGTGGCCTCGGTGCTCACGACGGTGGTCATCGCCTCCCTGCTGCCCGGGCGCACCTGGCTGCACGGGCTGCTGGAGCTGCGGCCCATGGAGTGGGTGGGGGAGCGCTCCTACGGGCTGTACCTGTGGCACTGGCCCGTCCTGCTGCTGATGCTCGCGGCCCTGCCGGCGCAGGAGGAGGGATCGCTGGGCTACTGGACCCTGCGGCTGGTGGCCGTGGTGATCACCGTGCTGGTGGCCGAGGCCAGCTACCGCTGGGTGGAGACCCCCATCCGGCGGCAGGGTTTCCGCTCCTGGGCGCTGGGCGTCGTCGACGCGGTACGGCGCGGGGAGACCAACGGCTCCCGGGTGCCGGTGGCCCCGGCCCGGGTGGCCGCCGGCGGTGCTGCGCTGGCCCTGCTGATGGGTGGTGTGGCCGTGGCCACGGCACCGGAGAAGACCGAGACGCAGCTGGCCATCGAGGCCAATGAGGAGGCCCTGGCCGAGCTGGAGCCCGAGCTGCCCGTCCCGCCCTCCTCCGGGGCGAGCCCGGACGGCCCCGGGAGGTCCCCGTCGTCGTCGGGTTCGGCGTCGGGTTCGGGCACACCGACGGGTGGTTCCTCGGAGCCCACCAGTGAGCCCTCGGCGTCGTCCGACCCGGAGAAGAGCGGCCCGTCCGCGTCGGCGCAGCCCAGCGGCTCGGGCAGCGAGCCGGAGCCGACGGCGTCCTCCGGTGGACCCTCGGGCCCCGCGAGCGAGGAGCCCGAGGAGTCGGTCTCCTCCGGGGGCGATGACTCCGGGTGGTACGTGCCGAAGGGCGACCAGGTCACCGTGTTCGGTGACTCGCTGGTGGTCTCCAGCCTGTACGGATTCCGGGACAAGTTCCCCGGGGTGCAGCTGGTGGCCAAGTCCAACCGCCAGTGGCCGGAGGGCCGGGCCCTGGTCAGGGCGCACCTGGAGGCGGGGGCCGTCCGGGACTCGGTGGTGATGTCCTACGGGACCAACGCCGGGGTGCGCGAGCCCGAGATCGTGCGGGAGGCGCTCGACCTGCTGGGTCCCGACCGGCAGGTGGTGCTGGTGAACCTGTACGGCAAGTCCTCGTGGATCGAGGAGTCCAACGCCAACCTGCAGGAGATCGCGGACGACTACCCGAACGTCGCCGTGGCCGACTGGCACTCCATGGCCTCCCAGAACCCCGGTTACCTGCAGAGCGACGGGGTGCACCCCGACATCGAAGGGGCCAACGCGTACGCGCAGCTGGTGAAGGACACGTTCGCGGCCCAGGCGGGGGAGTGAGCACGGCGGGCCCGGCCCGTTGAGGGTGGCCGCCGAGGAGGGACTGCGAGGGAACGCCTGTCGGGTCATCGACTGGCCATCTGGAACGAATGTTCCATAGACTGCGGTCATGACCTCAGGACCTCCCGGCTGGCCGGCCGCTGTGCGCCCCGTCGACGCGCCCGGGTGGCGGGAGGACGCGGTGGCCTGGCTGCTGGACCTCTGTCCGGCGGACTTCCGTGCCTACGACGGTTGGCGGCGGCACCCGGTGATGCTCGCGTGGATGACCGAGCGGCACGTGGCGGGACAGGTGGAGGTGATGCGGCAGGCCTGGCGGGACGTGCGCCTGCACGTGGGTGTCCACGTCCCCCCGGAGGCGCTGCCCTCGCTGATGGAGCACATGGCCGCGGAGGGCCGGCGACTGGCTGAGGCCCACCGCGGCGCGGCCCTGCTCCGGGAGGCGTTGCAGGGCGAACGTTGGGTCCCGCGCCTCTAGACTGGGCCCTTCCACGACGGAACGGACTTTGCGTGAGCACGTTGGACCACATCGGCAACCCGGACGACCTGAAGGCGCTGGCGGCGGACCGCCTGCCCGACCTTGCCCAGGAGATCCGCACCCGCCTCATCGAGAGCGTCTCCCGCACCGGCGGGCACCTGGGACCGAACCTCGGTGTGGTGGAGCTGACCATCGCCCTGCACCGGGTCTTCGACTCCCCGCGTGAGCCGATCGTGTTCGACACCGGCCACCAGAGCTACGTGCACAAGATGCTCACCGGCCGCACCGACTTCAGCACCCTGCGTCAGTCCGGGGGGCTCAGCGGCTACCCCTGCCGTGCCGAGTCCGAGCACGACGTGGTGGAGAACTCCCACGCCTCCACGTCGCTGAGCTGGGCGCACGGCATCGCGGTGGCCCACCGGCTGCGGGGCAACACCACGCCCACGGTGGCCGTGATCGGTGATGGCGCGCTCACCGGTGGCATGGCCTGGGAGGCGCTCAACAACATCGCGGCGGACAAGACCCTGCCCCTGGTGATCGTGGTCAACGACAACGAGCGCTCCTACGCGCCCACCCTCGGTGGGATGGCCGAGCACCTGGCCCACCTGCGCACCCAGCGTCGCTACGAGCAGGCCCTGAGCTGGACCAAGAAGAGCGTGCAGAGCACGCCGGTCGTCGGGCGCCCGGCGTTCGACGCCCTGCGGGGCTTCAAGAAGGGCGTCAAGGACATGCTGGCGCCGCAGGGGCTGTTCGAGGACCTCGGCATCAAGTACCTGGGCCCGGTCGACGGCCACGACCTCGAGGACCTCGAGAGCACCCTGCGCCTGGCCAAGCGCTTCGGTGGCCCCGTGATCGTGCACGCCATCACGCAGAAGGGGCGCGGTTACGACCCCGCCACCAACGACGAGGCCGACCGCTTCCACGCCGTGGGCAAGATCAACCCCGAGACCGGGCTGCCTCTGGAGATCGCCGGGCGTGCGTGGACCGAGGAGTTCTCCGAGGAGCTCCTCGACCTGGCCGGTGAGCGCGAGGACATCGTGGCCATCACTGCCGCCATGCTGATCCCGGTGGGTCTGGAGCCCATGCAGGCCGCCCACCCGGAACGGGTGTTCGACGTGGGCATCGCCGAGCAGCACGCCGTCACCATGGCCGCCGGCATGTCCTACGCGGGTCTGCACCCGGTGGTGGCCATCTACTCCACCTTCCTCAACCGTGCCTTCGACCAGCTGCTCATGGACTGTGCCCTGCACCGGCAGGGGGTGACCTTCGTGCTCGACCGTGCCGGCATCACCGGGTCGGACGGTGCCTCCCACAACGGCATGTGGGACCTGTCGTTGGTCGGCATCGTGCCCGGCGTGCACCTCGCGGCCCCCCGCGATGGGGTGCGCGTGCGGCAGGCGCTGCGCGAGGCCGTGGCCGTGGACGACGCCCCCACCGTGCTGCGCTTTCCCAAGGGCAGCGTGCCCGAGCCGCTGGAGGCCGTGGCGCAGCGGGACGGGGTCGACGTGCTGTCCGAGGACGGCGACGGGCCGGTCGACGACCTGCTGTTGGGCGTGGGCGCGATGGTGCCCGTGGCCCTGGAGGTCGCCGACGAGCTGCGGGCGGCCGGACGCACGGTCCGCGTGGTGGACCCGCTGTGGATGCTGCCGGTCTCGGACGGCCTGCGGGCCGAGGTCGAGCGGGCCGGAGGCCGCCTGAGCGTGATCGAGGACAGCCTCGTGGTGGGCGGTCTGGGCAGCCGGCTGGGTGCCGAGTACCCGCAGCGTGAGGTGCGCAGCTTCGGCATCCCGCAGCGCTTCCTGGACCACGCCTCGCGCGGTCAGCTGCTGGCCGAGCTGGGTCTCAACGCTGACACCATCTCCGCCGCGCTGCTGGACTGACGCGCAGGGTTGGCGTTGCCCGCCCCTCAGGCGGCGGGCAGTTCGCCGCGGGTGCGCAGGAGCTCCACGAGGCGGTCGGCACGGTCGGTGACGAGGCCGTCGACGCCCAAGTCCAACAGGCGCTCCATGTCGGCCACCTCGTTGATGGTCCACACGTGCACGTGCGCCCCCGCCAGGTGCGCTGCGTCCAGGAAGGCCTCGTCCACCACCCGCAGTCCGCGGAAGTGCTCGGGCACCTGATAGGCGTCCACCCCGCGCGACACCGCACGGATCAGCCGGTGTCCCAGTGTCTCCATGCCCGAGGCCACCCGCCGGCCGGGGCGGGCCACCCGCCCGTGGCGCCACTCGGCGGTCAGCACCCCCACACCGGCGGCCAGGACCAGCACCCGGCTGGCGGCCCACATGAGCGCCGTGCACCGTTCGCCCGCGGACGTCGCCACCGGGCGGCTCAACAGGGCCAGCGCCCGGCGGCGGCGGGTGTCGTCGAAGGAGGTCACCAGCACCCGGTCGTGTGCGTGGAGCCGCTCGATCACCGCGACCGTGGGCTCCACGGCCGCATCGGACTTCAGGTCGATGTTGACCCGCAGCGTCGGGTGCCGCTGCAGCAGATCCTCGAGGGTGGGGATGGGGTGGCCCCCGGTGATGCGGGCGGTGCGCACCACCTCCCACGGCAGGTCGTCCACGAGCCCTGCGGAGTCGGTGACGCGTTCCAGCGACTCGTCGTGGAAGGCGACGACCACCCCATCGGTGGTGGTGTGGACGTCGGTCTCCACGTACTCGCAGCCCAGGGCGACCGCCGCATCGAAGGCGGCCATCGAGTTCTCCCCGCCGTCGGGGGCATAGCCGCGGTGGGCCAGGGCGACGGGGCGACCACTGGTCAGGTACGACGACGAGGGCCTCACGTGGGCGGTGGGGGTGCTCCGAGCATCACGGGTGGCGGGCATGGGCACAGCCTTGCGCACCGAGGTGAACAGCACATGACACGCCACCGTGCGCACGGGAGGGCCCCGCGCACGAGCTGCCCCGCACACGGGAGGGCCCCCACGGCGGTGGGGGCCCTCCCGACGTCCGGCCGCGTCCGGCGCGGCCACGTCCGGTGTCAGATGTCGCGGAACACCGTGATGCTCGCGCCGAGCTCGTTGAGCCGGTCGGCCAGCGCCTCGTACCCACGGTTGATCACGTAGACGTTGCGCAGCACCGAGGTACCGGGGGCGGCGAGCATGCCCAGCAGGATCACCACGCCGGGGCGCAGGGCAGGCGGACACATGATCTCCGCCGCACGCCACCGGGTGGGGCCCTCCACCTGGATGCGGTGGGGGTCCAGCAGCTGCACGCGGGCGCCCAGGGTGGACAGCTCGGTGAGGTGGATGGCGCGGTTCTCGTACACCCAGTCGTGCACCAGGGTCTTGCCCTCGGCCATGGCACCGATGATCACGAAGAAGGGCAGGTTGTCGATGTTCAGGCCCGGGTAGGGCATCGAGTGGACCTTGTCCTGCGGCGCCACCAGCGGGCCGGGCTTGTAGGTGAGGTCCGCCAGGCGGGTGCGACCGTTGTTGGAGGTGTACTCCTCGGACAGCTCGTACTTCATGCCCATGTGCTCGAGCGTGGCCAGCTCGATCTCGAGGAACTCGATGGGGGCGCGCTTGATGGTGATCTCGGACTGGGTCACGATCGCGGCGGCCAGCAGGCTCATGGCCTCGATGGGGTCCTCGCTGGGGGAGTACTCCACGTCGGCGTTGATGTCCTCCACGCCGGTGATGGTCAGCGTGGTGGTGCCGATGCCCTCGATCCTCACGCCCAGCTCCTCCAGGAAGAAGCAGAGGTCCTGGACCATGTAGTTGCTGGAGGCGTTGCGGATGACGGTGGTGGTCGGCTCCATGGCGGCAGCCATGATGGCGTTCTCGGTCACCGTGTCGCCGCGCTCGGTGAGCACGATGGGGCGGCCGGGGGCCTTCTTGTTGACGGTGGCGTTGTACTGGCCCTCGGTGGCGAGCACCTCCAGGCCGAAGGGCTTGAGGGAGTTCAGGTGCGGTCCCACCGTGCGTGTGCCCAGGTCGCAGCCACCGGCGTAGGGCAGCTGGAACTCGGGGTAGCGGTGCAGCAGCGGGCCGAGGAACATGATGATCGAGCGGGTGCGGCGCGCCGCGGCCTCGTCGATGTCCTCCAGGCGCAGGGTCTCCGGCGGCGTGATGCGCAGGTCGTTGCTGTCACCCAGCCACTTGGTCTCGATCCCGATGGAGTTGAGCACCTCCAGGATCCGGTTGACCTCCTCGATGCGGGCGAGATTGCGCAGCGTGGTGGTCCCGCGGTTCAGCAGCGAGGCGCACAGGAGGGCCACGGCGGCGTTCTTGGAGGTGCGCACATCGATGGAGCCGGACAGCTTGCGGCCGCCCTCGATGCGCAGGTGCTGGGGCATGGAGGCCGGGATCACGATGTCGTGGTCCAGCGCCTCGCTCACCTTCGCCACCGTCTCCAGCGACAGGTTCTGCTTGCCCTGCTCCATGCGCGCCACGGCGCTCTGGCTGGTGTTCAGGATCTCCGCCACCTGCGTCTGCGTCATGCCTCGGTGCAGCCGCGCGTCGCGGATGAGGTTCCCGATCCGTGCCAAGTACTCATCAGTCATGGCTCGACGCTATCTCATGGATGAGATATGGCAAGGCCCTGTGGCGCGATGTGTGTCACGTGGTGCTGGGAGGTGTGTGTCGCGTGGTGTCTGCCGAGGGCGCGAGGCCCCGGCGACTCAGCCCGCGGGGGAGGGAACGTTCGCCTCGGACGGCGGCTCGGCTCGCGAGGCCCGGACGATGACGGGCACCGCCAGGTCTCGCTGCCAGGGCCGGGCGCCGCCAGCCTCCAGATCCGCGTCGACCCGCGAGGCCTCGAGCGATTCCTGCGCCGCCGTGTTCCACAGCACCTCCCGCAGGAGGGAGGGGGTGAGCAGGTTCTCCACCGGCACGCCCAGACCCTCGGCCATCTCACCGAGCTCGGCCCGGGCGGCAGCCAGTCGGGCCGCGGCCCGCGGGTCCCGGTCGGCCCAGGCCTTGGCGGGCGGGGGGCCGGTGGCGGGGAGCTTGGCCGGCGGCAGGGCGTCCTCCGGCAGTGCGGCGGCCCGCTGCACGGCGTCCCACCACTGGTCACTGTGGCCCTGCACCGTGGCCATCGCCCGTCTGACCCTGCGCTCCGCGGACCCGGAGGCGCGGTGCGGGCGCCCGCCCTTGCCGTTGCGCGCCCCGCGGGCCGCCAGGGCGTAGCGCACCACCGGTGCCATGTCCGCCGGGTCCACCATCGGCGCAGTGGCCAGGGCCACCAGGGCGTCGTCGTGCATCACCTTCGAGGGGGTCACGTCCCGTTCCCGGGCCATGTCGTCGCGCACCTGCCACAGTTCGCGCAGGGCGGCGGCCTGCCGGGGGCGGCGGATGCGGTGGGTTCCGGACGTGCGGCGCCAGGCGTCCTCCCCGTGGTCCTTGGCACGGAAGGAGGTGAGCGCCTCGAACTCCTGCCGGGCCCACTCGGTGCGTCCCTGCTGGGCGAGGTCGGCCTCCATGGCGTCGCGCACCTCCACCAGCACCTCCACGTCCAGCGCGGCGTAGACCAGCCAGTCGGTGGGCAGCGGGCGGGTGGACCAGTCCACCGCGGAGTGCTCCTTGGCCAGCGTGAGGTCCAGGTAGTGCTCGACGACCGCGGCCAGGCCCACCCGGGGCAGGCCGGCCAGGCGCCCACCCAGCTCGGTGTCGAACAGGGCGCGGGGGCGCAGGCCCAGGTCGGCGAGACAGGGGAGGTCCTGGGTGGCGGCGTGCAGCACCCACTCCGGTCCGTCCAGGGCCTCGGCCAGCGGAGACATGTCGCTGATGCCCACGGGGTCCACCAGCACGGTGCCGGCCCCCTGTCGGCGCAGCTGCACCAGGTAGGCGTCGTTGCCGTAGCGGTGTCCCGAGGCGCGCTCGGCGTCGATGGCCACCGGGCCGGTCCCTGCCGCCACGCGTTCCGCGGCCGCGGCCAGGGCGCTGTCGTCGGCCACCACCGGCGGCAGGTCCTCGGCGGGATGGGTGAGCGGGGTGGGCATCACACCACCCCGTGCAGGGCCACCACGCCCTGCGGCAGCGGCGGCACACCCGCCACGGTCGTCAACAGGTCCCGCCAGGCCTCCAGGTGGCGCACGAGATCGTGGTCCAGGGGCGTCCACGAGGCGCGGATCTCCAGCACGACCTCCACCCCGTGGTGCTCCCGACCGCCGAAGGACTCCGAGGTCACCCGGGTACTGGTGCCACTCAGCTCACCGACGGTGCAGTTCTGCTGGGCCAGGCACTCGGACACCCACTGACGGCCCACGTCGCCGAACAGCGGGTCGTGGGCCAGCTCGGGCTCCAGCGGTGTGCTCACGAAGGTGACCACCCGCCAGGCTCCACCCCACTCCTCGGGCTCCGACGGGTCGTGCAGAACCACCAACCGGCCCGAGGCCAGTGGCGCCCCATCGGCCTCTGGAAGAGGCGCACCCGCCGCACCCGGCTCACCCACGCCTGACGCACCTGCCAGGTCCAGCACCTCGGCGGTGAAGGCCACCGACGCCGGGGCCAGCCGCGAGGGGGCGGGCACCTCCTCGGTGATCATCCCCGCGCGGGGCGGTGCCGCCCGGAGGGCGTCGAGGCTTGCCTGCGGGTCAGCAGCGCGGCGCCCGCGCAGGATTCGTGGGGTCACGGCCATGACGATATGGGGGGCCACCGACAACCTCCCGCAGGCGCGCCGTGGGACCATGGGGGGCATGACGGACCCCACCGCCTCCCCCCGCTCCTCGTCCTCCGACGCCACCCCCTCCACGCCCGTGCCGGACGGCTCGGCGCAGGGCCAGCAGGTGCCCACCCTCGTCGCCGCCGCACGCGGCCGGGAGGTGTCGCACACGCCGGTGTGGTTCATGCGCCAGGCGGGTCGCTCCCTGCCGGAGTACCGCGCCCTGCGCGAGGGCAACGCCATGCTGGAGGCCTGCCGCACCCCGGAGCTGTGCACGGAGATCACCCTGCAGCCGGTGCGCCGCCACGACGTGGACGCCGCCATCTTCTTCAGCGACATCGTGGTGCCGATCCACGCCCTGGGGGTGGACCTCGACATCGTCCCCGGCACCGGCCCCGTCGTGGCCGAGCCCTTCCGCACCCGCGCCGACCTGGACCGCCTGCCGGAGCTGACGCCGGACATGGTGCCGGACATCAGCGAGTCCATCGCCGCGGTCCGCTCCGCGCTGCGGCCGGACCAGGCCCTCATCGGCTTCGCCGGCGCCCCCTTCACCCTGGCCAGCTATCTCGTGGAGGGCGGGCCGTCCAAGAACCATGAGCGCACCAAGGCCCTCATGCACGGCGACCCCGAGCTCTGGAACGCCCTGTGCGAGCGCCTTGCGGCCATCGCCGGCGCGTTCCTGCAGGTCCAGGTGGACGCCGGGGCCGATGCGGTGCAGCTCTTCGACTCGTGGGTGGGCTACCTCAACCGCGCGGACTACCAGCGCTTCGTCGCGCCGCACTCCGCGGCTGCGCTCGCCTCGGTGGAGGGCCGGGTGCCCCGCATCCACTTCGGGGTGGGCACCGGTGAACTGCTCGACCTGATGGGCCAGGCGGGCGCCGAGGTGGTGGGCGTGGACTACCGGGTGGACCTCGCCGACGCCCTGGAGCGCACGCAGGGCCGGTACGCCCTGCAGGGCAATCTGGACCCGGCACTGTTGTTCGCCCCGGACGCGCCGCTGATGGCCCGCGTCGACGAGATCGTCGAGGCCGGCCGGCAGGCACCGGGCCACATCTTCAACCTGGGCCACGGGGTGCTGCCCTCGACCGACCCGGACGTGCTCACCCGCGTGACCGCCCGGGTGCACGAGATCTCCGGTTGCTGATGGGGGCGCGCTCGCTGGTCGTCGTCGGGGGCGGCATCAGTGGTCTCGTGGCCGCGTGGCAGCTGGTGGAGCACGAGGGCGTCCCGCCGCGTGAGGTGACGGTCCTGGAGGCTCGTCAGCGCGTGGGCGGGGTGCTCAAGCGCCGCGAGGTGGCGGGCAACCCCGTCGACCTGGGTGCGGAGTCGGTGCTGACGACGCGCACCGAGGCGCTCGACCTCATCGAGGAGCTGGGCCTCACCTCCGAGCTGCACCGTCCCACGGGGGTGCCCGCCTCGGTGTGGTCGCGTGGCGGCTTCCACCCGGTGCCGCGGGGCACCGTCATGGGGGTGCCCGGTGACCCGTCGCTGGCGCAGGGCCTCCTCACCCCCGATGAGGTGGAGCGCGCCCAGGACACCGGTCGCCCCCACGATCCGGTGCACCAGGACCTCTCGGTGGGCGACTTCGTCGAGCAGCGCATGGGACCCGCGGTCGTGGACCGGCTGGTCGAGCCGCTGCTGGGCGGTGTCTATGCCGGCGACGCGCGGCGACTGTCGCTGCAGGCCTGTATCCCGGCGCTCGCGAAGGTGGCCCGCGAGGGCACGCCGCTGGTGGACGCGGTGGCGGCCATGACGCCCCGCAGCGGGGGCACCCAGGCCCGTCCGGTGCCGCCGTTCGCCTCGTTGGAGGGTGGACTGGGGCGGCTGCCGGAGGAGCTGGCGCGCCACCTGGTGGATCGGGGCGTCACACTGCGGACCGGTACCGAGGTGGTCGCCCTGGAGCGCCGCGGCGCGCACCAGGCGGTCGGCTGGGACCTCGCGCTGGGTGGCGGGGACACCCTCGCTGCCGATGCGGTGCTCCTGGCCGTGCCGGCGCCGGCGGCCGCGCGGCTGCTGGCCGGCGTGGCCCCGGAGGCGGCGGCCGACCTGGCGGGTGTGCGCACCGCATCGATGGCGGTGGTCACCTTCGCCTTCCCGGCGGCCACGATGCCGCCGCTGGAGCGCTCGGGCTTCCTGGTGCCCCCGGTGGACGGGCGGGCCATCAAGGCGGCCACGTTCAGCTCGGCCAAGTGGCCGCACGTGGGGGACGACGACGTGGTCTACGTGCGGGCCTCGCTGGGGCGGGCCGGTGACGACGAGGTGCTCGAGCACGGGGATGCGGCGCTGGCACGGCTGGCCCTGCAGGACCTGCGGACGGCGGTGCGCGAGGACAGCGGTCAGGAGCTGCCGGACCCGGTGGAGCACCACGTGCAGCGGTGGGTCGACGGGCTCCCGCAGTACGACGTGGGGCACGTGGACCGCGTCGCCGGGGTGCTGGCCGCGGTGGGCGACCTGGAGAGCATCGAGCTGGCCGGGTCGGCCTACGACGGGGTGGGCATCCCAGCCTGCATCGCCACCGCCCGGGGCGCTGCCTCGCGACTGGTGGCCGGTGGGACAATGACCCCATGAGCGATCGCGATCGAGTCAGCCCGAGCAAGGTCCGGGAGATCAACGAGTCCATCCGCTACACGATGTGGTCGGTGTTCGAGGTGCCGCAGGCGCTGCCGGCGGACCGGATCGAGGAGATCGCGGGGGAGGCCGAGGCGTTCTTCGAGGGGCTGGCCGAGCAGGGTGTGGAGCTCCGCGGGGTGTACGACCTGGCCGGCATGCGGGCTGGGGCCGACTTCCTGATCTGGTGGCACGCCGAGTCCAACGACCAGCTGCAGGCGGCGTACAAGGCGTTCCGGCGGACGGAGCTGGGCGCTCGCTCGCACGCCACGTGGAGCGTCTCGGCGCTGCACCGTCCGGCGGAGTTCAACAAGAGCCACGTGCCGGCCTTCCTCGCCGGGGGCCGGGTGCGTGAGTACCTGTGCCTGTACCCCTTCGTGCGGTCGGTGGACTGGTACCTCATGGACCCCGAGGAGCGTCGCCGCATGCTGATGGAGCACGGTCAGGCCGCCCGTCCCTACCAGGAGGTCCGTGCCAACACCATCCCGGCGTTCGGCCTGGGTGACTACGAGTGGGTGCTGGCGTTCGAGTCCGACGACCTGGGCCAGATCGTGGACCTCATGCGCACGATGCGGGAGACCGATGCCCGCCGGCACGTCAAGGAGGAGACCCCCTTCCACACCGGCAAGCGGATTCCGGTGGGACAGCTGGTGAGGGAGCTGCCGCACCACCCGGCGGTCTGAACGAGAACGACAGCGACGGCGCTGCGAGCGTCGCGGTCCACGCCGCGGCGTGACGAAGGGGGCCACCCACGGGTGGCCCCCTTCGTCGTGTCCTCCTCGGTGGTGTCCCTCAGTCGTGGCTGCCGCGCACCGGCTCGCCGCCCTCGTCCGGCGTGAAGGTCAGGCAGACGGAGTTGATGCAGTAGCGCAGGTCGGTGGGGGTGTCGAAGCCCTCGCCCTCGAAGACGTGACCCAGGTGGGATCCGCAGGCGGCGCAGCGGGCCTCCACGCGGGGACGGCCGGGCAGCGAGTTGTCCTTCAGGTACTCCACCCGGTCATCGGCCAGGGGTGCGAAGAAGGCGGGCCAGCCACAGTGGGCGTCGAACTTCGTGGTGCTCTGGAACAGCTCGGTGCCGCAGGCGCGGCAGGAGTAGGTGCCCGGGGAGTCGAAGGAGTCGAACTTCCCCGTGCCGGGGCGCTCGGTGCCCGCCTGACGCAACACGGCGTACTCCTCGGCGGAGAGCTCCTCGCGCCACTCGGAGTCGTCGCGGCCCTTGGCGTACTTGGCGGAGTTGAGGATGGGGATGTCCATGGCTCCGATTCTCCCACCGGCACCCACTCCGCGCAGCCGGCGGGGGGCCACCGAGCCGCAGCCCGATGACCCCCGCCCGCCAGCAGCCCTGTAGGGCCTGAGCGCCTCAGCGCAGCGTCCTCCACGCCAGCCGGCAGCACTGCAGGGCGCAGCGCCTCAGCGCAGCGTCCGCCACGGGATGCTCACGACCTGCGGGTCGTGGTCGCTGAGCTGGTCGTGGAAGTCGGCGTTCACGTGCACCACGTCGTGCTGGTACGCCTCTCCACCGGCGGATCGGCCGGCCTCCGTGAGATTCCGCGAGAGCAGGATGTGGTCCAGCACCTGTGAGTTGCCCTGGTAGTTGTAGGTGTACCGGTCGGCAGGGGCGAGCTCGCGGGGCAGGTCACGCAGGGCCGTGTCACCGGACCCCACGAGGGTGTCGGTGACCGGGGAGAACTCGAAGTCGTTGACGTCCCCGGCCACGATCACGTTGGCGTCCGCGTCCTTCTCCAGCAGCGAGTCCACGAAGCCACGCACCTCACGGGCCTGCTGCAGCCGCTGCTCCTCCGAGCCACGCTCCGGCTCCTGCCAGCGGCCGAACAGCGGGTCGTCCCCGCCCTTGGACGAGAAGTGCACGCCGATCACGAACAGCGGCCGGCCCCGGTAGGAGTACTCGGCCACGAGCGGCTTGCGCGAGTCCTCCCAGGCCGGGCTCATGGGGTTGATGCGTCCCGGCGAGACCGACAGCTTGGCCCACGGGCCGCGGCTCTGCGCAGCGGTCGCCGTGGTGGCGTCGCCTCCGGCACGCTCCACGAAGCGCAGACCCGGAACGTCGGTGCGGTGCAGGAACACGTTGCGGATGTTCCCGCCGGGCTGGCCACCGTCCGCGCCGTCCTCGGGGTTGATCCAGGTGGCCTCGTAGCGCGGGCCACCGGCAGCCTCGATGGCGTCGATGAGCTTGGTGACGGTCGTCGTGGAGTCCACGGTGCCGTCGTTCTGGGAGCCGTTGTTGTCCTGGATCTCCTCCAGCGCCACGATGTCCGGCGCGTTGAGGTGCGTCACGAGCTGGTCGGCCAGTCCGGCGAACTTGCCGGAGTCGTCGGTGGGCGCGAGGTTCTCCACGTTGAAGGTGGCCACGTCCACGGCGTCGCGACGGTTGGGGTGGGTGACCTCGCGGGTGAAGGGGCTGGCCGTCACCTCGCCCAGGTCGGTGACCTGCAGCTTGTAGTTGGCGAAGGAGTAGTCGAGCACCCCGCTGGTCAGGCCCGCGAACCGGGCGCCGGTGTCCACCTGCGGCAGCGCGTCGGGGCCGAGGATGCCGTCGTCCAGGTGCACGCGCATCGCGTTGGGCTGGTCGTACCCGCCGTAGACCACACCGCCGGCGATGCTGATCCGGGCGCCGACCGTGCTGGGGACCACGGGGATCTCCCCGAAGGAGGCGGTGGGGCCCACCGCCTGGGCGTCGCGCACTCCGATCTGCATGCCCTCCAGCGACTCGTAGGTGTCGATGGCGTCGCGCTGCGGCTGGAAGACCGCCGCGTCGTCCTCCACCGACCCGGGCTCACCCGCATCGATGGTCTGGGCGGGCACCACGACGTCCTCACCCAGCACCACGGGGGCGGGCAGGTCGGCGGTGCCGGTGACCTTCACCTCGGGCTGGCTGAGCTGGGTGGTGGTCAGGTTGTCCCAGCCACCCTGGCCGCCGGGGCGGTTCTCGGTGACGGTGCCGGCCACGTCCACCGTGTCGCCGACGGACACGTCCACGCCGTCGGGGGAGTAGACGTAGAGGCCCTCGCTGGTGGCCGGGTCGTTGTCGGGGGTCAGGGACTGCATCCAGAACCCGTTGCGTTGGGTGGCCGTGACCACGCCCTGGACGTCCTGCACCTGCTCACCCTCCAGCCGGGAGCGGTGGGCTGCCCCCTGGATCTCGGAGACGGTGGCCGAGACCGGCTCCGGGGCGGGCTCCGGGTCGCCGACGGCTTCGCAGTCACGGACGGGGGTGCTGGCGTTCTGGGGCGTGGGGGCACCGGTGGTGAAGTCGCCGGCGTTCGAGTCGGTGTCCCAGCACGGTTCCGTGCGGGCCACCGAGGTGGTGTTCGAGGTGCGGTCGGCGGGGGAGCCCTCGGATGCGTTGGCGTCGCCCCAGCCCAGCAGGTCGACGACCGATCCGTCCGGACCCACCAGCTGCAGCTTGGCGCCCGAGGACGACATGGCCGTGGTGCCAGTGACATCCGGGGTGGGCAGGGGGCTGGCCGACTGGTTGGCTCCGGCCGCCTGCTGCACCAGGAAGTGGCCGCCGGCCGGGATGCTGCCGGTCAGCGGGGTGCGCTGGGCGCTGGTGCCGCTGGCCGACCGGTACTCCAGGGTCCATCCGGTGAGGTCCACCGGTGCGCTGGAGCGGTTGAACAGCTCCACGAAGTCGTTGCGCACTGGGGCGCCGGAGTTGCCGCCACCCCCGTAGGCCTCGTTGATGACCACGTTGGGGCTCGCCGCGTGGGCGGCCGGGCTGACGGGGCCCACGAGGGACACGGTGGGGAGCAGGAGCGCAGCGCTCAGGGCGAGACTGCGACGAGGGGTGGGGCGCATGATGGCCTTCCGGGAGTGAGTGGTTCAGGTCCGCCGGTCACTGTGACCCGCGGAGGTGCCCGTTCGGTGAACGTCGGGTGACGGCATGTCGAACTCGCGAGTGGCGCCCCCCCTGCACGCAGGCGGGTGCCACGGGCGCGCACCTGCGCACTCGTGCGGCAGCCACGGACGCGCAGCCGCCCGCTCGTCAGCCACTCCTGCGGCGCGTCGGGCCACTACTCTCGGTCCATGGCCAGCAAGGCAATCTCCCTCGAGGTCCCCGGTCCTGACGGGCAGGCCCGCTCCGTGCGGCTCTCCAGCCCGGATCGCGTCATGTGTCCTGCTGGTGACCAGCCGGGGTCCGCGGACGTCACCAAGGCCGACGTCGCCGCGTACCTGGTGGCCGTGGGCGATCGCTTCCTGGAGGCGAACGCCGACCGTCCCATCACCCTCCAGCGCTTTCCCACCGGCATCACGGGGGAGGAGTTCTACTCCAAGAACCCACCCAAGGGGGCCCCGGACTTCCTGCGCACCACCACCTGCACCTATCCCAGTGGCCGCTCCCACGAGCAGGTGGTGATCGACGAGATCGCCAGCGCCGTCTGGGCGGCGCAGATGTCCACGCTCACCTTCCACCCCTGGCCGGTGCGCACCAGCGACCACACCGGGGAGCTCCTCAACGACTGCCCCGACCAGGTGCGCCTGGACCTCGACCCGATGCCGGGGCGCGGCTTCGGCGACGTCGTCACCATCGCCCGGGCCGCCCGCGAGCTGCTCGGCGAGCTGGGCCTGACGGCGTACGTGAAGACCTCCGGCAACCGGGGTCTGCACGTGTTCGCCCCCATCGAGCCGGAGGCCGAGTTCCTGGACGTGCGGCACGGGGTGATCGCCGTGGCCCGAGAGCTCGAGCGGCGCCTCCCGGAGCTCGTGACCACCCGCTGGTGGAAGGAGGAGCGGGGCGACAAGTGCTTCATCGACTTCAACCAGCACTGCCGCGACCGCACCCTCGCCGGCGCGTGGAGCCCTCGCGCCCTGCCCGGCGCGCCGGTCTCGCTGCCGGTGGCCTGGGATCGCGTCGATGACGTGGTGCCCGGCCAGGTGGTGATCCCCACCGTCGCCGACCACCTGAGCGAGCCCGACCCGTGGGCAGGCATGGCCGACCGCCGAGCCTCCTTCAGCGGTGCCATGGAGATGTGGCAGGCCGACCTGGAACGCGGCCTGGGGGAGGAGCCCTTTCCCCCGGACCATCCCAAGATGCCCGGCGAGCCACCGCGGGTGCAGCCCTCGCGGGCACGCTCGAAGGATGGCTGAACCTCCAAGGAGAGCTGCACCTCCAACGGCAGCGGAACGTCGTAGGACAGTGGAACCTCGACGCACAGCTGAACGCGCGCTCACAGCAGACCTCGTGAGGCTCGGGAGGGTGCGGGGTCCTCGAAGTGCACGGTGGCCACCCCGGCGCTGTCGCGTTCCACCCGGTGTGTGACCCCGGGTGCCTCGACGGCCCTGTTGTGTGGACCGCACAAGGGGATGGCGTTGGCCAGGTCGGTGGGTCCGCGGAGCTGCGGGTCACCTTCCGGTGAGCCCCGCCGGGCAGCCCACGGTCTGTCGTGATGGATCTGGCACCAGCTGAAGGGTCGATCGCATCCTGCCGCGGCGCACTCCGAGTAGATCGTGCTGAGTGCCAGCCGCTGGTTGATCGTGAAGAAGCGTTTCTGCGTTCCGAGGTCGAGGGGGAGCGAGGGGCCGCCCAGCACGCTCGGGATGAGGTTCGCCTCCGCCGCGATCCGTCGCAGCTGCCCGGCCGACACCTTCTCGCCCACGTCCGTGCGGCCCGAGCGGGCCACCTCGCCGCGCAGGGTCTCCAGGTCGGTGTGCACCACGACGGTGGCGGTCACCTTGTGTCCCAGGTGGTCGACGGGCATGCGCTCGAACAACTCCGCAAGCGCCTTGCCGCGCTCGTGCTGCCAGTCGATCTCGTCCTGCGCGCGCATCTCCGCCCGTGCGTCGGCCCCGTGGTCCACCCCGTGGTCACTCGTGTCGCCCACAGGCCAAGCGCCTGCAGATGCCCCCGCGGGCCCACCGCCGGCAGCCGCGCCCGCAGGCCCATCGCCCGCAGGCTCCGCCATGCCGGGCCGACGCCGCCGGGTGGGGGAGACCATCGCGCCGACCACCTTCTCGATCATCCTGCCCTGCAGGGTCGGCACCACGAAGTAACCGGTGCTCCTCCCGTCCTGGCCGTGCCGGATCGAGAACCTTGCCTTGTCCCACGCGCGCCGTTCCTCGCTGCTGACTCCCTGGTCCTCGTGGGCGTCGACCACCTCCTGCGGAACCTCCAGGGCGTCCAGGCAGCGGCGCGCCGCACGTCGGAAGGAGGCCGGGTTCAACCGGGTGGCCGACGCCACCAGCGCCTCCTCCACCCGCTCCCGGTCGGCCGGGGAGAGCGTGTCCGGCAGGCGGTCCAGCTCCTTCACGATGATGGCCGCGTGCGCCTTCGAGATGTCCCCTGCGTCGAGCGCGCGACCGGTCGCGGATCGTCCCGTCCCACCCTCCGGTGCGCCGTTGCCCTGTTCCCCGGCGAGCGCACCCTTCCCCGGGCCCCCGGCGATCGTGCCGTTGCCCAACTCCCCGGCCAGCGCGCCGTCGAGGGCAGCCTGCCGCCCGTCGGCCCTGCCCCACGTCGGTAGAACTGCCCCTCGTCCAGGTGGTGGGACCGCCCGGCCTCGCGCTCGGCGCGGGCCACGTCGCCCACCCTCAGGCGGGCCGACTCCAGCTTGTTGACCGCACGGTCCAGCTCAGCGAGCAGTCCACGCAGCGCGCCGGGGGCCACGGGGTCGGTCCGCGCGCTGAGCTGTGCGATGGCCTCGAGCGTGGCGTCCAGGTCGCGGTGCAACGACTCGACGGCCCCGTTCGCGGCGGACACAGGGCAAGCCGTCGAATCCGTGGTCCACGTTCCCATGACTCACCCCCGCGAACCGTCCCGGCCGAAACCCCCTGTCCCGACCTCGTGCACCCAGTGTAGCCCATTCGAGAACACATGTGCAACCCCGGATCGTACATGTGGACGAGCGCCCATCGCCCGTGGAGAGACCGCCCGACCTGTGGAAACTCACCGGCGCGCCGCGGGGGCACCTCACCCCGCGCGCCCGCCCCGCCCGGCGCGGGTCAGCCGCTGCGCGCGGGCGGCCAGGAAACCCGTCCCGCCCACCACCAGCAGCAGCGCCACCAAGGTCACCAGCGCCAGGGCCACCCAGCCCATGCCCTGCCAGCCCAGCATGAACAGCGCGATCCCCACCAGGATCGCCACGATCGACATCGACCGCACCACCCCACGCACCGGCACGGGCAGCGCTCCGGAGCGCGCCATCATCAGCACCCCCACGCCCACCATCACGGCGGCGCTCACGGCCCCGGGCACCCAGGATCGGCTCTCGGCAGCGGTCTCGAGCAGCAGGGCAGGCATCACATCTCCGAGGGTCGGTGGGTCAGGGCATCCGGCAGCGAACCGCGCCGCACAGGACTCAGGAATCCGCCGCCAGCACGGCGTTCAGATCGTATCCGGAGGCCACGTCAACCTGCTCCAGGGTGCACTCGCCCGGGTCCTTGTCGTCCCGCCAGCGCACGAAGGTCACAGCGTGCCGGAAACGGTGTCCCTCCAGCTGGTCGAAGGCCACCTCCACCACTCGTTCGGGCCGCAGCGGCACGTAGCTCGTGTCCTTGGCGGAGGTGAAGCGGTTGCGTTCCCGTTCGGCCTGCGCCACCTCCCCGGAGGCGTCGCGCAACACCAGCGGCTGCAGCTCGTCCTCCAGCTCCACGCGCCGCGCCGCCGTGAACGCCGAGATCCCACCCACCGGTACCAGCTCGCCCTCGGAGAACAGCCCCAGCAGCAGCGACCCCACCCCGGATCCGCTCTTGTGCACGCGGTAGCCCACCACCACCGCATCGGCCGTGCGCTTGTGCTTGACCTTCAGCATCGTCCGCTTGCCGGGCTCGTACGGGCTGTCCAGCCCCTTGGCGATGATCCCGTCCAGTCCCGCGCCCTCGAACTCGGTGAACCACCGCTCGGCCTCGTCCGCGTCCGTCGTCGTCCGCGTCAGGTGCACCCCACTCGATGCGGGGAGCCCGCCCACCAGCGCCGCCAACCTCTCGCGGCGGGTCGCGAAGGGCGCCTCCAGCAGCTCACCGGAGCCGTCCACCAGCAGGTCGAAGCAGATCACCTCACCCGGCGTCTCGTCCGAGAGTCGCTCGATGCGGGAGGCCGCCGGGTGGATGCGTTGCGAGAGCGCGTCCCAGTCCAGCCGTTCGGCCCCGGGCTCCCCGGAGCGCACCACCAGCTCGCCGTCCACCACCGCCGGCGCCGGGATCACCCGCATCGCCTCGATCACCTCGGGGAAGTACCGCGCCAGCGACTTCCCGCTGCGTCCGATGAGGTCGGTCGCCTCGTCCCCCTCGCCCACCGCGGTCGCGGGGTCGGCCAGGGCACCCCGCACCACCAGGATGCGGAAGCCGTCCCACTTGGGTTCGTAGCTGCACCCGCCGGGCAGCGCGTCGGGGGCGGGCACGCCCTTGGCCGCCTTGGCCAGCATCACGCCGGGCAGGGTCACGGCATCGCCTGTGGTCATGGGCCCAGTGTCGCCCACCGCGTGGCAGGGTGCCCTCATGAGCACCTCCCGCTACGTGCTGGCCCTGGACCAGGGGACCACCAGCACCCGCGCCATCGTCTTCGACCACGAGGGCCACATCGTGGCCTCGGACCAGCTGGAGCACGAGCAGGTGCTGCCGCGGCCGGGGTGGGTGGAGCACGACCCGATGGAGATCTGGCGCACCACCCGCACGGTGCTGGGTGGGGCCCTCACGGCCGCGGACACGAACGCTGCCCACATCGCCGCGCTGGGCATCACCAACCAGCGGGAGACCACCGTGGTCTGGGACCGGCACACCGGCGAGCCGGTGTGCAACGCCATCGTCTGGCAGGACACCCGCACCCGGGCGACGGTCGAGCAGCTCGCCTCCGAGCCCGGGCCGGACGGAGAGCCGATGGGGGACGACCGCTTCCGCGACGTGTGCGGCCTGCCCCTGACCACCTACTTCGCCGGCCCCAAGGTGCGCTGGATCCTCCAGAACGTCGAGGGCGCCCGCGAGCGCGCGGAGGCCGGCGACCTGCTCTTCGGCACCACGGACTCCTGGGTGATCTGGAATCTCACCGGCGGGCCCGAGGGGGGAGTGCACGTCACCGACGTCACGAACGCCTCGCGCACGATGCTGATGGACCTGCGCACCCTGGAGTGGGACCCGGGCATCTGCGAGGCGATGGGCATCCCGCTGTCGATGCTGCCGCAAATCCGCTCCTCCTCCGAGGTGTACGGGGTGGTGGACGACGACAGCATCCTGGCCGGTGTGCCCGTGGCCGGTGCCCTGGGCGACCAGCACGCCGCGACCCTGGGGCAGGCCTGTTTCACCCCGGGCATGGCCAAGAACACCTACGGCACGGGCAACTTCCTGCTGCTCAACACCGGCAGCGAGCCGGTGACCTCCCACCACGGCCTGCTCACCACCCTGTGCTGGAAGCTCGGCGAGGACGACCCGGTGTACGCGCTGGAGGGCTCCATCGCGGTGACGGGCTCGCTGGTGCAGTGGCTGCGCGACAACATCGGTCTCATCGGCACCGCATCGGAGGTGGAGGAGCTCGCGGCCACGGTGGAGGACAACGGCGGCGCCTACTTCGTGCCGGCCTTCTCGGGCCTGTTCGCGCCGCACTGGCGCTCGGACGCCCGCGGCGCCCTGGTGGGGCTGACGCGCTACGTGAACAAGGGCCACATCGCCCGGGCCGTGCTGGAGGCCACGGGTTTCCAGACCCGCGAGGTGGTGGACGCGATGCGGGCCGACGCCCACGACCTGGACCTCGAGGTCTCCGAGCTGCGTGCCGACGGGGGCATGACCGTCAACCAGACCCTCATGCAGTTCCAGAGCGACATCCTGGGCCTGCCGGTGGTGGTGCCGGAGGTCAGCGAGACCACCGCACTGGGTGCTGCGTACGCCGCGGGGCTGGCCGTCGGGTACTGGGAGGACACCGCCGAGCTCGCCGCCCACTGGCACGAGTCGCACCGCTGGGAGCCGCAGATGGATGCCGAGGACCGGGAGCGGGAGGTGCGCCGCTGGTCGAAGGCCGTGGAGCGCACCCTGGACTGGGTGGAGGACGAGTGACCACGACGTCCGTGGCCCCGGCCCGTAGAATCCGCCCATGGCACTGACGGCCGCCATGTGGCGACGCATCGGGGCGGTGACCGGCTGGGTGGTCGGGAGCACCGCCGCGGTGGCCGGTGCCGCCGTGGTGGGCACGGCCGCGTACTTCGGCCGCCGGGTGCTCACCCCCGATGCGGTGCACCCCGACGACTGCGAGCTGTTGTCCGTGGACACCCACGCCCACACGGTGACGCTGGCGGCCAACCACCTCACCCTGCAGCCGGGGCGCTACGGCCTGTGGCTCAAGGGGGGCGACGGGCACCTGCGGTTCAGTGACGTCATCGAGCACCACGAGGACAGCGGGCGCGTGGTGCGCCGGCTGGACGAGGTGGACGACGCGCTCCCCGAGCCGGGGCCGGCTCGTCTGAACCCCTACTACTACCCGCGCGACCCCCGGCAGGCGCTGGGCCTGCCCGCCCGGGACCTGACGCTGGCCTCGGACATCGGCGAGTTCCCCTGCTGGCAGGTGTTCCCCGAGGGCGTGACCGATGTCGTGGCCGACGGCGAGCACGTGCGCCACGACCGCTGGATGGTCACCGTGCACGGCCGCGCCGCGCGCCGGGAGGAGGGCTTCCGCGCCATCGCCCCCTTCCGCGAGGCCGGGTACGCCTGTCTGGTGCCGGCCTACCGCAACGACACCGAGGCGCCCCGCAGTGCCGACGGCCGGTACAACCTGGGACTCACCGAGTGGCGCGACATCGACGCCGCACTGGCGTACGCGGTGGAGCACGGCGCCACCGAGATCGTCCTGGTCGGCTACTCGATGGGGGGAGCGATCGTCCTGCAGACCCTCGCCCAGTCCGAGCACGCCGATGCGGTGACCTCCGTCGTGCTGGACGCCCCGGTCGTGGACTGGGGCCGGGTGCTCTCCCACGCCGCGAGCCGGGCACGCGTGCCGGCCGGGGTGGAGCAGCTGGCCCGCCACCTGATGGGGCGTGAGGAGGCCAAGTTCCTCTTCGCCATCAGCGAGCCGCGCGACCTGGCACTGATGAACTGGCTGGACCGGGCAGGGGAGCTGCGGCACCCGATGCTGGTGATCCACTCCCGCCAGGACGAGGTGGTGCCGGTGGCCTCCTCGCGCGAGCTGGCGGAGCTGCGGCCGGACCTGGTGACGCTGGACGAGTGGCCGGCGGGCATGCACTGCCGTGAGTGGAACACCGACCCGCAGGGCTGGGAGCTGGCGGTGCAGCGCTTCGTCACCCGTGAGGTTGCCGCCAGCGACTGAGCAGCACCGAGTCCTCCTCCAGCAGGCCGGCCAGGCCCCAGGACGCCGGGGTGGGCAGGGCTCGGGGGAGCGACCCGGCATCGCCACCGACGTGCGTGGGTGCCAGCGTCTGGCACCACTCGTCCACCAGCTGTTCGGCCAGCAGCTGCTGCCAGAGGGAGGGGCCGCCCTCACAGAGCACCACGCGGTGACCGGCTGCGTGCAGGTCTGACAGCACGCCGGCCAGGCCTGCGCTGCCGTCCACCGCCACCACCTGTCGGCTGGGAGCGAGGGTGGGTCCGAGGTCGCCGCTGCGGGTCACCACGGCCAGGACCGGCGGCCCCTCGCTGAGGCCCGCGGCGGTGCGGAAGGGCGCCCAGCGCGGGTCGACGGTCACCGGCCGGTAGGCCTCCCGGCGGGCGGTGGAGCCACCCACCAGCACCACGTCGCACAGCGCCCGCAGGAGCCCGAACACCCGGGCGTCGGGCTCCGTGCCCAGCGAGCCGCTCACCCCATCGGGCCCGGTCACGGCGCCGTCCAGGGAGGTCACCAGGTTGGTGCGCACCCACAGTCCGCGGGTGCGGGCGGCACCCAGGCTCACCGCATCGAGGGGTGGGGCGTAGAGCTCGGCCAGGTCGGCGTCGGCGAGGGGGCCCCGGCCGGTCATCAGGTCACGCATGGGGTCAGGGTGGCAGAGTGGGCTCATGGGAAAGAAGAAGGACGCCAAGAAGAAGCTCGAGAAGCTGGAAAAGGCAGCCAAGGCGGAGAAGAAGGCGCTGAAGGAGGCCGAGAAGGCCCGCAAGAAGGCCCAGGAGCAGGCCGAGGAGGCCCGCAAGAAGGCCGAGAAGCAGGCCGAGGCTGCTCGCAAGGAGGCCGAGGAGGCCCAGAAGGAGGCTGAGAAGGTCCGCAAGAAGGCCAAGAAGGAGGCCCAGAAGCAGGCCGAGGCCTCTCGCAAGGAGGCCGAGGACCAGGCCGCCGAGGAGCCCACGGGGGAGCCCACCGAGGACGACCTGGGCCCCAGTGAGGAGGCGCTGACCGAGGCCGCCGAGCTGATCGAGAACGGCGGCACACCGTTCAGCGATGCCCTGCGTGTGGGCACCGGCTTCCGGTTGGAGGAGGTCGACCCGGGTGCCACCCCCGCGTTCGCCGGCAACAAGGTGCAGGGCAAGCTGGCCATGGCGGCCAGCAACGACGAGCTCGACGAGCTGCAGGAGCGCCTGTGGGCGGCCGGCACCCGCGGGGAGAAGCGTCGGCTGCTGCTGGTGGTGCAGGGCATGGACACCTCCGGCAAGGGCGGCGTCATGCGACACGTGATCGGCGCCATGGACCCCCAGGGTGTGCAGATCGCCGCCTTCAAGGCCCCCACGGCCGAGGAGAAGAAGCACGACTTCCTGTGGCGCATCCGCAAGGAGCTGCCCGAGCCGGGGCACGTCGGGGTGTTCGACCGCTCCCACTACGAGGACGTGCTGGTGGCCCGTGTGCACGACCTGGTGCCGCCGGAGAAGTGGAAGGAGCGCTACAAGCTCATCAACGCCTTCGAGCGCGAGCTGGCCGCGGAGGGCATCACCATGGTCAAGGTGATGCTGCACATCTCGCCGCAGGAGCAGTCGGAGCGGCTCATGGAGCGCCTGGAGCGGCCGGACAAGCACTGGAAGTTCAACCCCGGTGACCTCGACGAGCGCGAGTACTGGGACGACTACCAGGAGGCCTACCAGGTGGCCCTGACGCGCTGCTCCACCAAGGGCGCGCCGTGGTTCGTGGTGCCGGCCGACCGCAAATGGTACGCCCGCCTGGCGGTGCAGCAGCTGGTGCTGGAGCACCTGCGGGCGCTGGACCTGCAGTGGCCGGAGGCGGACTTCGACGTGGAGGCCAACACCGAGCGTCTGCAGGAGCAGATCGCGGCGCGGGAGCTGGCCGAGGAGGAGGCCGCTGCCGAGGCGGTGGCGGAGCTGGAGGCTGAGTCTGCGTCGGGGGCTGAGTCCGCGCCTGGCAACGACGCGCCCGAGGACGCCCCCGAGGACGACGCGTCCACGGACTGATCCGCCGGATCGGGAACACGCACGCCGTCCGGGGTGCTGACCACGGGGACAGCCACACTTCAGGAGGCCACCCATGGCAGCACCCCAGGACGTCCCCACCATCACCCTGAACAACGGGGTGCAGATGCCCCAGGTGGGCTTCGGCGTGTTCAAGGTTCCGCCGGCGCAGACCCAGCAGGCGGTGGAGACGGCGCTGGAGGCTGGGTACCGCCACATCGACACCGCCGCCGGGTACGCCAACGAGGCCGCCGTGGGCAAGGCCCTGCGTGCCTCGGGCATCCCGCGCGAGGAGCTGTTCGTCACCACCAAGCTCCGCAACGGTGAGCAGGCTGCCGGCACGGCCCGCGCGGCTTTCGAGACCAGCCTGGAGCAGCTGGGTCTGGACCGGGTGGACCTGTACCTGGTGCACTGGCCGGCCCCGGGGCTGGGCACCTACCGCGAGGCGTGGACCGACCTGGAGCAGGGCTACCGCGACGGTCTGGCCCGCGCCATCGGCGTCTCCAACTTCCTGCCGCACCACCTGCGGGACGTGCTGCAGGACGCCACGGTGGTGCCGGCGGTCAACCAGATCGAGCTGCACCCCAGCTTCCAGCAGCCCGCCACCCAGGAGGCCTCGCGGGAGCACGGACTGGCCGTCGAGGCCTACGCGCCGCTGGGTCAGGCGAAGGACCTGGACCTGCCGGCCATCACCCGCATCGCCCAGGAGAAGGGCGTCACGCCGGGCCAGGTCGTGCTGCGCTGGCACCTGCAGGAGGGGCGCATCGTGATCCCCAAGTCGGTCACGCCCGAGCGCATCGCCAGCAACATCGACCTGTTCGGCTTCGAGCTGAGCCCCGGCGACATGGCCGAGATCACGGGCCTGGACACCCCCGAGCGCCTCTTCCCTGACCCGGACGAGGCCAACTTCACCCAGATGGACTGAGCGTGGGTCCTCTGCCCCGCCTCGCCCAGGGGTACGCCGCGGCCGTCCCGGAGCTGTCGCAGCCCTGGGAAGCCGCGCCCGTCGCCACGCCCACCCTCCTCGCGCTCGACGAGGCGGTGGCCGCCGACCTCGGCCTCGATGCGGGGTGGCTGGCCTCCGCTGCCGGCCTGCGCTTCCTGACCGGTGACCTCGGGGACCTCCCGGACGCGCCGCCCACCGTGGCCCAGGCCTACGCCGGTCACCAGTTCGGCGGGTTCTCCCCGCTGCTGGGTGACGGCCGGGCGCTGCTGCTGGGCGAGCTCACCGATGCCGCGGGGCGCACGGTGGACCTGCACCTCAAGGGCTCGGGGCGGACGCCCTTCGCCCGTGGTGGGGACGGCAAGGCCGCCGTCGGCCCGATGCTGCGCGAGCACCTGTTCAGCGTGTTCGCCCACGCCGTGGGCATCCCGACCACCCGGTCGCTGGCCGTGGTGGCCACGGGGGAGCCGGTGCAGCGTGAGGCGACCTTGCCCGGGGCGTTGCTGGCGCGGGTCGCCTCCAGCCATCTGCGGGTGGGCACCGTGCAGCACGCGGCGGCCTCCCACGGGCCGGAGGTTACCGCGCGGCTGGTGCGTTACGCCCTGCAGCGCCACCATCCGGAGCTGCTCGAGGGCCCCGAGCCCGAGGCGCTGGCCCTGCTGCGCGCGGTCACGTCCGCCCAGGCGCGGCTCGTGGCGCAGTGGATGGGCGTCGGCCTGGTGCACGGGGTGATGAACACCGACAACATGACCCTCTCGGGCGAGACCATCGACTACGGGCCCGTCGCCATGCTGGAGGCGCACGACCCGGGGGCGGTGTTCAGCTCCATCGACACCGGTGGCCGGTACGCCTACGGCAACCAGCCGGCGGTGGCGCAGTGGAACCTGGCGCGGCTCGCCGAGGCGCTGCTGCCCCTCATCGACGACGACGCCGAGCGCGCGGTGGAGCGGGCCACGGAGGTGGTGGTCGGTTTCGCCGAGGAGTACCGGGCGCAGCACGCGGAGGTGTTCTCCGCCAAGCTCGGTCTCGATGAGGTGGACGCCGCCAAGGTGGCCGAGTACCTGGAGCACCTGAGCGCCGAGGGGCTGGACCACACCGCGTCCTTCCGTGGACTGGCCGATGAGGCCGAGGCCGCCGGGGACGTGCCCCGGGCGGAGCGTCTGCGCGCGGTGAACCCGGTGTACGTGCCGCGCAACCACGTCGTGGAGGAGGTGCTCGAGGCGGCGACGGCCGGCGACCTGGCGCCCTTCGAGCGACTGGTCGGCGCGCTGCGCGACCCGTTCACCGAGCGACCGGGGCTCGAGGACCTCGCCGAGCCCGCGCCGCCCGGTTGCCCGCCCCACGTCACCTTCTGTGGCACCTGAGATGGACGTCCGCATCGGCACCTCCGGGTGGACCTACAAGCACTGGCGCGGCACCTTCTACCCCGACGGCCTGCGGGTGAAGGACCAGTTCGACCACTACGCCGAACGCTTCGACACCGTGGAGCTGAACGGGTCGCACTACCGGTGGCCGGCCGACCGCACGGTCGAGGGGTGGCGTGACCGCATGCCCGAGGGCTTCGAGATGACGGTCAAGGCCTCGCGGTACCTGACGCACTTCCGCAAGCTCAACGACCCGCAGGACTGGGTGGAGCGCATCACCCACACGATGGACCTGCTGGGGGACCACGCCGGGCCGTTGGTGATGCAGCTGCCGGCGAACCTCGGACGTGACGACGACCGGTTGGGCCACTTCCTCGGCCTGCTGCCGGAGCGCGTCCGGGTGGCGGTGGAGTTCCAGCACGAGACCTGGCTGGAGGGCCTGGACGACGGGGTGCTGGACCTCCTGGAGAGGCACGGCGCCGGCTTCGTGGTCTCGGTGATCGCCGAGCAGGAGCCGATCCTGCGGGCCGCGGGGCGCCTGGCCTACGTGCGCTTCCACAACGCCGACCCGAACTGGCGTTACGGTGGCTCGTTCTCCGATGAGGAGCTCGCGGCCTGGGTGCCACGCCTGGCCGAGCTGACGGACGGTCAGCGCCCGGCCTACGTCTACTTCAACAACGACAACCACGGCCACGCGGCCTTCAACGCCCTGACACTGCGGGGGCTCGTGGACGCCGCGGGGGAGTGACCCCGGTCGGCTACGGTCACCGCATGACGCGCGGGGGTGTGGTGACGGTCGTGGGGGCAGTGGTGGCACTGGCGGTGCTGTCGCTGGCCTCGAACATGATGGTGCCCGGGGAGGTCGAGGGCGGGCACCGGGAGTACTCGGTGGTTCGCCGGACGCTGAGCATCCTGCTGAACTCGGGTACCGCCTGGGCGGGGCTCGCGGTGCTGGCCGGGCGGCAGGCACGGTCGTGGTGGCTGGCGGCGCTGGTGGCCGTGGCCGCCGCGGAGGGTGCCCTGGTGCTGCACTACGTGCTGGGGATGGCGTTGGGTGTCTTCGGGTGGGGGATCTGGGCGTCCAACCTGGCGTGGTTCGTGGTGGCGGTGCTCTTCTGCGCACCCCTGGGTGTGGTGGGCCATCTGTCCCGGCGTGCCGACCTCATCGGCCTGCTGGGGAGGCTGACCGTGCCGGTGGGCGCCGTGGTCGAGCCCTTCGTCGTGGGCCACTTCGCGGACAGGCCGTCCACCTGGGTGCAGCACTGGTCGGATCTGGCGGCCGGCACCCTGCTGGTACTCGCGGGACTGGTGGGCGTGGTCGTCGTGCTGGTCCTCGCTGGCAGAGCGGACCGCAGGGACGTGGGAGCCTGACCAGACCCGCCACACAGCAGAAGGCCCACACCCTGGGGGTGCGGGCCTTCTCGTAGAGCGGACAACCGGGCTCGAACCGGCGACCTCAACCTTGGCAAGGTTGCGCTCTACCAACTGAGCTATGTCCGCCTGCGCGAGGCTCCCCATCGGGGAGTCCCTGCGCTGGTGGGCGATACTGGGTTTGAACCAGTGACCTCTTCCGTGTCAAGGAAGCGCGCTACCGCTGCGCCAATCGCCCGTGTCGGATTGCTCCGACGTGGTGGTGACGCGGACGTCACCTCGAGGTGGAGACGGGATTCGAACCCGTGTATACGGCTTTGCAGGCCGCTGCCTCGCCTCTCGGCCACTCCACCATGAGGTCGTGGACCCCGAGAGGTCGGAGGACCTCGGAGCGGACAACCGGGCTCGAACCGGCGACCTCAACCTTGGCAAGGTTGCGCTCTACCAACTGAGCTATGTCCGCCTGCGCGCTGTGACTGTGCCGAATTCCACGACCCGGTCCCTGCGGCGCTGGGCAACAATAACCAAGTTCGGCCCCGGTGCCAAACCCGCGCGTGTCGAGCGCGCGTGCGTGTCGTGCCCGGTCGTCCTGCCCGGGGCCGCCTCAGAGCGCCTCGGGCATGGGCCGCACGGTCAGCGACTGCTCGATGCGGGCGAACGCACCCTGGGCGTCGTGCATCCAGGTGGAGGTCAGCCCCGCACCGGTCGGGCCCCAGGCCACCTGCCCGTCGAGCCCCACCCAGCCGGGCACCGGCTGCCGCCAGATGTGGATGCTGATCTCCACGTTGGGGAACATCCACTCCCGCGGGTCCTTCCGCGGGCCGATGCCGTTCGCCGTGTCCGAGAGGCCCATGGCCGCCGCGATGGGGGAGACCTCCTGACCCTTGACCAGCGGCAGGTCGGTACGCAGCCACGCCCGGCCCCGCCCGGGTCCGTGCCCGTCGATCTCCTTGAAGTCCAACGAGTTGATGAAGCCGCCGCTCCACACGTGCATGCCGTCCCACTCCGGCAGCGACTCCGGCTCCGGCAGTCGCTCGATCTCCTGCCCGGCCACCTCGGCGGTGTCCACCACCTGGATGCGCCACGCGTGGGCGCGCACGACCACCCGGTCGCCGATCGTCATCGTGGCCTCGAGCAGCTCGATGGTGCGCCCCGGGCGCACGGTGCGCACCTCGATGGTGGACGGCATCGCCGGCATCACGCCGTAGGCCTCCACGGTCAACCGGGAGAGCTGCATGTCCTCCCGCGGCTCGTGCCGCATCAGCTCGTGTGTCACCAGGCCCACCACCGGTGCCAGGTGGTGCTCCCAGGGGCGCCACGCCCCCTGGATGTGCAGGGTCGGCTGGTACCGGCCGTCACCGAGGGGCAGGAAGTAGGCCTGCTCATCGGTGGGCAGGTCGGCGACGATCTGGTCGGGCTCGGGCAGGGTGGGGCGCTCTGTCATACCGGCAGCCTAGGTGTGGCCCGGTGGTGCGGTCCTACAGTGGCCCCATGAACGACGCACAGCCCATCGTCTGGGTCAACGGCCAGCTCGTCCCCGCCGACCAGGCCGCCATCCTGCCCATCGACCACGGCATCACCGTCGGCGACGGTGTCTTCGAGACCGCCGAGGTGCGCCACGGGGTCGTCTTCGCGCGCACGCGCCACCACGACCGCATGGACCGGTCGCTCGCCGGCATCGGCCTGGCGCCGCTGGACCGGGCCCGTCTCGATGAGGGGATCGATGCGGTGCTGGCCGTCTCAGAGGAGCGGGGTCACCCGCCGCTGGCCCGCCTGCGCTACACCGTCACCGGTGGCCGCGGCCCGCTCGGCTCCGGTCGCTACGAGACCGAGCCCACCTACATCGTGGCCCTGGCGGCCGACCCGGGCATGGAGGGCGACACGACCGTCGCCGTGGGCCCCTGGCGGCGCAACCTGTTCTCCACCGTCACCGGCCTGAAGACCACCTCGTACGCGGAGAACGCCGTGATGCTGCTCGCGGCCAGCCGCGTGGGCGCCACCGAGTGCCTCTTCGCCACCAGCGAGGGCGACCTGTGCGAGGGCACGGGGTCCAACACCTTCGTGGTGACCGACGGCGTGCTGCGCACCCCCGGCCTGGACCGTGGCCCGCTGGCCGGTGTCACCCGCGGCCTGGTCATCGAGTGGGCGCGCGCCGCCGGCATCGAGGTCCGCGAGGAGCAGGTGCCCATGGCCGACCTGGCCACGGCCGAGGAGATCTTCGTGACCAGCTCCATCCGCTCCATCCAGCCGGTCAGCCGCCTGGTGGAGATCGCCGAGTCCCCGGTGGCCGCCGCGCCCGGCCTGGCCGCGCCGCCGGCGCCCTCGCAGCAGTACGGCGTGTCGTTCGACCGTGAGCTGCCCGTCGGCCCGCTCACCCAGCAGCTGCAGGCGATCTTCCGCGAGAACTCCGCCGCCACCCCGGACCCGTGACCGCGAGTCGCTGGGCGCCGCCGGACCAGGCGGCGCGCACCGAGCCGGTTCCCCTGCACGAGCGCGACTGGGCCTGGCGCCGGCGCCTGCGGGAGCTGCCGGGCGTGGGGCCCGTCTACAAGCTGCTGGTGGGCCTGGCCGGTCTGCTGGTGGTCGTCATCGGCCTGATCATGGTGCCCTTCCCGGGTCCGGGCTGGGCCGTGGTGTTCGTGGGCCTGTTCATCCTGGCCACCGAGTTCCCCTTCGCCTCACGGGTGCTGTTCTGGGTGCGCGCCAAGGTGCTGGCCTTCGGCCACTGGCTCGCCCAGCAGGGGTGGGGGACCCGGTTGGCGATGCTGGCGCTCACCTTCGCCACCGCCACCGCCATCGTCTGGTGCGTGGGATTCCTCTTCGGTCACCCGCCCGGTCTGCCCGCCACCTGGGCCGACCTGCTGGTCGAGTGGGGCCGCGTGCCCCGCGAGCCCCTCTGGCGTCGATGAGGGAGAGCTCACCCCGTCCGGTGGGCGGGTTGGTGCCAGCGGCGATGATGGGGTACTGTCTGCCGTCGCACCGAGGATTCGGTGCGAGCGCACGGGCGCATAGCTCAGTTGGTTAGAGCGTTCGCTTCACACGCGAGAGGTCAGGGGTTCGAGTCCCTTTGCGCCCACCCGTTGCACGCCCCGGGAGTCCACCAGGACCCCGGGGCGTTCGCGTGCCCGGCGACTGGGGAGGGGCCGCGGGCCCACGTAGACTGCGCGGGCGGCGCACGCTCGGGCGCCGCTCACCCCATCGATCATGCAGCGGCTGCTGCACGAACAGGAGAAGTCATGGCCCCCATCAGTCTGACCGTGAACGGCGCACCCCGTACGGCCGAGACGGGGACCACTGGCACCGACCTGTTCGGTGACGACCGGCGGGTGGTGGCCACCCGCGTGAACGGCGAGCTGCGCGACCTCTACCGCGAGGTGGGCGACGGGGACGAGGTGGAGGCGGTCCTCATCGACGAGCCGGACGGCCTGGACATCCTGCGCCACTCCGCCGCCCACGTGCTGGCCCAGGCGGTGCAGCAGGAGTTCGGCGAGGCGAAGCTGGGCATCGGCCCGCCCATCACGGACGGCTTCTACTACGACTTCGACGTCGCCGAGCCGTTCACGCCCGAGGACCTCAAGAAGCTGTCCAAGACCATGCAGCGCATCATCAACGAGGGGCAGACCTTCGTACGCCGCGAGGTCTCCGACAAGGACGCCCGCACCGAGCTGGCCGCCGAGCCGTACAAGCTGGAGCTGATCGGCCTCAAGGGCGGCGCCGCCGAGGAGGCTGCCGAGGGCGCCTCCGCCGAGGTGGGCGGCGCGCAGCTGACCATCTACGACAACGTGCGCAAGGACGGCAGCGTGGCCTGGGGCGACCTGTGCCGCGGCCCGCACCTGCCCACCACCAAGCTCATCGGCAACGGCTACGCGCTCACCCGCTCCGCGGCCGCCTACTGGCGCGGCTCGGAGAAGAACCCGCAGCTGCAGCGCGTCTACGGCACGGCCTGGCCCTCCAAGGACGAGCTGAAGGCCTACCAGGAGCGCCTGGCCGAGGCCGAGCGTCGCGACCACCGCAAGCTCGGTGCGGAGATGGACCTGTACTCCTTCCCCGAGGAGGTGGGCCCCGGTCTGCCGGTGTTCCACCCCAAGGGCGCCATCCTGCGGCGCACCATGGAGGACTACGTGTGGAAGCGCCACGTGGAGGAGGGCTTCTCCTACGTGACCACGCCCCACCTGTCCAAGGAGGGCCTGTTCCACACCTCCGGCCACCTGCCCTACTACGCCGAGGGCATGATGCCGGAGCTCGACGACGACGGGCAGGCCTACCGCATCAAGGCCATGAACTGCCCGATGCACAACCTGATCTACCGCTCCCAGCAGCGCTCCTACCGTGAGCTGCCGCTGCGCTACTTCGAGTTCGGCACCGTGTACCGCAACGAGAAGTCCGGCGTGCTGCAGGGCCTCACGCGCGTACGGATGATCACGCAGGACGACTCGCACTCCTACGTCACGCGCGAGCAGGCCCCCGGCGAGGTGAAGCACCTGCTGGACTTCGTGCTCTCGCTGCTGCGGGACTTCGGCATGGACGACTACTACCTGGAGCTCTCCACGCGCGCCGAGGAGGGCGACAAGAAGGAGAAGTTCATCGGCACCGACGAGCAGTGGGCCGAGGCCACTGCCGTGCTGGAGCAGGTGGCCACGGAGACCGGCCTGGAGCTCGTGCCGGACCCGGGCGGCGCCGCCTACTACGGGCCCAAGATCTCCGTGCAGGCACGCGACGCCATCGGCCGCACCTGGCAGATGTCGACCATCCAGTACGACTTCAACCAGCCGGAGCGCTTCGGCCTGGAGTACTCCGCGGCCGACGGCACGCGCCAGCAGCCGGTGATGATCCACTCGGCCAAGTTCGGCTCCATCGAGCGCTTCATCGGTGTGCTGGTGGAGCACTACGCCGGGCAGTTCCCGGTGTGGCTCGCGCCGGTGCAGGTGCTGGGCGTGCCGGTGGCCGAGGACTTCCAGCCCTACCTGGAGGACGTCCTGGCCCAGATGCGCGCCCAGGGCATCCGCACCGACATCGACGCCAGCGACGACCGGTTCCCCAAGAAGATCCGCAACGCCAGCAAGTCGAAGGTGCCGTTCACCGTCATCGTCGGGGGAGAGGACCGCGATGCGGGCGCCGTCTCCTTCCGCTTCCGCGACGGCTCCCAGGAGAACGGGGTGCCGGTGGCCGACTCCATCGCCCGCATCAAGGACGCGATCGACACCCGCGCCCAGGTCTGACCAGCTGCCCGGGCCGCCCGGCCGCCATGCGGTCAGGCGGTCCGGGGCCCGGGCACAGCAACCGGACCGGGCACAGAAACACCGAAGGGCCGACACGTTCGCACATGTCGGCCCTTCGGCGTTGATCAGGCGCTCCCGCGGGGGAGCGGACCGCTGCTCAGTAGAAGCGGCGGGTGGTGTAGCGCCAGGTCCAGATGCGGTCGCACACGACGCGACGGCCCGGACGCGGGGAGTGGAAGATGTAGTCGCGGCCGTTCCACGGCACGTAGAAGCCGACGTGCGAGGCGTGGTTGTAGTTGCCGATGAAGAGCATGTCGCCCAGCGTGGCGTAGCGCTTCGAGATGGCGCGGGCGCGGCGGTACTGCGTGGTGGCCGTGCGCGGCAGCGTGATGCCGTGGCGGGCGTGGGCCCACTGCACCAGGCCGGAGCAGTCGAAGGAGTAGGGGCCCTCGGCGCCGTACACGTAGGGGTAGCCCTCGCGGGTCCGCGCGGTGCGGTAGATGGAACGGCGGAAGGACTGCGTCATGGCGTTGGCGTCGGAGGCGCCACCCACGGTGAGGGCGGTGGCACCGGCCGCGGCGGCCGCAC